>QHCE01000024.1 GCA_003243955.1 Acidimicrobiales bacterium | reverse complement strand
TCGTGCACCACCTCGTAAGGGCTCGCGAGCATGCGCTCGCCGATCACACTCGCCATCGCCGAGCTAAGCGCACCCGCGGGCGGTGTGCCGAAAACGACTGAAGTGTCGAGTTGGTGGACCAGAAGTGAGACTAGCTGCGGGGGCACACGTGGGGGCCGCGCACACAAGCCCGTAGTGATACGGAAGAATCACCGTAATGATGCTTCGAGCGGCGCTCGAGTTAACCCGATGGATAAGAGTGTCCGACAGTTGATCGTTCCCAGTAGAACAGCATCAACTACCGGGCGCTCTATGCTAGCCCCAACGCGAGGAGTGCAAAGATGGCGGCCATGAAGCCGCGGACCGGTGATGGTCCGCTTGAGGTCACCAAGGAAGGCCGTGGCATCGTGCTGCGTGTACCGCTGGAAGGTGGCGGTCGGCTCGTTGTCGAGATGTCGGCAGATGAGGCGAAGGGACTCTACTCCGAGCTCAGTAAAGTCGCTGCCTAACGTTGGTTCGGCTTCTAGTGTTGCTTTGATCACCGTCGCGAACGTTGTTTCGCCTGCATCGTGAGTACTGTGAAGCCGTGCTGGGTACATTTAATATGCACGCGTGATCGTTGGTTACTTGCGCCTCAGGGTGCGTTGAGGACAGCGTGGCTGGGGTCAGTGATATGGGAGGGTTTGTTTCGTGGAACAAGAAACAGGGGTACCTTCGCCAGAGAGCCACGTGCCGTCCGCCAGTTCACCTAGCCCAGGCTCGGGTGGGGCTAATTCAGCCGATAGCTCAGCCAATGCTCCCGCCGCTAACTCAGATTGGTCGTCGAGCACTACGAAAAATACGACCGTGAGCGGCTCACGATCTCCAAACGACACCATGGCTGAACCGCGGGGTTTGGGGGATAATGCGCCGAATGATCCTTGGCGCTTCCACCGTTCGGAGGAGGAGCGTCCCGCCGCCGAGCAGCTGCCCCCGACTCAGTCCTCGCCGTTTGGAAAACAGGGTAGTGGGTTTTACCTCGTACTAGCCGTGATAATTGCCCTGGTAGCAGGTTTAGCTGGTGGCGCCATCGGCTATGGCATTTCATCCAGTGGAGATGGTGACGGTCGAACACCCACTTCGTTGGGTGCCAGCAATGGCGACACGCCCGCACTAGCAAAACGGCCGCCTGAATCGGTGGCTGGCGTGGTAGAGAAGGTTCAGCCGTCGGTGGTAACCATTGATATCAATGCCGGAAGGCTGGCCGGCAATGGCTCCGGGTTGGTCATCTCCAAAGAGGGCTACATCCTGACGAATAACCATGTGGCATCCGCGGGTGGAAACCGGACTAATATCATCGTGCGTTTCCATGACGGATCTGCCCATAAAGCGCAGGTTGTGGGCCGTGATCCCGGAACCGATCTCGCGGTGATCAAGGCAGAGGGCGCCGAAAACCTTACGCCGGTCCAGTTCGGTGATTCAGACAAGATTCGGGTCGGCGACCCTGCCGTGGCATTTGGTGCCCCGCTGGGTTTAAGCGAGACGGTGACCGCCGGAATCATTAGCGCCTTGGATCGGCCTGTACTCACCGGGGGTACCGAACCAGGTGTTGAAACCGGGGGTGCCGAGGCGTACATGGCCGCATTGCAAACTGACGCGCCAATTAATCCTGGCAATTCAGGTGGCCCCCTGGTGGACGGCTCGGGAAATGTGATTGGAGTGAACTCCGCAATTGCCTCGCTGCCAGGCGGCGGCAACATAGGCTTGGGGTTTGCAATCCCGATTAACCAGGCTAAACGTATCGCTGAACAGATCATCTCCTCTGGACAGGCGCGTCGGACCGTGATTGGTATTCGGCTTGCTCAGGATGTTGCTTCTGGTGGAGGAGCCGCGCGTGGCGGAGACACTAGCCCAGGGGTGACCTTGGCCAGCGTGGAGCCGGGTGGCCCCGCCGCGGAGGCTGGCCTCAAGGCAGGTGACGTCATCACGCGTTTTGCTGGTAAGCCAACCGAAAACGCTGTAGCTTTGGTCGCGCTCATTCGAAAGCATGCTGCTGGAGAAACAGTGCAGGTCAGCTACAAGCGGGATGATAAAACGTCGGAGACATCCATGAAATTGGCGGATCAGTCGGTCCAAACGTGATCTGGCATCAAGGCGAGGTTGCGTTGAGAGGCGTCGTAGGCTGGGGCCATGTTTAACAATCTGGGTTGGCCGGAGATTATTGTTTTGGTTTTGCTCGCGTTGTTTATCTTCGGGCCCGACAGGCTACCCAAGGTGGCGCGCGACGGTGCTCGTACCCTGCGGCGGGTCCGGGAGATGGCGCGTGAGGCCACGCAGGATTTTCGTGAGCAACTCGGTCCGGATGTGGAGCTAGAGGATTTACATCCTAAGAAGCTACTCCGTAAACACTTACTGTCAGAAACCGAAGAGGAAGAGCTGCGAAAGCCGTTTCAGAAAACCTTAGGCGAGGGCGACTACCGAAAAGTGTTGCAGCGCATGCGAGCCGAGGCGGGCCTTGATCCCCGAGCTGGGGCCATGGATGACGCTGATTTCGACACTAGCTTCCTCAACTCTAACCATCCGATGTTTGGCTCCGGGGTAGATGCCGACGGCGTTTCAGCTACTGGCGGCCGGAGTAACGGTCAGACTGGCGGACGGCGTCGGCCTCGGCAGGACGGTGCCGCGGCCACGTTTGACCCCGACGCAACATAATTTTCAAGCGCGGGTGACAACTGAGGTTCCAAACCGCTCTAAAGTTAACTGCTTTACGTTCTTGGGGAAAGGAAGTGCTCTCGCGGCGAACTGGGACACGTGAAGTCTCCGCTGAGCAACACCGTCACCACTGAATGCGGCAATCGAGGCTTCCGGATAGGCATTGGCGATGCCCAGGATTGCTCCTGTGCCGCCCACTGTCGAACACAGAAGCGCGAGACTGAGAACTGTTGTCATAGATCGTCATTTTACGCCCAGCGGTGGCCTCAACGGGCCTCCCGGCGTTACAGAAGGCGGGGTGCTACACCGGGGTGAGCCCGAGTGAGCGGCCCACCAGGCTACTACCACGCACGGCAAGGTGGTCAGCAGTTGCCAGTAGCGCTTTTGCCGCCGGGCTATCGGGATGGCTGAGTACGAACGGCATACCAATGTCGCCGCTCTCCCGCAGTTGCGGATCCAGCGGTATCTGGCCGAGCAGCGGTACCGCGGTACCCATGAGGCGGCTGAGCGCGTCGGAAACCGCTTGCCCGCCGCCGGTGCCGAAAACGTCGACGCGTGTGCCATCGGGGAGCTGTAACCAGGACATGTTCTCCACGACACCGATCACCTGTTGATGCGTTTGCTTAGATATAGAGCCCGCACGTTCGGCCACCTGCGCCGCCGCTTGCTGTGGGGTGGTCACCACGACGATTTCAGCGGTGGGAACAAGCTGAGCGACGGAAATGGCAATGTCGCCGGTGCCCGGTGGTAGGTCGATGAGCAGAATGTCCAGGTCGCCCCAGTACACATCGGAGAGGAACTGTTCCAACGCCCGGTGCAGCATGGGCCCACGCCACACCACGGCACTGTTGTCGGGGGTGAACATGCCGATCGAGATCACTTTCACTCCGTGGGCGACCGGAGGCATAATCATCTTCCCCACCTTGGTCGGCGCATGCTGCACGCTCATCATGTCTGGGATGGAAAAACCGTAGATGTCGGCGTCGACCACGCCGACAGACAGCCCTCGGGATGCCAGTGCTGCCGCCAGGTTGACAGTGACGCTGGATTTGCCGACCCCACCTTTGCCGGATGCGATGGCGTATACCCGGGTACGGGAGCTCGGCTGCGCGAACGGGATCTCTCGTTCGGGTTTGCCGCCGCGGAGCTGGGTTTGCAGCTCGCGTCGTTGCTGCTCGCTCATCACATCTAGCTCGACGCGAACACCGGTCACGCCAGGCAGTGCGCTCACCGCGTTGGTGATGTCGCGAGTGAGCGTCTCTTTAAGCGGGCAGCCGGCCACGGTGAGGAAGATCGCCGCATCAACGCTGCCGTCGTCGCCGATGCTGATGCTTTTGACCATGCCGAGATCGGTAATCGGGCGTTTGATCTCGGGATCGATGACAGTATGCAACGCCTCGCGGAGCTGCTCTTGCGTAGGTAGCGACGTAGACATACTCCCCATGCTACGGGCTTGTGGAGGCGTGTTTTCCCGGCGTTGCTACAGCTAAGCTAGTTGTAGTACTGCTACCAACTGTTGACGTTGCCCGAAGTGGGTAATCAGCAGGAATAAGTAAATTTCGTACGGATTTTCTTTACGATTTTTGGTAGACTATTCAGTATGAATGCAACTGTGGTGACGACTGGCGAAGTACGTGACCAACTCAGTAAAATTGCGGCGTCCTTCGATGCCGGCAAAGTCGAGCCGGTGGTTTTTGGTTCGCACCGCCGCCCGCAGGCGGTGATCGTGCCTTTTTCGTTATGGCAACGACTCGTCGAGCAGCTCGAAGACGAAATTGATCTCGAGCTCGCTCGCAAACGTTTGGCCAAAGGCGGCTTAAGGATAAGTCACGCAGAGGTGTTACGGCGACTCGCTAAAACCCAGAGCAGTGAGGGCGAGTCCGCTGAGTAGCAGGGCGACATATGGCGTTGAATGGGGATCGGACGCTTGGAACGATTTGCAGGCGCTCAACGAGCAATATCCCGTTGCGGCGCAAACTGCGATCCACACTGTTCAAGATCTCGCTTGCACCGCAAACAAGGAAAAGCCCTGGGTGAGCGGGGTATTTCTGGTAATCTCGCCGGGTTGTTTCGGCTAAAGTTTGATGTCGATGGGCAGCGACCAGAACGCTTTCGAGTAGTTTACCGGCTTGAACCCGTAGTCGACCCAGACACCGTTGTCGTCGTCGTTGTTGGAATCCGCGATGACCACGAAGTTTACCGTCTTGCCGTTGCGCGTCTATAGCGTTGCGCCTTGCAGGCACTGGTTCTGAACTAGAGGAGTTAACGTTCCGATCTTTAGTATCAGTACTGTGAATATCAGATCCGCTGATCGTCGTTTGACTTGGGCATATCTTCCAGGAGTCGATTTACCTCGTCGTGTAAGTAGTCCCGGGTCGCTAAGTCGCCGATCGCCAAACGCAGCGAGGCGATTTCGCGGGCCAGATACTCGGTGTCGGCTTTGGCGGCCTCTGCCCGCTGTCGGTCCTCGTCCAAAGAGATGCGGTCACGGTCGGCCTGGCGATTCTGCGCCAACAAAATCAGTGGCGCGGCGTAAGCGGCCTGAGTAGAGAACGCCAAATTCAGCAGAATGAACGGATAGGGATCCCACCGGTAGGCCACCAGCGCGAGATTCAGGCTGATCCAGATTCCCACAAATATGCTCTGGAACAATAAGAATCGGCCAGTGCCTAAGAAGTGCGCAAACCGTTCTGACAGCCGGCCGAACGCATCGGCGTTGAACCGTGGCAGCCGACGTGCCGACCTCACCTTGGGTTGGTCTAGCCGCCACTGCGGCCGCGTGGAATCAGACATTGTCCTTCTCCCGCCAGTCGCGGGGCAGGAGATGATCCAGCACGTCGTCGACCGTCACCGCACCCACCAGTCGGTCACTGGCATCGACAATGGGCAGCGCAACCAAATTGTACGTAGCCATACACCGGGTGACGTCGGCTAACGGAGTCTGCGGCGTCATCGGGTCGATGTCAGTGTCCAGTATCGAGCTTACGAGCTCTGAGGGTGGCTCACGTAGCAGGCGCTGAATGTGCGCGATACCGAGAAACCTTCCGGTGGGCGTTGAGGTCGGAGCGCGGCATACATACAGCTGCGCGGCCAGGGTGGTTGGCAGCTCGGGATCCCGGGCTCTGGCAAGCGCTTGGGCAACGGTCGCGTCTGGACCCAACACCACTGGATCGGTGGTCATCAGCGCGCCCGCGGTGTTCTCGGCATAGGTGAGCAGCCGACGCACGCCGGCCGCATCAGCCGGGCGCATCAGCTCCAGTAGCCGTTCTTTTTGTTCCTCGGGCAGCTCGCCCAGCAGGTCCGCGGCGTCATCAGGGTTCATGGACTCCAGAACGTCCGCGGCTCGGTTGGCGTCCATTGCTTCCAGAATGGCTATCTGGTCGTCGTCAGGTAGCTCTTCGAGCACGTCGGCCAGGCGGGCGTCAGTGAGCGCAATCGCGACCTCGACCCGGCGTTTATCGGAGAGGTCGTGCAGCACTTTCGCCAGGTCAGCCGGGTGCAACTGATCCACGACGGCCAGCAGGTTCGTCGCGCCTTGCTGCTCGTGGTGCCCGATCACTCCGGTTACTTCATGCCACTCCAATTGGTGCAAGTGCCCGCGGCGCGACAGCCTGCCAGTGACCTCGCGGACGGCCAACCGACTTAGGTGCCACTCTCGACTGCGTGTCTGCTCCATAGCGGCATCCACCAGCTCACCCGCAGTGTCTGTTTCGGCAATGCGCACCTGCCGGTCGAGCAGATCGCCGAGCGCGAGCAGTTCACCGGGGCGTTGCTCAAAACGTTTCAGGCTGACGGTTCCGGTGTTTAATACCACCGCTTCGATGTCGAATGTGCTCACTCGGCCCAGCGGGACGAAGATTCGGCGGCGCTGCACGATTTCCACGATCAGGCCCGTGACTCGTGGAGCACCGTCGTCGCCGCGCACGCGCAGCACGGCATCTCGCACACGTCCGATCTGGTCCCCGTACGGGTCGAGTACAACCATGCCAGCCAGGCGGGCTAGGTAGATGCGTTGCGGACTGCTCACAACGCACAGCGTACTGAGAGCTCTCGCGCATAGGGACACGCGCGCTAGACGTAAAATCCGCAGCTTTGGTTATAGCAAAATTATCTGCCCCTTGACTGGCTGGGCACTCGGGGATGTCATTTTGGCTTCTCCTGCTGTTCAGCTGGGATGCGGAGGGCGACCACAGGGTGCCGTATCCGTCGTTGGGCGTCCTCGCGCCTGGCTCGCCGGAAAGTCAGGGACACGTCGACGTCTTCGATATCGCCAGCCGACCCAGGGGCATCGCCCCGCAGTGGTCGAGATCGGTGTGAGCGTCGTCGGGTCGGCTCAGCAGCTTCGGGTTGACGTACAGCATCGAGTGTCGGACGCAGGCTTCTCCGCATGCTGCAGTTGGGCGAACCGTTGGCTGGATGGTCGGTATGATCCGGTCGTGGACCTCTTTTTCGCCCATGCCCCGGATGGGTCGGATCTGTTCGGCGCGCCTGTACCGGCGCTGGGAGCGCGGGTTGTTTTCGTGCCCGAATTGCTGTTTGCCGCGCAGGAACATTTGCGGAGCCGACCGGTGCCGCACGAGTTGGTAGGTGACGAGGGGTTGGTCGTGCATGAGGACGCTCGCGAGGTGCTCACCTGGCCGTGTCGGCTGTGGCGCGTCGAGGATGTGGAGGGAGTCGTTCGGCTTCGACCGGAGAACCGGTGGTTCCGGTGCAAGGCCATGACGGTGGTGGAGGAGCTGCCCGCCTGGCAGGTATTGGGTGCGCATGGTGATTCGGTGGTATCTGTGATGGAGCAGGCGCGCTGGCTGACCGCGGAGCAGGTCCATCATCTGGCGGCAATAGACCACGGTGGAGAGCGCCGTCTTTACGAGGCGGTTTGGAATCGATGGCTGGCCGTCGGTGGCAGCGGATCCCCTGTGGGGCGTGGTTTGAGCCTCGTGAATTCCGCAGTGGACGAGGCGGCTCGCCGCACCGACTGCGGATTGTTCGCCTGGGACGAGGCCGATGAGGTAGAGTTTCTCGCGGATCCGGGTTGGCAGCAGGCAGGCCGGGCCGCAGCGGCTGCGGCGTTGGCGCTGGGCGCCCCAGAGTTGTTCAGCTCGTTCGAGCGCGATGTCGCTGCCCGGCGATGGACAACGGTGTTCGGTCGTCCGCAGCAAGGCGATTGACCCGGTCATCGCGCCGCATTCTTGAGAGCGGGCATACCCAGGGCGATCGATTGCGGGCGTGTCAGCCGGGTCGCCTCGTCGCGCTTGGCTCGCAGGAAGGTCAGGATCATGTCGATGCCCTCGATCTCGCCGACCCAGCCTTCGACCTGGGTGCGGGCAACGGCCTTCCATCTGCTGACGGCAAAGGTCCACTGGCTTCTCCTTGATCACGACGTGGAACGCCATGATCAACCAGCGGGAGATGGTGCGGATAACTGAGCGTTATCTTATCCGCATGGCTGATGAGATATTCGAGCATCCGCGGCTGGTCGCAATCTATGACTCACACACCGACCCCGACCGCAGCGATCTCGATGTGTATGTCGCTATCGCTGACGAGCTCGGTGCGCATCGCGTGTTGGATGTTGGTTGCGGAACAGGAACTTTCGCGCTGCTTTTAGCTGGCCGTGGCCTTGAAGTAACCGGCGTTGACCCAGCCGGCGGTTCACTCGATGTCGCGCGAGCTAAACCGGGCGCCGAGCGGGTGCGCTGGATCCACGGCGATGTGACCGCGTTGCCTTCGATGCAGGTCGACTTTGCCACCATGACCGGAAATGTCGCTCAAGCGATTGCTGATCGCCAGGATTGGGAGGCGACGTTACGTGGCGTATATGACGCGTTGCGGCCTGGTGGGCGTCTTGTGTTTGAGACCCGTGATCCGGCGAACCGTGCGTGGCAGGAGTGGAACCGCGCGGCCACACACAAGATCACCGAGGTCGCCGGCGTTGGTGCGGTGGAGAGCTGGGGTGAAGTACTCGACATCAGCGAGCAGCTGGTGACATTTCGGCATACGTGGATCTTCGCCTCGGACGGGCAGATGTTGACGTCGGATTCGACCCTGCGTTTCCGCGAACGTGATGAAGTCGAGGCAGCACTGGTCGCGCATGGATACGTCGTGGAAGAGATCCGTGGCGCACGCGACCGACCTGGCCGAGAGTTCGTGTTCTTCGCACTACGACAGGAGTGAAAAGCGACATTGCAGCAGCCATCCCTGGTGAAGCTAGGGTGGCGATCCAAAGCTAAAAAGTTAAACAGTCATACAGCTTGTTTAAGGTACTCAGAGACTGCCTCACGTACGAGCTGAGAGACTGTTTTACCTTCCTGGTGCGCCTGTACGGCGGTAGCCTCTTTGAGGTTTTTAGGAAACTTGATGGTTATTTGCGGTGAGCGCCGTGATGCTGCGCTTTTTAGGGCTGCGCCTTCCAGGGATGGCCGGCCACGTTGTAAGTGGGCATGGACTCCGGCCACAGCCTGCTCCACATAGGCGTCATCTATTCGGTTGCCGTGGCTATCAAAGATTTCCTCTTTCCTGAGGTCTACATCTGGACCGATATTGCCGAAATCTTTCCCTGTAGGGTACTTCGTTTTCATGATCGACTCCTCCTTAAAGCGGTAGGCATAGCGTGGATGATGAGGAAGTAACCGGGCATAAGAACAGCAATAATTTCTAGTTCGCGTCCTCGGCCGTCCCTGCCTAGATAAATTAGGCGATCGTCCTTTCCTTCTTCGGCAATCACTAAAGGTGCGCCAGCGCTGCGTAGCGCCTCTCTCACCGCTTCACGCCCAATTTTGTGTTTTCGGGCAGCTTGGGTGAACCGGAGCGGCAACTGCATGCCCCTCATTGTGAACTACCTTTGTGACTTACACAATAGCGCTTCTTGGCAAGTGCGCCTCTGTACCGCTGCAGCAGGGCATAGCGTGACTCAGCATGGCTATTCCGCCGAGCCCCTTTACGTAAATTCCGTGATCTCCTCGATACACGTAAAATCCGCAGCGCAGGCACGTAAAATCCGCAGCGTGCGGTTATAGTGGATAGCTATGTCGGCTAAAGATCCTCTTCGCAAGCCAATTTTCCGTGCGGTTACGCCGTTGGTGCTTGAAGCCTTAGACACGGCCCGGATCACTGTAGTGCAGGGCGCGCGACAGGTGGGCAAATCAACCTTGGTCTCACAGTTGGTAGCGGCACGCCAGGGGCGCCTAGTGACCCTTGACGATCCAGTGACACTGGCGGCGGCACACGCTGATCCCAGCGCATTCGTTGCCCAGCACCCAGGCGGTCTGCTGGCCATAGATGAAGCGCAGCGCGCGCCCGAGCTGGCTCTGGCGCTGAGAGCCTGTTGGTGAACTTCGTTTTCCTGCTGCGCGTCGGTCAGGCGGCGTCTGGCTGCGTTGTCGAAGCTTCCAGGTAGAACACCGCTACCTGGAAGTTCTCCGCCTTGCCATACATCCACCTGACCGCCGCTCGCGACGGAAGAAGTTCATCAACAGGCTCTTAAGCGGCTGTTGATACCGACCTCCGGCCTGGTAGGTTTCTCGTAACCGCCTAGCGCAGACTTGCTGCGAGCCCCCGGCTCTGCCGACAGCTTGGCCGGGCGCGCTCAGACCGTTGAGCTGCATCCCTTTACCCAGGGAGAGCTTGCGGGACGCCCGGATAATTTTCTTGATCGATTGGTAGCTGGGAATTTTACGCTTGATCGGTCGGGCACATGGAGTCGCGAAGATTACCTGAACGCTGCCAATGCTGGGGGATTTCCCGAGGCCCGTGTTCGAACATCGGGCCGTTCCCGGAACGCTTGGTGGCGGGACTACCTAGACCGCTTACTTCGACGTGACGCCGCCGAGCAAGCAGATCTGCAACATATTGATCGCCTACCAGTACTCTTGCGAATGTTGGCGGCTGGACAGACACACGAACTAGTCGTGGACCGCTTAGCTTCCAGCATCAACGTTCCCGCTCGGTCGCTTCCGGCATATCTGGATGTGCTCGAACGGCTTTATCTGCTACACCTTTTGCCACCATGGTCGACGAATCTCACTAAGCGCGAGACTGGCCGTCACCGCATCCAGCTCACAGATTCGGGCATGGTGTTTCATCTACTCGGCCTGACCTCCGCTCGACTTGCGCCTGGTGAAGAGCCTGATTACGCCGGCCCAATCCTCGAAGGTTTTGCGGTGGAACAACTACGCCGCCAAGCATGGTGGGCGCAGCAGGAGATTCGGCTATTTAGCTACCGTACATATGATCAGCGTGAAATCGACGTTGTTGTGGAGACGGCTGACGGTAGAGTTGGCGCAGTGGAGGTAAAGGCCAGCTCAACTGTGGGCGAGAAGGACTTCCGGCATCTACGCTGGTTCGCGGAAAAACTTGGCAAGCGTTTCGTCGGCGGTGTACTGCTTCATACGGGCAAGACCGCTGCCCCGTTCGGCCCCAAACTTGTAGCGCTTCCGTTCAGCGCACTCTGGGTGTGAGCGTGGTTGAGCCAGTATCGGCTGTGAATTATTGTCCGTCAGACCAATTACCAGACAACCGCAGTTCACTTTGACCGTCTGGGGGTAATCACCGGCCTGGAGTTGATGTCGAGTGTGACGTCGACCTGCACCCCATAGTGTTGAGCCAACGCCGATTCGGTGAGAACGTCTCTAGGCCTGCCAACGGCGGCGAGCCTCCCGGCATCCAGCAGCGCTACCTGCTCGGCATATTGGGCGGCCAAGGTTAGGTCGTGCATGGCCGTGATGACAGTGAGCCCATCGCTGCTCCGTAGCTGGTCGAGAAGCTCTAATACCTGCTGCTGATGGCCCAAGTCCAGCGCCGAGGTGGGCTCATCGGCCAGGAACAACGGGGCGCGTCCGGCTAGCGCGCGCGCCAGCATCGCCCGCTGCCGCTCACCGCCGGATAGCGTTCCCAGCGGACGGTCGGCAAAGTGCCGCAGCTCAAGACGCCGTAGCACGTCGGTGGCTATTCGTTGATCGGCCGAGCTGCTTCGCCCGAAGTAACCGGCGTGCGGCACTCGGCCAAGCAGAACATAATCGGCGACGCCTAGCTGCTCGGGCACGATAGGGGTCTGTGGCAAATAAGCAATCCGCTGCGCACGCTTGCGTCGGGGTAGCGTCGAGACATCCACTCCATCGAGTTCGATCTCGCCGTTGTAGGGCAGCAGTCCAGCCAGCGCAGCCAGCAGCGTGGACTTTCCAGCGCCATTGCGTCCGACAACCGCTAGCCAACCTCCCTCGCGCACCCGCAGCGAGAGCTCATGCAGCACACAATGCTGACCACGACGTATGCTGAGGCTGCTTGTCCGCAGCATGTTTTTCGTCGCTCCTACGTCAACGTTGCTCATACCAAAGACCGTCGATTCAGCCGCAGCAGGCCGGCAAAAAACGGTGCACCGAGAAACGCTGTCACCAGACCGACTGGTAGCTCCGACCCACTCAGCGCACTGCGTGCTATCACGTCAGCCAACACCAGAAGCGTTGCTCCGACCAGTAGCGACAGGGGCAGCACCACCCGATAGCTGGTGCAGGTGAGGCGGCGCACCACGTGCGGGACGACCAGCCCGATGAAGCCGATCAAGCCACTGACCGCCACGGCGGCTCCGGTTGCCAGCGACGCGGCCAGCAGTACGACGATACGCACCCGAGTAACTGGCACCCCCAGGCTGGCCGCCTCATCATCGCCGAGCGCGAGCACATCCAGTAACTGACTGTGCAGTAGTACCGCGACAGTGCTCAGTGCGAGGTAGGGGGCGACTGTGGCCACATCGGTCCAGGTAGCGCCGCCAAGTCGGCCGACGATCCAGCCGTAGATTTGCTGGAGTTTCTCGGTGTTTTGCTGCTGCACAAATGCCTGTAATGCGGTGAGGAATGCCGCTACCGCCACCCCGGCCAACATCAGCGTCGCCACCGAACTGCTGATCCCGGTACTGCTGGCTCCCGGTCCACCCGATGCCCAGCTTCCCAGCAGATAGGCCAAGGTCACTCCAAACAGCGCACCGACGAACGCCGCGAGAGGAACGATAGGTACGCCGATCACCGTGCTCGCCGGTGCGTAACTGATAGCCAGCGTCGCCCCGAGTCCGGCCCCGGCGGCCGAGCCGAGCAGGTAAGGATCGACCAGAGGATTGCGAAAAACCCCCTGATAGGACGCACCGCCCAAAGCCAGGGCGGCGCCCACGAGAGCTGCCAACATCACACGAGGTAGCCGAAGCTGGGTGAGAATTGCCTGATCGATGGGCGCGAGGCCAGTTTCTAGGTGCACGCCAGGAAGCGAATCCAACAGCGTCAGCAGCACACGATGCGGCGCAAACCACACCGAGCCCGACATGACGCCTACGACGATCGCGCCCAGTAGTGCGGCAACCGCGCTCAATAGCCATGACGCGCGCATCCGGGTATAGCGGGGTTGCATATCTGTCATTGTGTCTCACCCACCCAGCGACAACTTGTGCCATTTTGTCCCTGGTATTGCTGCAGCAGGACGTTATTCAGGCGACAAGATGGCACAAGTTGTCTAGAATTTCTGTAGCGCCGCTGCCACAGCTTGCGCGAACTCCACGATCCGTGGACCCCAGCGCGACGCGCTGTCGGCGTCGAGCTCTACTACATGCTGTTTACTCACCGCGCGCATCTGATTCCAGCCTGGGCGTTTGCCTACTGCGACCGCTGACTGGCCGCAGCACTGTACGTCGGCGAGTAAGATCAGGTCCGGGTTGGCTCTCACGATGTATTCAGAGTTCAGCTGTGGGTAGTTGTTACCGGCAACAGCGGCCGCGTCAGCAATATTGCTCAGTCCAAACATGCTGTAAATGCTGCCAAGGAACGTTTTCGAAGTCAGGGAGTAGTAGGTGTTGTCGACCTCGTGGTAGTAGCTGTGTCTGCTGAGCTTGTCTTTGACGCGATCTAAGGCTGTGGCCAGCTGCTGCTTCAGCCTCGAGGCCAGCTGACTGGCTTGCTTAGAGTGGCCGGTAGCGATACCCAAATCGGCAATCTGGTCATAGCTTTCATCCAGATTGGTGGCCGCGGGCTCCACCAGCACCGGCACGCGGAGTTTATTCAACGCCGAAACCACACCGTTGCGGTCGGCGTCGATCACCACCAGATCGGGCCGGTATTGGGCGATGGCATCCGCGCTGGGCGATAGGCCGGAGAGCTTCGTGCGGGGAGCGTTTTTGGGATAGCTGGACTGATCGTCGGCGGCGACCACTTGCTTGCCGGCGTCGATCGAAAACAGCATTTCGGTAGCGGTAGGTGAGAGCGAGACGATCCGCTTCGGCGGAGCGGCGATGCGCACATCACCGTTGGCGGCACGCACTATGACGCTGTCGGCGGTCTTAGCTTCGGTGGAGCTGGAGGTATTCGCGCACGCGGTCAGCAGCATGCCTGCGCTGAGTGTTACGGCGACCGCGCGGAGTAAATGCTTTCTCATCGGTAAGGCCCTTCTGGCGAGGGTCCTATCGGAACCAAGCGAGCGCCAGCGGGATCCACCGGCGCTGTGCACGTTAGCAGTTGGTGTGCGGCGGTAACAGTGTCGTAGCACGCGGATAGGCTCGACGCATGAGCCTTTCTGGCCTGCTTGCACCGGTTGTGCAACAGCCCACATTCTCCCAGTTGATCTCCTCGGCGGGCAGTTCCGCGCTCAATGTCTCCGCTCCGGCAGGACTGCAGCCGTTTGTTGCCGCGGCTCTTGCCTCCTCCAGCCAGGCAGGTGGGGCCGGCGTTCCGGTGCTGGTCGTGACGGCTACCGCTCGCGAGGCTGAGCAGCTGGCGGCGACGCTGTGCTGTTTGATCCCGCCGCACAGTGTTGCGGTGTATCCGGCGTGGGAGACCCTGCCGCACGAACGTTTGTCTCCGCGAGCAGAAACCGTCGGCCAACGCATGGCCGTGCTGCGCCGGCTGGCGCATCCGAGCCAAACCGACCCCGCGACTGGGCCAATCTCAGTGCTGGTGACTCCGGTGCGCTCGGTGCTGCAACCGCAGCTGGTGAGGCTTGGTGAAATTGAACCAGTGGCTGTTATCGCTGGCGATGTTGTGGAGCTGGACGTGCTCGCCGATCGCCTGACCGAGCTGGCGTATGCCCGGGTCGAGCTGGTGAGCAAACGCGGCGAGTTCGCGCTGCGCGGCGGCATAATGGACGTATTTCCGCCGACCGAGGAGCACCCGCTGCGGGTGGAGTTCTTCGGCGACGAGATTGAAGAGATTCGGTACTTCAGCGTGGCCGATCAGCGGTCGTTGGAGCTTGCTCCTCGAGGACTGTTGGCACCGCCGTGTCGAGAACTGCTACTGACTCCCAAAATACGTGCTCGCGCGGCTCAGCTAAGTAGTGAGCACCCCGAACTCATCGAGCTGCTCGCCAAGGTTGCCGAGGGTATTCCGGTAGAGGGTATGGAGTCGCTGTTACCCGCGCTGGTGGACGCAGCCGACGAGCTTGAGCTGCTGCTTGCGGTGCTGTCCCCGCGCACTCACGTGCTGGTGTGTGACCCGGAGCGAGTCCGGGCGAGGGCACATGATCTGGTTGCCACCAGCGAAGAATTCCGTCAAGCATCGTGGGCCGCGGCCGCTGTGGGTGGACAGAGCCCGATCGATGTCGGGGTTTCGTCTTTCCGCGAGCTTGAACATGTGCAGAAAACCGCTGGCGAACTGGGCATGCCATGGTGGTCGGTGGGTCCATTCGCTGCCGACGAAGGTGCGACTTTTCCGCTGGACGCCACGGCTTCGCCAAGCTTTGGGGGCAGCACTGAGCGAGCGCTTGCTCAGCTCGGCGAGCACGCACGCGACGGTTGGGCGGTCGTGGTGTGTTTCGCTGGGCACGGGCCGGCGCAGCGTGCGGCCGAGCAGCTGCGCGATGCCGGCATTGGCGTCGCGTTGGTCGACTCGTTGGACGTAGCGCCTCAGCCTGGGGTCGTCACCGTCACGACGGGTGAGTTCGAGCGCGGCTTTCTGGCGCAGCCGTTCCGGCTGGCGCTGTTCACCGAAGCTGACCTCACCGGTGCCCGTCCAGCGGAAACGCCACGCCGCATGGCGCCTAAACGTCGCAACACTATTGATCCGCTGCAGCTGAGCCCCGGAGATTACGTGGTGCATGAACAGCACGGTGTAGGGCGTTACATGGAGCTGATTCGTCGCAGCGTCGCTGGAGCGCAGCGCGAGTACCTGGTGTTGGAGTACGCGGCGAGTAAGCGAGGGCAGCCCGGCGACCGGGTGTTCGTCCCCACCGATCAACTCGACCTGCTCACGCGTTACGTCGGCGGCGAACAACCGACGTTGCACCGGATCGGCGGCGCGGACTGGCAGAAGTCCAAGGGGCGAGCTCGCAAGGCAGTGCGGCAAATCGCCGCGGAGCTGGTGCGGCTTTACGCTGCACGTACCTCCACTCCGGGACACGCATTCGCCGCTGACACTCCTTGGCAGCGCGAGCTCGAAGATGCATTTGCGTTCACGGAGACTCCGGATCAGCTCGTCGCGATTGATGATGTCAAGCGCGACATGGAGCAGCCCCACCCGATGGACCGGGTGATTTCCGGGGACGTTGGCTATGGCAAGACCGAGATCGCGGTGCGGGCGGCGTTCAAGGCGGTGCAAGACGGCAAGCAGGTAGCACTGTTGGTGCCCACAACGTTGCTGGCCCGCCAGCACATGGGCACGTTCACTGAGCGGCTAGCTCAGTTCCCGGTGCGGATCGCGCAGCTCTCGCGCTTCCAGACCGACGCCCAAGCCCGCAAGGTGCTCGAGGGTTTGGCCGACCGAAGCGTCGACATTGTCATTGGTACGCATCGGCTGTTGCAGACTGGCGTGCGCTTCGGCGACCTCGGTTTGGTCATTGTGGACGAAGAGCAGCGCTTCGGTGTGGAGCACAAGGAGCACTTGAAGCAGTTGCGTGCCAGTGTGGACGTGCTGACGTTGTCGGCAACGCCGATTCCGCGCACGTTGGAGATGTCGATGACCGGCATTCGGGAGATGTCGACGATCGCAACTCCACCGGAGGAGCGCCATCCGGTGCTGACCTATGTCGGCGGCTACGACGATCAGCAAATCGCCGCGGCCATCAAGCGTGAGCTGTTGCGCGACGGGCAGATCTTCTACGTGCACAACCGGGTGGAGTCTATTGATCGCGCCGCCACCCGCATCCGTTCCTTAGTGCCCACCGCGCGAGTCTGCGTCGGGCACGGTCAGATGAGCGAAGATGCGCTGGAGCAGGTGATGTTGGGGTTTTGGGAGAAACGCTACGACGTCTTGGTCTGCACCACCATCGTGGAGTCAGGCCTGGATATCCCGAACGCCAACACGCTGATCGTGGAGCGCGCTGACATGTTTGGGCTTTCTCAGCTGCACCAAATCCGGGGCCGGGTCGGGCGAGGCCGCGAGCGCGCTTACGCCTACTTTTTGTACCCGAGTGAACGCCCGCTCACCGAGACCGCGCACGAACGACTTGCCACCATCGCGCAGCACTCTGAGCTGGGTGCCGGCATGTTCGTGGCAATGAAGGACCTGGAGATCCGGGGCGCAGGCAACCTGTTGGGTGGCGAGCAGTCTGGTCACATCGCCGCAGTGGGTTTTGATCTGTATGTCCGCATGGTGAGCGAAGCGGTCGCGGAATACAAGGCCACACAAACTGGCCAGGTGAAAGCCGAGCCGGTGCTGGAGACGAAAGTCGACTTGCCGATCAACGCCAACATTCCGCACGACTACGTCACTGGCGAACGGCTGCGACTGGAGATGTATCGAAAGCTCGCCGAGGCGCAGAACACAGCCAGCATCGATGCGGTGCGCGAGGAGCTGGCGGATCGATACGGTCCAGCGCCTACACCGGTCGAGCTGCTGCTGGAGGTCGCCGCGCTACGGGTGCAGGCGCGGGAGGCGGGCGTGACTGAGATTACGCAACAAGGCAAGCAGATTCGACTCGCCCCGATCCAGCTTCCCGAAAGCCGTGCGATGCGGCTGGCGCGGCTGTACCCGGGCTCGGTGTACAAGCAGGCGTCGCAGGTGGTAACGGTGCCCGCGCCGAGCACCGCACGGATTGGCGGCACCCCGCTGCGCGACGCGGAACTGCTGGCGTGGTGCCGCGATGTACTGCCCGTGCTCGCCGGCTAGCTTGAACATCACTACGAAGAGTAAAGACAACGTGTGTTTAATTTTGTTTTACATTGGTAGTGTATATGCCCCAGAGACCGGACGCGGGTATAGCGCGTGGATTGCTAGGGGCGCTGATCTTCGTACCTATCGAATGGGAGATGCATCATGACTGTCACGATGAGCGGTGAGCAGGTGCGTGCTGCGTACGCGGCTGAAGAAGCTGAGGCTGCCGTTGCTGAGGTCGCTGAGGCGCGCGAAGCCGTCGCTACCGGTGCTTATGCCGCCGCGATGGACACGCGCAGCGCGTTTGTGGGGGTACGCATAAGCCACGAGCTGGCTGCCGCCTTGAGCGAGCGTGCGCGTCGTGAAAACAAATCTATGTCAGCGGTGGTGCGAGATATGATTACCACTGGGCTGGCTGAGAACAGTGTTCCCGTCATGACCGTTGCTCAGGTAGAAGCGATCGTGGAGCGGCTGCGTCCCGCTCCGCCAAATTCCGAATGAAGGTAAAAAACTTCTCATGCTTGTCATGCCTGCCGGGCAAAAGTTCAACAGTAATAGGTCAAAGAGCTGTTTCAGGCCGAAGATACTCGCTTTGCAACCGAAGAAGAGGTCGATGAGATTACAAGTGGCGTAAAACCAGGTGGCGTGCCACCGTTCGGCAAATCTTTCGGCCTAGAAGTCGTGAGCGATAGAACTCTGTACGATAACGAAAAGATTATTTCAACGCTGGGCGTACTCTTTATGTCGCTATGAAGTCCAGCGATTATCGTCGTTGGTTACAACTACGGTGGCTGACATCGTTTAGACGGTTTCGGACAATGCCGAACCAGTAGCCTTCGAGTGTCGGCGTGAGAGTAGTAGAGGTTTAAAGTTGCAGGGCGGCCAGGGCTGTTCAGGCTAGTAGAACGCCCCGAAGACGCCATGCTACTAGCCCCATAGGTCCGTAAAGGCCTGATCGGTTGCGTGGTTGTAATCAACGCTTCCTATGCCGGGTACGTCACTAACGCAGCCGTCTGTTCCATTTGAGCACTGCCAGATCGGTGGAGGATCAGGCGCACTTCGTGGGAGGCGAAGTGGTGGCCCGTAAACCGGCCCTGTGGTGTATCGAGCGATCCACAACGTAGCGGCACCAGGCAGTTCAGGCGGGTCACCCATCTGGTTCAATAAAAAACCAAGGGCTGTATCGAATAGGATTCGACCGGTGAGCTGTTCGCGGATTCGGTTTATCCAGTTCGTCGCCCAGATGTTAAGTTGGTCTGCGTTTTGCCCCCCAGCCGCTTCCAGGTCTAGTGCGGCGACATCCTTTTCGCCCCATCCGGCGTCCTTCACTGTTTGTACGAAGTGGTTTGCCTCTACATCCCAGGGGTTTGTGGGCGCGCAAAGTGATATGCACCCCGTGGAATGCCGAGCGCGTTGACTCATCTAAAGGTCCGCGTAGTTGGGTTCGTTGCCTCATGTGAAAAGGTCCTGGGTTCACCCCGGATGGTGGACGCGTGGTCAGGCGGCGGTTGCCGTCTGGGGGTGAGTCTTCTCGAAGCGTACGGGGGTGAGCATTTTGATCGAGGAGTGTCGCCGGCGGTGGTTGTAGCGGTCTTTGATCCAGGTTCCGACAGCGAGTTTAGCTTCGGCTTTGGTGGGCTAGCGGTGCCGGTTGTAGAATTCGGCCTTCAGTGTTGACCAGAACGTCTCGGCGGCGGCGTTGTCCCAGCATACCCCGCTGCGTCCCATCGAGCGCGCACGCCGTGTTGTTCGTCGGCTTCGACGAGGTCAGTGCGCATGTGGTCGGCGACGGCCCAGCCGAGCAGGATTCGCTGTTCACATCGATCATCGCGGCGGCGATGTGCGACGCCCACGCCGCGTCCGCAATGCACGGTTTCTACGACACACGCATTGCTGAGTGGGTGCCCTGCGTACAACAGGCCATCGAACGGGGTGAGGTGCCACAAGGGACGGATACCCATAAGGTAATCCGCGCGGTGTCAGCTCCTCTCTACTACCATTTGCTAGTCACTGGTGACAGCATCGACGAAACCATGGCAGACCAAGCTGCCCAAGCTGCCCAAGCTGCCGTGATCGCAGCGCGCGCAGGCGTGTACATGCGACCCGGAAACAGTTAGCCACAGACCACGAACCCTTCCACGAAACCAGCCTGCAAGCTGTAATGTCCGCTCTCGCAGTAGAAACGGACACACTGGCGAAAGCGCGCGTAATGCCGCAGCTCTTGTGGCTCAGCCGATCTTTGGTCAACCGTTTAGTGCCCGCGAACAACCCTCTAATTACAGCCACGGCTCCGTCAGGTCACTGTACGGATGCGAGCAGGTCGGTGATCGAGGCGTCGTCGGGCACCACATGGCGGAGCTGGGATGCCTCGGCGAAGGCCGCGTCGGCCGAGACCAGTGTGCCTCCGATTGCCTGCGTCGCCGCTGCCAGCACACAGTCAAAGCTGCCTAGCGAGTGAATTTGAGTGAAGAGCTGTAGCCCGTGTCGGAGATCGGAGGTCTCTACAATAAGCAGCGGAGCCAGTAGTTCCATGTAGGCTGATGCCAGCTGCCCGGCATCAGCGCGATCACGTCGTCGTGCTCGAACGTGCGTGAACTCTTGTATCACTTCTACGGTCGTGGTGCCATTCAGCACTCCCTGCTGTACTGCTTTTACGATGCGTTGGCACGGCTCGCGGAACCTGTGGTCGTTGCCGACCGCATATAACAGCACGGTTGTGTCGAGCACCAGGGTAGGAGACTTACCCGTGACGGCCACGAAGCTCGTCCAGTTCGGTCTTTAACTCGGCCGCATCGCCAAACTGCTCCGGTGCGGCGGTAAGAATACGTTCGCCTGCGGCATATCTGCGGGCAGTTGTGGCTGGCAGACCACGATCTATGGCTTCGCGTATCACTGCTGCCACTGAAGTATCCCGCCCCTGCGCTAACGTGGTGACACGCGCATAGCGGTCATCATCTAGCAGTATCTGGAGCCGATGCGACAACATGCACCTACGTTAGCATGTGTAGACCAGAAGGAGGTTAAGCTGTCACCGGACCGAGCAGGCTTGCCCGGCTCAGTAGGCTGCTCAGCGTGACCAACCTCTACCTCCTCGCGACCTCGCCCCGCTTACCCGCCGGTGTGATGACCGCGCAAGCGTGGGACCTCATTCGCACCCATCCGGTGTTTGCCGGTGTTGAGTCCGAAACGGTCGAAGCTGTCCGTTCCGCCGGCGAGAAGGTCACGATCATCGACGGCGCCGAGGGCCTCGATGGTTCGGCCGCCGCCCAGGCGCAACAGTTCCGCGACGGGGCGATCGCCTCCGGGGGTTCTGATCCCGGCGCGGTGTGGCTGGTGGGCGCCGATGGCGATCAAGACTTCGCGCGGGCTTTGGGCCAGCAGCTACTCCGGCCGTCAGGGCCGACAGCGACACCCCAACCACAGCTAGAGCTGGTGTACGGCTCATGGGATCCGCCAGGTGCGCGGCTGCTCGACGTGGTGGAGGTGATGAATCAGCTGCGGTCACCGGGCGGTTGTCCGTGGGATGCCGAACAGACGCATGCCTCGCTGCTGCCGTATTTGCTGGAAGAAGCCTATGAGGCCTACGACGCGGTGCAATCGGGCAACCGTGACGACATCATTGAAGAACTCGGCGATGTGCTGCTGCAGGCGGTGTTTCATGCCCGGCTGGCCGAGGATGCGCCGGAAGGCGAGCGCTGGAACATCGATGATGTGGCGGCCAGTTTGGTGAACAAGCTGCTAAGCCGGCATCCGCATGTTTTTGCCGGCGAGTCGGTGACCGGCTCAGGTGAGGTGCTCGCGAATTGGGAGCAGATTAAGCACGCGGAGAAGAGCCGGAGCTCGGCGTTGGACGGAGTCGCCCGCTCACAGCCGGCGCTGTCTTTAGCGCGCAAGTACCTCAGCAAGGCCGGAAAATTCGGTCTAGACGTCTCGGCTCCCGCGCTGCCTTCTGGCATTACAGTCCCCGCCGACAGTGAGCAGCTCGGCGACTTACTGTTGGCGATTGTGGCCGAGGCCCGTGAACTGAGCCTGGATGCTGAGGCCGCGCTGCGCGACGCGGCAGACCGCTACGCTGGCCGGGTAAGAGCCGCCGAGGCGGCGAGTACGGGTGGGTAGAGCCGAGCCGCCGAAGTAACAATACTAAAGCAGCCAAAGCATCTAGTTAAACCTTCGACAACTAGTGCCTAGTTGTCGAAGATGGCGGAACGGGGCGGCCACGTGAAGAACCGCTAACGTTACCGCCGTGGAGGTCTTCTACCAAAAACATGATTTACCAATACACGGGACAGGCCCGCTGTGGCCCCAACGCTGTTACCTATAGCCAAAGGTAACCCAAAGGGAACGCCATTGGCTTCAGCTGCGATTTCAGCAGTAACAGCCATGCCGCTAAGGCAGAGGCCCTGCGGCTGGTCGGCAAAAAAGTTATTTATGGTGCTCGCGGTACCCGAAACAAAGCCGGTTGCAATTTTGGCTGCCTCGTTCGGTGGAGTTCCCTGACGTAGGAGCTCAACAAAAGTCGTAGCCCCGACCGCGCCCCCTAGCGCCCAAGCCCCAGCTGCTCTAGCCGCCCTGTGTCGGAAGCTTGAGCGATGCCTTGCCACGGCCGTCACTCTACAAGACCGTTGGGTTCTGCCATAGGTGTTTAGAGGCTGTCGGGAAATCTCGCGTACCTGCTGCGCGGCGACCAGGCGGCGTCTGGCTGCGTTGTCGAAAGTTCCAGGTAGAACACCGCTACCTGGAATTCCTCCGCCTTGCCATACATCCACCTGGACTCACCGCTCGCGACGGAGGAGATCCCCCGACAGCCTCTTAGTCCTAATCGTGCAGGGACCGCCGTAGCGATAGGCTCGCCTTGAACTTATGAGCATGACCACAACAAGCCAACATTCACACAAAGGAGCGTCACACGTGGCAGCTATTGAAGGTCTTTTCGCCCGGGAAATCCTGGATTCCCGCGGCAACCCCACTGTAGAGGTGGAGGTTATTCTCGACGATGACACGGTAGCTCGCGCTGCGGTTCCCAGCGGGGCTTCCACCGGCGCGTTTGAAGCTGTGGAGCTGCGCGACGGTGGGCAGCGCTACAACGGCAAAGGTGTTACCCAGGCCGTCAACGCTGTGATCGACAAAATCGCGCCTTCGATCGTGGGGCTCGACGTCAGCGAGCAGCGTTTAATTGATCAGACGCTGCTCGACCTTGATGGCACCGTCGACAAAAGCCGCTTAGGTGCCAACGCGATCCTCGGTGTCTCCCTCGCTGTTGCTAGGGCGGCCGCAGACTCCGCCGATCTGCCGTTGTTCCGTTATGTTGGTGGTCCGAACGCCCACGTTCTTCCGGTGCCCATGTTCAACATCGTCAACGGGGGTGCCCACGCGGATTCCAATGTGGACATTCAGGAATTTATGATTGCGCCCATCGGCGCCACCACGTTCGCTGAAGCACTGCGTTGGGGCGCTGAGACCTACCATGCGCTCAAGTCTGTGCTTAAAACGAAGGGCTACGCCACCGGGCTGGGTGATGAGGGCGGTTTTGCTCCCGACTTGCCGAGCAACCGGGCCGCACTCGACCTCATCCTGGAAGCGGTGAGCAAAGCCGGCTACCGGCCGGGTGAGCACATTGCGCTCGCGCTCGATGTGGCGGCTACTGAGTTTCACGCCGACGGTGTTTACACGTTTGAGGGTGCGAAGAAGACCGCCGATGAGTTGTCGGCCTACTATGCCGAGCTGGTTTCGGCGTATCCAATCGTCTCCATCGAAGACCCACTGGCCGAAGACGACTGGGCCGGCTGGCGCGCCCTCACGGCGCAGCTGGGCTCGCGGGTGCAGTTGGTGGGCGATGATCTGTTCGTCACCAACCCGCAGCGGCTGCGTCGCGGTATCGCCGAGGCCAGCGCTAACGCGCTGCTGGTGAAGGTGAACCAGATTGGGACGCTCACCGAGACGCTGGACGCGGTGGATCTGGCGCATCGGGCTGGTTTTTCCTGCATGCTCAGCCACCGGTCGGGTGAGACTGAAGACACCACCATTGCCGACCTGGCGGTGGCAACAAACGCTGGGCAGATCAAGAGCGGCGCGCCGGCACGTTCGGAGCGAGTTGCCAAGTACAACCAGCTACTGCGGATTGAAGAAGAACTCGATGATGCGGCGCGTTACGCCGGCCGCGGCGCTTTCAGTCGATTCACTCAGTAAAGATGGGCATCGATCGGCCTAAACGGGCGTCGATCAGCTCAATGCTCACCTAGTATCAGCTCAGTGCTGTATGAGCGGCGATGCAGCCTTGGCGGGAGTAGTTATGACATCGGTGCGGCGACCAGCTGGCGGGAGTTCTAGTCCCAGCCGAGGCGATGGTCGCCGCACCGGCCCGACTCGGCCCTCCGCCGGTCGCGGCACACCACCGGATCGAACTAGTCATCCGCGCACCACTGGGGGGTCTAAGGCGGCTAAACCGGAGGCCGCATCCGCCACCTCACCGTCCAAAGCCCCGCGAACGCGAAGCTCCAGACCGCGCGTCAAGCGTCGCTATACTCGTCGCGCTGCGCTGCTGGCCGCCGTAGTTGCCGTGCTTATGCTGAGCTTTGCCTATCCCATTAGGCAGTACGTGGCGCAGCGTACCCAGATCGCGCAAAACCGTGATGATCAGGTGGCGCAAAGACAGCACATCGCCCAGTTGCAGGAGCGCATCGACCGGTGGAGCGATGACGGCTACATCCGGGAACAGGCGCGCAAGCGGTTGCAGTACGTCGAACCCGGCGAGCTGACGTACCTTGTGGAGGGCGCCGATCCTGGTGATTCACATGCCGACCGAGGTGCCGGGACGGAAGGAAAAGAACGGCCAGGAAAGACAGGAAAAGCATGGTATGGACAACTCTGGTCGGGTGTGCAGAGCGAAAAGAAGAGCTCATCCCGGTGAGGGGTTCGGGGTTCATGAGCGAGCCCGGGCCGCTATCCGAGCTTGACCACAGCGTGGTGGAATGCCAGCTGGGCCGTCCCGCCCGAGGCGCAGTCAGCGTGGCACATCGTTGCCCATGCGGCCTGCCCGATGTAGTGCGGACCATGCCAAGGCTCGCCGATGGCACGCCATTTCCGACCACGTTTTACCTCACCTGTCCCAAGGTCAGCGCCGCGCTGAGTCGGCTGGAGAGTGCTGGCTTAATGGCAGAGATGACGCAGCGGCTCGGAGACGACTCCGAGCTGGCGCAGCGCTATGCGGCGGCGCACGTGGACTACCTTACGCAGCGTAACCAGTTGGGTGAGGTGGCTGAGATCGATCAGGTTTCGGCCGGCGGAATGCCGACCCGGGTGAAGTGCTTGCACGCGCTGGTGGCCCATGCGTTGGCGCGAGGGCCTGGGGTGAACCCGTTGGGTGACGAGGCGTTGGGATGCCTTCCGACCTGGTGGGCCGCCGGGCCTTGTGTTACTACGAGACCTTGTGTTGCTACGACCGAAACCGAAGCCGAAGCCCACAGCGAAGAGGAGAGCACTCATGCAGCGGATAGCCGCAATTGATTGCGGCACTAACTCGCTGCGACTGCTGATAGCGGATGTGAGCGACCACGGCCTTGCGGACGTGCTGCGGCGGATGGAAATCGTCCGGCTTGGTGCTGGGGTGGATCGGACCAAACAATTGGATGAAGCCGCGTTGCGGCGTACCCGCGCGGTGTTGGTCGACTACGCGCAGCTGCTGAAACTCCACCGGGTTGAGGTGGTGCGGATGGTCGCGACGAGCGCTGTGCGTGACGCCGCTAATGCCGAGGAGCTGCGTTCTATAGTGCGCGATGTCTTGGGCATTGAGGTCACTGTGCTCAATGGAGAAACGGAAGCTCAGCTGTCGTATCTAGGCGCGGCTGGTGGGCTCGACCCCGCTGGAGGTCCGTTTTTAGTCCTTGATATCGGCGGTGGTTCTACCGAGGTGGTGTACGGCGAAACCCCCAACAAGCCCAGCGCGGCAATGTCCATGGATATTGGAGCGGTCCGGCTCACCGAGCGCTATTTCCGCGACGACCCTCCCACTCTGGAGCAAGTCACCTTGGCGGAGCGTGAGATTAGAGCCGCCATGGCGAAGACGGGCGCCGCGTTTTTGCGTTGTGCTCGTACTGTGGTGGGGGTGGCGGGTTCAGTGACCACCGTGGTTGCGATCACCGAAGGCCTCACCCGGTACGAGAGCGATCGGATTCATCATGCGCGGGTTACCCCCCAGCAAGTTAGCGAGATCGCTGACTGGTTACTGACTGCGCCGCACGCTGCGCGGGCTGCGGTTAAGGTTATTCATCCGGGAAGGGTCGACGTGATCGCCGCCGGAGCGCTGATTCTGCGCGAGGTGCTGCAGGCCATGGATGCCAGTGAGCTGTTGTGTAGCGAACATGACATCTTGGACGGGGTAGCGCTCGCAGCTGTGGGTGAGGATTTCCTTGAACTCCACGCTGATCAATGATGAACGCGTACTTACCTGATGTCACTAAGGTGCGTTCACTGAATCAGCTGGATGCCGCGGTCTCTGACTGCCGTGCTTGCCCGCGGTTAGTCGCCTGGCGCGAACAGGTTGCGCGGAGTAAGCGTGCCGCCTTTGCCGACCAGGTGTATTGGGGCAGGCCTGTCCCGAGCTTTGGTCCGGCTGACGCGTCAATTGGCATCCTGGGTCTGGCGCCGGCCGCGCACGGCGGCAATCGGACGGGGCGGATCTTCACCGGCGATCGCAGTGGTGATTGGCTTTTTGGCGCCCTCCACCGGGCCGGCCTGGCAAATCAACCACACAGCGTCAGCGCCGACGACGGTTTGACTTTGCACGCGACGCGGATCTTTGCCGCCGTACGGTGCGCCCCGCCACAGAACAAACCCACGCCACTCGAGCGCGATACCTGCGCGCAGTGGCTGGATCGTGAGCTAGTTCTACTACTGCCCACGTTACGCGTGGTGGTGGTGCTAGGCGGCTTTGGGTGGAGCGCGCTGTGGCCCGCGCTACGCCGTTTAGGCTTCACGGTTCCCGTTCCTCGGCCGCGTTTTGGCCATGGCGTTGAAGTCGGTGTGACTAACCCGCATCACACGCTGACGGTGCTTGGCTGTTACCACGTCAGTCAGCAGAATACGTTCACCGGTACATTGACTGCTGTCATGCTCGATGATGTGTTCACTCGCGCGGTGAAGCTGGGATTGGGGCCGAGCCCCGTAGGCTAAGTCCAGCACCTAGCGTTGCACATCGCGTGGCCCGGGTGGTGGAATGGCAGACACGGCCGTCTTAAAAATGGCTGCTCCGGAAGGGGCGTACGGGTTCGAATCCCGTCCTGGGCACAAAGAATGAGATGTTGCCCATGCGGGCATTCGACGGTGGTGTGGCCGAATCCCGTCCTGGGCACGAAGAAATGAAATGTTGCCTGTGCGGCCATTCGACGGTGGGTGCGGCCGAGCCGTCCTGGGCGTGAAGTCCTGTTCAGGGTGCGTTTACGCTAGTTTCGTCTTCGGAATCTCCGCTTCGGCAGTCATACCGCACGCTTTGTCGATGAGGTCAACCACATCGTCAGCGCATCCCCATGAGAGTGTGACTCCGCTGCCGCCGTGCCCGTAGTTATGCACGACGGGCATTTTGTCAGTGGTCTGGTCAAGCTCGAGTCGGACGGCATCGCGAGCAGGGCGAAGTCCGCTCATTGCTCCAAGGCGCCGGGCTTGCGCCAGCCTTGGCTCAAAGGCAACACACCGCTCCACGATTCCCTCATCCATTCCGTCGGGCACCTTGAGTGAGGTCTCGTTGATCTCGTATGCACCGGTCAAAACGATGTCGTCGCGACGAGGGAAAATACCTATCGGCCAGTCTCCCGCTTCGATGTCGAGGAATCGTTCCAACCCGATCTGTTCAACTAAAACGATTCGGCCCCGGACGGGGTACAGGTCTGTGTCATTGGCCAATCCTCGTGCACCGAGGCCAGTTGCGTTGACAATGGCGTCTGTTGAGCGGCAGATTTCGTCGAATGATGTCACTTCCGTCCTCGTGACAAAAGCCCCCAACGCTTTGACGCGCGCAAGGAGCCAAGGCATGTAGCGATTCATTTCGATCGCAGGTACCCGGGCGATAAGGCCACTACCGCAACCGACAGGACGCTCCTGTTCATTGGCTAGTCGCGCCTCAGGAATGCCGTTAGTCCAATCAGGAGGAGCCGAGGAGACGAATCCGAAGGTTCCTTCTCTCATGACCACGCCAGAATTCTCGTCGGCGGCTAGTTGCTGAAACTGTCGAAAAGAAGCCATAGACCAATGCGCGATGAGATCACCCAATTCGACACGGTATGGCGCCCAGATTGCCGCCGCCGTATCCGATGTTGTGTGCGGTGTCACTTCTCGCGCGAGCACCTCAACAGAATGACCATGTTCGAGCAGTCGAACGGCGCTCGACAGACCGGAAACGCCACCACCCAAAACCACTATTTGAGCCATGTGCAAACGGTACAGCTGTCAGTAAGGGTCGCACCGGGGACAAATGGGCATTTGTTTTTCGAAACATGCGCAAGCGCCTGGAACAAGTGGGCTCTTAGTTGGCAGCCTTGCTGCTTTGGGCATCGAAGGGCGTAAAGTTTATGGTTCCGGTGGTGTCATGATGAGAAAACTAGCTAACGTCGACCTGCGGCAGGACGAATACATCGTCAGCGCCTACTCGAAGACGTCCGCGGGATTCTGGGTGCTCGACGGTACGCCGACTCGTGTGCCACAAGAGTCTTTGGCCGACGAGCTGGGAGCCGTCATTAGTCATGCGCTCAGCCAATCCCGTGAAGGCATAGACGTCCCAGGCCGGGACGTCAAACCGGCACAGCCGCTCCTCAATCTGTTCGGATTGCCCAGCTATGCTGCCTATGCGAGGGGAACGCGGTCGGTCGGGGTGTACGTGGAGCCGTCCGGCGAGGGAGAGTCTGTCGAGATAACTCCGAAGCGCAACGAAGGATCGCGGCGCGGATTCACGCCAATTGAGGACGCGATGCGCACATTCACGTACGACTCACCCTTACAGCTCGGCATCGAAGTGATCAAGGCTCTCGACAAGGCCATTTGACCGAAACTGAGGTTCATAGCCGCAGGCTACGGGATATTCCCGAAATCGGCCCGACCCGCGTCTTCAGGCTTGGCCAACCACGGCGATCCTTGCGCCTCCCACTCGCGGCGGTACTTATCGAACGACATCGGGGAGTTAGTGCCAGGGTTGTCGTCGTTGCCGGACTCGAATCCACACCGTAGGCACACTTCGTATGACGCACGCCCGAGAAGGTCCTCGTAGGGTGGGGTTAGCTCCAAGTCCGCCGGCGGCGGCCATAGATCGTAGGGCTTCATCCGTAGGCCGGGATACGAGCAGATAGGGCACTGGTGCCCGGCGTTTATGCTTGGTGAGGGGAGCAACGAGATCTCAGGTGCCGGTGGCACCGGTGCGATTCGGATTCCGAACCTAAACGTCCCACACATATCAGCCTTCGGGAAGGTGCCGATCGTATCCTCGATACTGCCTTTCAACGTTGCTGTCGCTATGCACTGCGCATGGGGCCCAGATGAATAGCGGCGGAAGAAGAATGTAATGAGTAGTCAGGTCCAGCCGCTGGGAACTACCGCAAGGAGCGGACAGTCGCGTCATAGACTGGCGGTTTAGGGAAGATTCCGGCAAAGGGAAACATTAGCTGGAGCACTGATGAAGACCCCGTCTTGCATGTGCTGTCTCCCTTTCAGTGGTGTCGACTGGGGCACGCGGCGGACGCCGCTCTTATCGACATGGTTCTTTGCGAGCAGGATCTTCCTGTGTCCGACGATTGTGGAATCTGGGGTGAGGGCCGAACCGGCTTACCTACTCCAAAGTCTAATGTTGTGAAAGCAGCCCAAAACTGAAATCAAGGCGTTTCGCGACAGCAGCAGGAAGATCCTCGGAGGCGACTATGACTGATGGAACCGAGATCTCGGTAGATCGGATTCGCGACTCGCTGCTTGCGCTTCTCGATCATGTGCGTAGCCTCTACGGTGACAAAATTGAACTCGAATCCGATTACTTCTGGTCCATCCCGGACAATGCGAAGTTCAACGTGTACAGCGATCCTGAAGAGCTGACCGTCGGGCAAGTCTCCGAGGTCTGGGATCATTTAACCAAACTCACGGCTTCGCCGGAGAATCTGGCAACCTATCAGCTGCGCTGGTTCGCACAGTTATTTGACGCCATTGCGCAGGACAAGATCGTGTAGCGATCCGCGCAGACACCTAACCACTGCATTTGAATTCAATTCGACAGCAAGTCAAGGTCGCCAGGCGGCTATCTACCTCCGGTGGCCTACGTCTAACCATCGATGACGCTCCCGCGCCGGCTCAAGGTGGCGAGCGCTGTGCGCTGGTTACCCGGAGCAGACGTGCAATCTGGTTGGGGCGTCGTCGTAGACGGTAGAGAGAGCAAAACCGTTGAACAGTAGGAAGATAAGGGCGACCGTGAGTAGGACTGTGAAGAGGAACGAGGTCGTTCTGGGACGTTTCGTTTCTGAGGTCGAGCTGGATCTGTGGTGCCGGGCGTATGCGATGACAACGGTAACGCTCACACCGACAAGCGCGATTGCACCCACGCCCGCGAGTAGCAACGTTCCTGTAGCAAGCCCTACAAGCACGGCGATGACGCCGCTGACAGCGAGAAGGGTGCATCCAGTGGTGTATAGCATGCTGGACCGGTGTATAGGGTCACGCCACCACTGACCAGCAAGAAGGACCACTGTGGCCAACAGCGCGGCGGCAACCGCGGCCCAGCCCAGCACGAAGGCTGAGGTGGACATCGGAATCTGGCCGTTGCACGTGCTTTCCCGCTGCCGGGCCACTCCATAGCTCACCTGTGCGGCAACTACCGCGAGTACGACGCTGCCAATGGCCAGCAGGGGGCTCAGCGCCAGCAAGAACTTCCCCGTTGTCCGACCAGTGGTTTTACTGCTCATGAACTGCAACCCTAGGCTGGCTACCTCATGGCTAAGTCGCGCAGGGTCTGCTGTAGACGGTCACCTTTTTTGGCGAACCATCCTGTCCACGAACTCGACAGAACGGTGGTTTTTTGGCCTCAAAGCAGCTAAACGGTCGAGTTCGTCGACAGAAAAATGTAGGGCGGTTTCATTTTTCGCCTAGTGTGCTGCGACCGCTAACCCGGCGCGCTAGGCTCAGTAGTGGAACGCGCATCGTCTGCCCGTTCCCACTGGCGGAGCGCCAGGTTCTCAAGGAGGCACCGTGAAAAGCAGGAACCCGGTTCTGGGCAAACTTACCGAACGCGCTAGTCGCCATACCGGCTTGCGTCGTTCGCCCGTATTACAGGAGCAGAGCGTAGGAGGCGCCGGGTACGGCCCCGGCTATGGCGGCAGCTCCGCCACGCAACCGTATTCGACCAGTTACGCCCCTTACGCGCCGTCAAATGACCAACCTATGACAGTTGACGACGTTGTGGTGCGCACTGTCTCGCTGCTCAGCATTACAGGTCTCACAGCCGCGCTGGCGTGGCTGCTGCTCCCCGATAACGGCAGGATGACTGGCGTAGCGTTAGCTGGTTCGGTCATAGTCGGCCTAGTTCTGGGTCTGGTGATTTCCTTCAAGCAAATCACCAATCCGTACCTGATCGGCAGCTATGCGGTGGTGGAAGGCGTGCTGGTGGGCGTTGTCAGCCGCTGGTATGCCTCGGTATATGACAACGGCATTGTGTTGCAGGCCGTTGTTGGCACGTTCGGGGTGTTCTTCGCGATGGCCGCGCTGTATAAGCTGAAGGTGCTCCGAGCTACTCCCACATTCGTTAAGTGGGTGACCGGAGCTCTTTTCGGATTCATTGCTCTCGCACTGCTGAACCTGGGCCTAGGGCTGTTCGGCGTTAATGGTGGTACCGGTCTGGGGTTGCGTGACGGAGGGCCGCTGGCTATCGCGTTCAGTCTTTTTGCGATCGGGTTAGCCGCTATGACGTTTATCGTTGATTTTCATGCCGTCGAGCAAGGTGTAGCCATGGGCCTTGAGCGTCGGTACTCCTGGTATTGCGCATTCGGCATTTTAGTCGGGTTGGTCTGGCTTTACCTGGAGATTCTGCGTCTGCTGGGATATGCCCGAAAGTAGCGGCAACGAAAGCGACCGCTGCGCCGCCGTGGAATTCCACGTGGCGGCGCAGCGGTGTCTAGCCCAGTTCGCCGGGTGGACTGCCGCCACGTGGCGCGTTGAGGGCGCCAACGTACATCGCGTTCTACAGTTGTGGGCGAATTACGCTGCAACTGCTCGGCAGCTTCCGCGGCGCGAGGTTCCCAGGCTAGACAGCGATTTTGCGCTAGCCGACCAGCTTGCCGTCTTATCCCACGACCTTGAGGCTGCGCTGCGCGGCGTCCCCATCGGAGTCAGCGCCGGTATTTACGCCGCGGCGACCACTGAAGCGCGGCAGCTGCTGGCGAGCTAACTGAGTGGCTTCGGTCAGTCTGTTACGTAGCTGACCCCACATGCCACGCTGCCCTTGGAGCGCGGGCACGCCAGTCACCTCGGTGCCTGCTGTATCGGCAGCATCTACCGCGGCTCTGGCTAGGCGGCGTAGCCCGCTTCGCGGCGCACGAATCAGCGACCATGGACGTGATGGCGGAGGGGCAAGCTCGCTGTCGTAGCCGAGGGCCTCAATCAGGGACGGCAGCATAGCCTCGGCCGCCCGCAAGTATCCGGCCGCCGATGGATGAAAACGGTCTTCCGCGAAGAACTCGTGGGACCGTGAGCCAAACTCGGCTCGCAGTGTGTTGACCAAAGAAACAGTGCGAGCTCCGGCGCGCACCGCCGCTATCGTCTGCGCCGCGGCGAGTTCTCGGCACCAGAACTGGGTGATCCAGCGTAACGGGGGCTGCATACCTTCCAGGGAACTTAAGTCGGGGCAGGTTCCTACAACGACTTTCGCTCCGCTGGTTACCAGATCACGGACAGCTCGATCTAACTGCGCGACCGCCACAGATGTACGAGTGCGATGGGTGATGTCATTGGCGCCGACAAAAATCAGTACGAGATCGGGCGGGTTCGACACGATGCTGGCCACCTGAGCGACCAGTCCCGCGCTGAGCGCTCCGGGTACTGCGGGGCACCGCAGCTGGACTGGTCTGTTTAGCGCTATGGACAGCTGATGCGCCATCACCGCACCTGGTGTTTGCGCCGCTAGCGTTACCCCTACCCCGGCAGCGCTGGAGTCGCCCATCAATACGAACTCGATCGGTGTGCCCGAGTATTTGCGGCCGTAGATACCTTCACAGGCTGGGGCGGTCCGCAATATGGCAACATCGGCACGAAATTTCCCCGCTTGCAACTTAATGACATGTCCGATAGCCATTAGGCCCAGCACCCCCAGGCTGCCTCCGGCCGCGATTTTTAGTGCGATGCTGTGTGTTCGAGATATGGGACTCACAACATCAAGGTTAACTCCCTTGTCTCGGTCAAACCGATTAGGTGCTGACCGTTAGATTGGTCGGGTGCGTTATGTGGACTCTGTCGTGGACCTCATCGGCGATACCCCCATGGTTGCGCTGCGATCAGTGCTCACAACCGGTACGCAGGAAAACCCTCGCAGTAGTCCGCTGGTGCTGGCCAAGCTGGAATACCTCAACCCCGGTGGCTCGGTGAAGGATCGCATAGCCCAGCGCATGATAGACGCCGCCGAGCAAGACGGGTCGCTGCAACTCGGTGGAACTATTGTCGAGCCCAATATCGAGTGGGTTGGCCTTGTTGGCCCAGCAGCGAGGTTACGAGTGCGTGTTCGTTTGTCCAGACAAGGTCTCCGCGGACAAAATCGGCGTGTTGCAGGCGTATGGGGCGCGGGTCGTGGTCTGCCCGACCGCTGTGCCGCCAGAGCATCCAGAGTTCTACTACAACGTTTCTGATCGCTTAGTGCGAGAGATGTCGAGCTTAATCGCGATATTTCCCTATAAAATAAAGGATAAAGGCGGCGCCCTATGGAATCTGCACTGTCGAATCTGCTGCATGAGGACCGTCGTTTTAATCCTCCGCCCGAGCTCGCCGCCTCAGCTAACGTCACCGAAGCTGCCTACGCCCAAGCTGAGCAAGATCGGTTGCGATTTTGGGAGGAGCAGGCTCGGAGACTGAGTTGGTCGCAGCCATGGCATACGACGTTGATCTGGAAGCCGCCATTTGCGCAGTGGTTTGTCGGTGGGAAACTCAACGTTGCCTACAACTGTGTGGATCGGCATGTGGAAGCCGGATACGGCGATCACATAGCAATTCATTGGGAAGGTGAGCCCGGCGATACTCGCTCCCTGAGCTATGCGCAGCTACAACAGGAAGTCAGCAAAGCCGCTCACGCGTTGACGTCACTGGGCGTACATCCAGGTGATCGAGTCATGATCTACCTGCCAATGATCCCCGAGGCCGCGATTTCAATGTTGGCGTGCGCTCGGATTGGCGCTGTGCACAGCGTGGTGTTCGGTGGCTTCTCCGCGCAAAGTTTGCGTAGCCGAGCCAATGATGCTGGTGCGGCGGTGTTGATCACCGCCGATGGCGGTTTCCGGCGCGGGAGCGCCCATGCGCTGAAGGCTATCGCCGATGAAGCCGTTGAAGGCACCGGCATTGAGACGATTTTGGTGGTCCGACGCACCGGTCAGGATGTGTTCTGGCGCGCCGGACGAGACATTTGGTGGCATGACCTCGTGGACGCCCAATCTGCTGAGCATGCCTGGCAGGCTTTTGACGCTGAACATCCGTTGTTTATTTTGTACACCTCCGGCACTACAGCCGAGCCAAAAGGCATTTTGCATACCAGTGGCGGATACCTCACGCAGGTGAGTTATACCCATCATGCGGTCTTTGATCACAAGGCCGATACTGACGTGTATTGGTGCGCCGCCGACGTCGGTTGGATCACAGGCCACAGCTACATCGTGTATGGACCGCTCAGCAATCGGGTCACTCAAGTCATGTACGAAGGCGCGCCGGATACGCCGCATCAAGGCCGCTTCTGGGAGCTCATTGACAAGTATCGAGTCTCCATTTTATATACCGCGCCGACGGTGATTCGGACATTTATGCGCTGGGGGGAGCAGCTGCCAGCACAGTACGAATTGTCATCGCTGCGAGTGTTGGGCTCGGTCGGTGAGCCGATTAATCCGGAGGCATGGATGTGGTATCGGGAACATGTAGGCCGCGGGCGTTGCCCGGTTGTGGATACCTGGTGGCAGACTGAAACCGGTGCAATCATGATCAGCCCACTTCCTGGTGTGAGCAGCACAAAACCGGGGTCTGCGCAACGGGCACTTCCGGGAATTAGCGCGGACGTGGTTGATGAGACTGGTAATTCAGTGTCTTACGGTGAGGGCGGCTACCTTGCGCTCACCGAGCCGTGGCCTGCCATGCTGCGCGGCATCTGGGGTGATGCGCAGCGGTACCAGGACACGTACTGGTCGCGCTATGCCGAGCAGGGATATTACTTTGCGGGAGATGGTGCCAAGAAAGACGAGGACGGCGATCTGTGGCTGCTGGGGCGCGTGGATGATGTGATGAACGTATCCGGCCACCGCATCTCCACTACCGAGGTGGAGTCCGCCTTGGCCAGCCACCCGGCTGTTGCGGAGGCTGCCGTGGTCGGCGCTCATGATTGCCTGACCGGGCAGGGCATTGTGGGGTTTGTTATTCTGCGCGGCGAGCATGATTGCGGTGCTGCGCAGGTCCTACTGACTCAGCTGCGTCGCCACGTGACCGATCAGATCGGCGCTATTGCCAAACCGCGACAGCTCATGGTGGTTCCCGAGCTACCCAAGACTCGTTCTGGAAAGATTATGCGTCGCTTGCTGCGTGACGTCGCCGACCGCCGCGAGCTCGGTGACGTCACTGCCCTGGCCGAAGGCGGAGTTATGGAGATGATCAGAGCCAGCGTCAGTGTTGATTCTGTCGCGCCATCTATCCCTGAACCGCGATAACATCACCTTTGGTTGTCGCATATGCGAAAAATCGTCAGGGGGGTCATCGCAACCGCGGACAGGGGTGACACCATGTCATGCATGACATTGCGAGTCTTAGTAGTCGACGATGATCCCGCGTTGGCGGAAATGCTTGGCATCGTGCTTCGGAGCGAAGGATTTGCCCCGATTTTTGTGACTAACGGTGACCGTGCGCTTACAGTTTTTCGGGAGAGCAAGCCAGATTTGGTTTTACTGGACCTGATGCTGCCGGGTATGAGTGGCATTGACGTATGCAAAGCGATCCGGGAAGAGTCCGGTGTGCCCATTGTGATGCTCACGGCCAAGAGCGACACCATCGATGTGGTGCTTGGCTTGGAGTCGGGCGCCGACGATTATGTGGTCAAACCTTTTCGTCCCAAGGAGCTCGTTGCTCGCATTCGCGCTCGGCTGCGCAGTCGTGAATCGGTAGTGGTTCAGCGGTTCCAGATCGGAGCCCCGGAGGATCCTGTTGTGATCGATGTCGCAGGCCATGAAGTGAGCCGGTCTGGCGAACGTTTAGCACTGACTCCGTTAGAGTTTGACCTGCTTGTTGCGCTGGCCAGTAAACCGCGACAGGTGTTTTCTCGGGAGTTGTTACTCGAGCAGGTATGGGGCTACCGGCATGCGGCCGACACTCGGTTAGTCAATGTGCATGTACAGCGACTTCGCTCCAAAGTGGAGCGGGATCCAGAAAATCCTCAAGTTGTGCTTACCGTGCGCGGCGTGGGGTATAAGGCGGGGACGGGCAGGGCAGCAGGTGTATCGGATCCTTGCTCAGACAGCGCCACTACCGACAGTGCCACCAGAGACAGTGCCACCAGAGACAGTGCCACCGCGAAACGCCATGTAGTGATGAGCTAGGCATCACTGTGAACAGATCATGGCGTCAGCTATTAAGCTTGTGGCGCAGATCACTACAGCTACGTGCTGTGGTTTTTACTATGCTGATTTCTAGCGCTGTCGTGGCCGTTTTAGGCATATTGATGGTGGAGCAGATTTCACGTGGAATGGTGCAGTTTCACCGCGCTTACGCTATCGAAGAGGTTAATGATGGCAGGAGTTACGCTCTGCAGCGCCTGCAGCAGCTGCGCGCCGGAGATCTGACCAAAGCAGATGCGGTGCTCAAGGAAGTCACGGCAAACCTCTCAGATCGTGGTGAACGGGCCAAGCTGTTCGAAGTCTCCGTGGAGATCGGTAATCCGGGACTACCAAAACACTATGTCGCCAATGGCCGCCCCGCTGAGCTTCAGGCACCTGCCGAGCTAACCGCCCTGGTGGATGCGCGAAACGTGCTGGGATACCAGTATGTGAGTATGAAGCTAGGCGGTCAGCCGCCGCGCCCGGTGCTTGCTATGGCCGCGCCGGTGTCAACCCGGGCGGGGTTGGTGAACCTGTACTATTTTTTTCCGCTGGATGGTCAGGTTGACTCAGTGGCACTGGTACGACATGTGACCTTTGGCGTGGGCGTCCTACTGGTGCTTGCGTTGGGTGGTATTGCCTTCGGCGTGGTGCGGATGGTGGTGCGCCCAGTTTCTGCGGCGGCGCGCACTGCCGAGCGCCTTTCCGCGGGTGTCCTCACCGAGCGCATGCCGGTGCATGGTGAGGACGAGGTCGCCAGGCTAGGCAGAGCGTTCAATCAGATGGCCGAAAGTCTGCAGCAGCAGATTATGCAGCTGGAGCGCTACTCCAACCTACAGCGTCGTTTCACTTCGGATGTATCTCATGAATTGCGCACGCCGCTGACCACAATTCAGATGGCGACTGATGTGCTGCATCGGGCTCGTGGGGAGTTTCGCGGCGAGGTCGCACGTAGTGCTGAGCTTTTACACGATCAGGTTGAGCATTTCCAAGCTCTGCTCGCCGACCTATTGGAGATCAGCCGGTACGACGGCGGATTTGCCGTGCTGGAACCTGAACCAACGGATGTAGTGGAGCTACTTCGGCAGGCTCAACGCTCGCTATCGGCATTTGCCAGCGGTGTTGGAGTGCGTATTGCGTTAGACGCACCTGCGCATCCGGTGGTCTGTGAGCTCGACTCCAGAAGGGTGGCGCGCATCATTGCAAACTTAGTCAGTAACGCTGTCGAGTATGGGCGGGCTGTTGCGACATCTGATGAGCCGACTTCTATAGGGCAGGAACCGGTGGTTCGGATGACTCTGATGGCAGATCGGCATGCGGTCGCTGTCACCGTACGCGATTACGGTGTGGGTCTGGCTCCGCACGAATATGAGGCGGTATTCCATCGGTTTTGGCGCGGGGACCCATCACGGGCCCGGCACACGGGGGGAACGGGGCTCGGGCTGTCCATTGCGTTGGAAGACACTCGTTTGCATCGTGGGTGGTTACAGGCGTGGGGCCAGCGAGGTCAAGGTGCTCAGTTCCGTTTAACGCTGCCTCGACACGCCGGGGGCGTGCTCGAGAGTTCCCCGCTACCTTTGGTGCCTGAGGACGCGATACCTGACGCTGTCATGTCTAGCGACGGATTACCGCAGTCGCCGCCTGCCGCAGCTCAAGCAGGCTCGGATCTGGGAATGCTGACCTTTGTTGATTTCACAAGCGCAGTCCCCGACGAGCTGGCGGAGGACACTGTGGATGAGTCGGGTACTGCTGCTGCGGCTCGAGGCATGGGAGTGCGGCAGTGAGGGCATGGGCGGCGCGGGCATCTCAACCGCTGTGCCGCGCGTACGCTCTGGTGGTGCTGTTAGCTGCGTTAACAGTGCTTGCTGGCTGCGGAACCATACCCGATGATAGCGGTCCGGTACCGGTGCCTGAAAAAACTCCTGCAACTTCAACCAGCCCCGCTCGATAACGGAACTCACTGACTAAACCGAGAAAATGGTGCGCACTCGGGCGCCTTGTCGTACCCTGCTGACAGGCTGTTGCTATGAATAGCGCACCTGGCTTTTCTATGTCTAACTTCGCCGCTTTGAATGCCGAGCTACTCAGAGTGGCAGCGGACCTTATGCTGCCCGCATACTGCGTCTCCTGCAGCCGGTCAGGTGGTTTGTTGTGTCTAGGCTGTGCGTCGGCATGCCGCGCGGCGCCGCGGCGCGCTCACCCAGCACATCCACCACCAGGGTTTCCTACGTGTATCGCCGCATCCGCCTACGCTGGAGTGCTGCGCAGCGTGCTCTTGGCGTACAAGGAGCACAACCGGCGGCGATTACTTTGTGTGCTTGCACCCATGCTCGCCATCGGTTTATCTGCGGCTTTGCAGAACTTGCCAGCAAATGAGCGGGTGTTGTTGGTGCCCGTTCCGTCCAGCCGAGCTGCTCGGCGACATCGAGGCGGCGATCATCTGCGTCCGCTGGTAGCCGCGGCACTGCGCCACGTACATGTGAGGCAGCCTGTTGGAGTTTCTTCGATGCTGAGGGCTGTTCCGGGCGCAAGAGACTCACTGGGTTTGAGTGCTGTGGCTCGCCGTAGCAACATTCGTGGCCGATTCGTGCCGCGTCGCGGGCTACCTTTGACGGACGGGGTTTCGGTGCTCGTAGTAGACGATGTCGTAACTAGCGGGGCCACATTAGCCGAGGCCGCCGGCACGTTGCGAGGCCTTGGATGCCACGTTGTTGGGGCGGTAGCGCTGGCGGCGGTGAGCTAAGAGCTGCCGGGTGTTGTAGAAAATTTCCCGCGCGAAGGGGTGACTCTGACTGCTGAAGGCGTTACCGTCAGTGCTAGATCATCCACCTATCTTCGGCTATCTTGTGGTGACGGAACCCAGCTGCTGCAAGCGCTGGGTTGTAGTTCCTTACTTCAATGAAGGGAGCACGTATAGCGATTGACCACCGGGACTGAGAACACTATGTAGCCCGTATGCAACCTGAATTCAGCCCAGTGGTTTGCCCTAGCAGTTAGCGAATATTGTGGAGGTACGCCATGCACACTGACACCGACGCAGCAGTTGCGATCACTGATACAAGCAGTCCAGTCCAGATCACTGTCACCGGACGTAATGTCGAGGTACCCGAGCATTATCGCGAGCACGTGGCAGACAAACTTGCCCGGCTTATGCGTTACGACAGCAAGCTGTTTCGCGTAGATGTAGAGCTCTTTCACGAGCCCAATCCTCGTCAATCGCATACGTGCCAACGCATCGAGCTGACCTGCAGGTCCCGTGGTCCGGTAATCCGCAGCGAGTCATGCGCTGGCGATTTCTATTCCGCGCTCGATAAGGCAGCCGCAAAGCTTGAGGGGAGACTTCGCCGGGCAGCTGATCGCCGCCGTATCCACCGTGGTCGGCGTACACCGGTGTCGGTGTCGGCGGCTACCGCAAGCTTGGCTCAGGCAGCTGCCGGGCCAGGTTATCTGGACAGTGTCATTTCGCTGCCTCGGCAGCGAGTGGGTATCGAGAACAGTGACTCAGTTGCCGCCAACGATAGCTGGGACAGCCTGCAAAGCCTCCGCTTTGAAGACGACGGAAGCTCCGAAATGGAGGTTAGTGGCGTTGACCACTCGTTTCCGGGTCAGGTAGTGCGGAATAAGGAGCACACCGCGAAGCCTATGACGGTTGATCAGGCTCTTTTTGAAATGGAGCTGGTAGGACACGATTTTTACTTGTTCAGCGACGTAGACACTAGCCTTCCCAGCGTGGTATATCGGCGTAAGGGCTACAACTACGGCGTGCTAAGCCTGGAAAGCTAGCCGATAGGGTCCCTGCCGGCGTTCTCGTCGCCTTGCCTACCTTCGTAGGCGGCGGCTCCTGTGGCCTTGGCAGGGACCCTATCGGGTATTGCCTGCCGGCGTTTCACTGTTCTTGAGCCGCCTTTCCACGTCGTTTTGCACGCGGCGGCTCCTGCGGCCTTGGCAGGGACCTATCAGTAGGCATTTGCCTACTTGCGTTCTCGTCGTCTTGCCTAGAGAGAAGTCAGCGGCCGCCGGTATCGGCGGTCGCTGACTTTGCTTTTGGGCTTCGACATACCATAGGTGTCTTAAGTGACATTGTTTCGTGGCACGAGAGGCATCCGCTGTGTTTCTGGAAAAGGTTCTTCGCATAGGCGAAGGTCGCACCATCCGCCGCTTAAAGGGCATCGCGGACGCGGTGAACGAGCTTGAGCATGAGTTCGCTGACTTTACCGATGCGGAGCTGCGCGCGCTCACAGATGAGTTCAAGCAGCGTTACGGCGATGGTGAGACCCTCGACGATCTATTACCCGAAGCTTTTGCCGCCGTTCGAGAGGCCGCCAGCCGCGTGCTCGGCCAGCGCCATTATGACGTGCAGCTGATGGGCGCGGCGGCGTTGCACTTTGGCAATATCGCCGAGATGAAGACTGGTGAGGGCAAAACTCTCACCTGCGTTCCGACCGCTTACCTCAACGCACTGTCTGGCGATGGGGTGCACGTTGTGACGGTAAACGATTATCTGGCCGCTCGTGACGCCGAAACCATGGGGCGGGTGCATCGCTTCATGGGCTTGGAGACCGGCGTAATTTTGGCCAACGAACCGCCCGAACATCGTCGGAGCCAATACAGTTGCGACATCACTTACGGCACGAATAATGAATTCGGGTTCGATTTTCTCCGCGACAAAATGGCCTGGTCTAAGAGCGAGATGGTGCAGCGGGGTCATGTGTTCGCGATTGTGGACGAGGTTGACTCGATCCTCATCGACGAGGCGCGCACGCCGCTGATCATCTCCGGCCCGGTGGAACAGTCGGGCAAGTGGTATACGGAGTTCGCACGGATGGTGCCCAAGCTCAAGCGCGATGTCGACTACGAAGTCGACGAAGCCAAGCGCATGATTGGCATCACCGAGGTAGGTGTGGCCAAGGTGGAGAACCAGCTGGGCATCGACAACCTGTATGAAGCCGCTAACACGCCGCTGATCAGCTACATGAACAACGCGCTCAAGGCCAAGGAGCTGTTCAAGCGCGACAAAGACTACATAGTCACCGACGGTGAGGTACTCATCGTGGACGAGTTCACCGGTCGGGTGCTCGCCGGTCGGCGCTTCAACGAAGGTATGCACCAGGCCATTGAGGCCAAAGAAGGCGTCCGAATCAAGGAAGAGAACCAGACGCTGGCCACCATCACGCTGCAAAACTACTACCGGCTCTATCAGAAACTTGCCGGAATGACCGGTACCGCCATGACCGAGGCGGCAGAGTTCCAAAAGACCTACGACATTGGCGTGGTTTCGATTCCGACCAATCTGCCAATGGTGCGTATTGATCAGTCGGACGTGATTTACAAGACTGAGAAGGCCAAGTTTACCGCGGTGGTTGAAGACATCGTGGAGCGCCATGCCGCTGATCAGCCGGTGCTTGTAGGTACCACGAGCGTGGCGAAGTCCGAGCTGCTCTCGAGCATGCTGGTCCGCCGCGGCGTCAAGCACGAGGTGCTCAATGCCAAGAACCACTCCAAGGAAGCCGAGATCATTGCGCAGGCCGGGAGCCCGCGAGCTGTGACTGTGGCAACCAACATGGCTGGTCGGGGTACCGACATCATGCTGGGTGGTAATCCGGAGTACACGGCCGCGGGACAGCTGCGGCAACGTGGAATCACTTCCGAAACGGACCCGGAAACCTATCAAGCTGAGTGGGAAGCCGCGGTGGTGCGGGCCAAGCAGCTCCGTAAGGCCGCTGAGCGGGACGTTCTGGATGCCGGCGGCCTGTACGTACTAGGCACGGAACGGCACGATTCTCGCCGGATCGACAACCAGCTGCGTGGCCGCTCCGGTAGGCAAGGCGACCCGGGCGAGTCTCGTTTCTACTTGTCACTCCAGGACGAGTTGATGCGCAGGTTCAATTCTGGCGCGGTCGAGGCAGTAATGAACGGTCTGCGTATGGCCGATGACGTGCCGATTGAGTCAAGGATGGTGAGCCGTCAGATTCAGGGGGCTCAGACACAGTTGGAGCAGCTCAACGCCGAGACTCGCAAGAACGTGCTCAAATACGACGAGATCGACAACAAGCAGCGCATGCTCATCTACGGTGAGCGCGACAAAGTGCTGCAGGGTGCGGACTTGTCGGGCCAGATTCGCAACATGATTGATGACGTGGTTGGCGACTATCTCACTAACGCCACAGCCGAACGTTACGCCGAAGACTGGAATCTTGATCAGCTGTGGACACAGTTGGAGCAGTTGTACCCGATCTCTATTACTGTGCAGGACGTTGAATCCGACATCGGCGGCCGCGAGTCGCTAGATGCTGAATTTCTGCTTCAGCAAGTGCATGACGATATCCATGCCGCGTATGACGAGCGTGAGAAGGAGCTGGGACCAGAAGCGCTGCGGGAGCTTGAGCGCATGGTAGTGCTCACGGTGCTTGACCGCAGATGGCGGGCGCACCTGTATGAGATGGACTATCTGCGTGATGGCATCACTTTGCGGGGTTACGGTCAGCGGGACCCCTTGGTGGAATACCAGCGTGAGGCGTTCGATTTGTTTAGCGCGCTGCTAGAGGGCGTAAAAGAGGAGTCGGTTCGGTACCTGTTTAAGCTAGAAGTGCAGATAGAAGAGGCACCTGGCTCTGCCGAAGCCTATGCCGAGCTTGACGATCCCACCCGGGTGCTTGATGTTGCTGAGATTGCTGAGGTCGCCCGCAAGCACCGGGAGATCCGCGCCAAAGGGCTCGGTGCGCCTGCGCGGCAACCTGCCAATCTGCAGTATTCGGCCCCAACTTTGGACGGAGATGCCAGTTCGGCGGGTGCGTCATTTAGTAATGGTGCTGGTCCGAGCTCTCGGGTAGCCGTCGCGGCACAGCGGGTTAGTGCCGATCCGGCGCGCAACGCCCCATGCCCGTGCGGGTCGGGCAAGAAGTACAAAAAGTGCCACGGTGCACCTGGCGTGGCGGCCGTATAGGTGCTTGCATGGCGTACGTGGCTTGGAAAGCATGGGGTATGTCAGGTGCCAGGGCGGCTACGAGCATCGCGCTAGAGATCCACAGCGCTAGCTGTGTCCCACTAGCGGCACACCAACCAGGACTTTGCCGAGGGCTGGCGGCGGTGATGCAGTAGCCTCAAGCCATGAGTCGGGGTACACCCTATAGACATGAACAAGCTGTTTCGCGAGGAAGTACTCAAGGGACTAAGCGATGCAACGGCCCAACGCATCGCGGGGCTAGCGATCCCAATCTCGCCAACTGACCAAGGCATTGAGCTTGGAAGCAACAGCCACTTAGTTGTGGTGGCATACGCGGGAGAACTGCCGAGCTTTCGCATGCTCGGAATCCGTGCTCCAGGGCTTTCAACTGGGGACGAGGGTATTGACCTCGAACTCGTCAGGCTCCTTGAGTATCTTCAAGGCGGCGATGCCATTTCGCGAAATCTATACCAAGGCCAAGGTGAAACAAAAACAGTATTTCCTGCTTCGAGTGGGTGGAGCCGGCCATGGAATTCGTGCGCCATTTTAACTCGAAATGGGCCGCAGATAGATAATCCTGAAGAATTACAGCGACAATATGTCCTGGTCGCGGCTGACCGCGAACTGGATGGAACGGTTTTCTCGCTTATCGAAACCGAGTTGAATAACAACGATGCAGCGCGGCGAAACGCGTTCGGGCCGCTGGTCCGGCGAAAAACAGCGGGAAAGCCAGCAGCGGGCTTTGGCCCACCGCATGGGCGGCCAGTTACCCAAGGCAGCCTCGGGCACCGGAGGCCGACGACTGGCTAAACTCCCTATTTATACTGAGCGATAAACACGAGAACAACATCCGCTCGTTGAAAGCACATCCGTCGCCTAGGCGGAGTGGGCTCGTCGCAGTCAAAGAGGCGGCTATTGTTAGCCAGCCCTCAATTGCTTTCGGCTACTTGGGGGTTCAGGAGAACTAGGTCACGGTTGCGTGGCGACGTGGCTTGGAAAGCATGGGGTAGGTCAGCGCCAGGACGGCTACGAGCATCGCGCTAGAGATCCACAGTGCGAGTTGGGTCCCACTGGCGGCGCAAGACGCGAGTTGCGTTGTGTGGTTTCGCGCGATGCGGAAGAAGACGGTGCCCAGTAGCGTGACTCCGACAGTTGCGCCGAGCTGTTGAACGGCGTTGAGCAGCCCAGATGCGGATCCGGTTTCGTGGTGGGCTATCCGGGAAAGCGCGCTACTGAAGAAAGGGACGGTGAACATTCCGAGTCCTGTCCCTGCTACTAGGAGGGGTGCTGGTAGTCGCCATGTCAGTTCGAAGGCCGGCGCCGTGATGAGCACCGCGGTGCTACCCAAGCCCAGCACGGTCATGACAACCCCGGCGCGCATCACGCGGGCGCCGAAGCGGGGTACTAGTACCGCTCCAGCGAACCACGATCCGACAGCCAGCCCGATCGACCATGGCAGCATGGTGAGTCCGGCACCCAGGGCACTCATGCCGGGTCCGATCTGAAAGAAGACGACGAGCACGAACATCAGTCCGTTCATCACCGCGAAGAACAGCAACGAGCTGAGCATCGCGGCGGGAAACATGCGGTCGCGGAACAATCCGGGTTCGACGAGCGTGCTTCCCGCCCGCCGTACCTTTTCGATTTGATGCCGTATAAACGCCGCCAGCACCACAACCCCGAGCGTCATGCACATCCAGGTCCACGCCGGCCAGCCGGCATCGTTGCCTTGCACTAGCGGGTAGATCAGCAGACCTGCCGCAACGGCCACCAAGACAGTTCCGACAAGGTCGAGCCGGGGATTGTTGGGCGAGCGATCCTCGCGGATGAGAGGCGAAACCAGCAGCACCGCGACCCCCAGCGGCACGTTAACTCCGAACACCGAGCGCCATCCCGCGCCGAGGATGTTCGTGTCGGTGAGCACACCGCCGAGTACGGGACCACACACCGCGGCCAACGCCATGACCGGGCCGATCATCCCCAAAGCCTTGGCGAGCTCCACCCCCTCAAACATGGCACGGATCAACCCAAACGTCTGCGGGATGATCAATGCCGCGCTGGCGTCTTGCGGTACCCGCGCCGCGCCCTGCCCGTCTGGGGGAAGTGGCCGAAGCCTTGTCACAACAACCGGAAGTCGCATTCGTCGCCGCGACGACTGGCTCTTCCAATCTGCTCGCCAACGTTCTCTGCCGTGACGTTGGCGCGTTGTACACCTACCTGACGGAAAGAGTGGGAAAAATTGACGCTATCGGCCACGTCGAGACCGCGCCGGTAATCCGAACACTCAAGCGCGCTACCACACCATCAGCTGGAAAGCGTTTCGCCGTCGAGTTTGCGTAGGCACCCGCTCAACCTCGACCACTACCTCGAGGTCCTGCGGCGCAAGCCCGGCGCCTTACCCGGGCAACTACCCTGGCCCAGGACCGCGCTGCCGGGGTGTCCACCTGGGCCCTCGCCGCGTTCTGGCGTATGATCTACGCATGTCCCGAATCCTCGTGAGCTGGTGGTGGTCGTCGCAGCGGCGACCCTGACCATCCACGTCCTGGGCTGCCTTCTCGCGGCAGCCTTCCCGGACCAGCACTACGGCTCGGCAGCCACGACAGGTCGCCTCCAACCAAGGAGACCACCAATGCCTGAACTCACGCCGTCGCAGCAAGCAGCACTCAAGCGCAGCACCACCCTCCAACACCAGATCCTGCAAGACCCCGGGACGTTCCGTGTTCTGACCGGCGACCGACCAACGGGCCCACTCCACATCGGTCACTACCTCGGCACGCTCGCGAACCGGGTCCGACTTCAAAACCTCGGCGTCGAGGTCCTTGTGCTGATCGCGGACTACCAGGTGATGACCGACCGACAAGCTGGTCGCCAGCTCCCAGCCACAGTCCGCGGCGTCGTGGCCGACTACCTTGCCGCCGGCATCGACCCGGGTCGATCGGCGATCTTCACACACAGCGCGGTCCCATCCCTTAACGAACTCATGCTGCCCTTCCTTAGCCTCGTCAGTGACGCCGAACTGCACCGCAACCCGACCGTCAAAGCCGAGATCGAGGCCAGCGGCAAACCTCCGACCGGCCTGATGCTCACCTACCCCGTCCACCAAGCCGCCGACATCCTGTTCTGCCAGGCCAACCTCGTCCCCGTCGGCCTGGATCAACTTCCGCACCTGGAGACCACACGTCTGATCGCCCGGAGATTCAATGAGCGATACGCCGTAGAGTCGCCGCTCTTCCCGGAGCCGGACGCGCTGCTCACCGCCAGCTCGATGCTGGCCGGACTTGACGGCAAGAAGATGAGCAAAACGAGCGGAAACGGCATAGCTCTGCAGGCAACTGAGGACCACACCGCCGCGCTCATCCGCCGCGCGCCAACCGACAGCGAACGCCGAATCACCTACGACGCGACCGGCCGGCCGGCCGTCGCCAACCTGCTCGACCTCCTTGCGGCCACCACCAGCGACAACCCCCGACACCTCGCCGACGAAATTGGCAACGCAGGCGCAGGACAGCTCAAACACCTACTGACCGAAGCGGTGAACGAACTACTGCGGCCGCTACGCCAACGGCGGGCCGACATCGTCGAGGCCACCGACTACATCGACACGGTCCTCGACGCCGGCAACGCGCGTGCGCGCGATCTCGCCGACAACACCCTCACCAAGGTCCACGACCTGCTTGGAATGACGTACGCGAACCGACGAACCGATTCGCTTTTCTCGCCCACTCGTGGTGCCGACTCGAGCCGCCCTGCCGGGGCCAGATCAAGTTGACACGGCCAACCTGCTAGATGCCGCAAGACCCTGCATAGCTATGTGGCTCTGCCCACGGCCCTCTTCGCCTGAGACTCGTGGTGACGCCTCTGGGTAGAGCTGTAGGCAGCCGGAAGTAGCTGAGCAGGACCCGTAGTTGAAGGTAACGCGTGAATGTTTGTGGGTTTGGAAGGCTTGCATACTCCAATAACCACTGGTTCTGGTTTGGAAACGCCACTGAGCTCATCAACAGCTTCGGAGAGGTCTTTACAGGCTTTTTTGTAGCCTGATCCGCTGGGAGATCTCCGGGGTCCCGGGGTATACCGCGCTGGGAGAAAAGATCATCTGGGCTTACTATTCTTGTAAAACTGTCGTCGGCAACAGATCCTTTAGGGTTGTTAAATTCAACGATGGCCGCGTCAATAGAGCGGGAACCTGGCCAGCTCATGACTTCTGCTACGCAAGCGATTGGTTTAGGACCGTGTTCGCCGATGATCTGGGGTCCTTCCCGGAAAGGGTCCTTTAAACCTGGGTCATAGTTTGTGATTAGTGATACTGGTTCAACAGATTCAGTTCCGAGAGTAATTCTGCTGGTGCTCTCAGCTGTGGTGCATACGATGGTATCTAGGTGCGCCCCGAGCGGACCGCTGAAGCGCAACAAGTCAGCGCCAAGATTTGGGTTCACCACAGTCTTACTGGTGCCCGCGGTCAGGGAAGGCCTGGGGCTCGGAGCGCAGCCCACCGTTGCCGTACCGCCGACCGCGCATGCAGCAACCACTGCCACCGCAACCTCTGCTCTACGACGCCAATGGCTCATGGTCACCACTCCTCAGTGGTTCGCTAACAGTGGCATGGATTGGATCATGATAAGCGATGCCTGTCTGATAACGCAGGGTTTTGCCGTCTGAAGTTTCAGACCACGGTGAAGCTGGTGCAACGCCAGCCTCCATCGAGACCTTCGAGGCGAAGCGCTACCGCATACGCGCGGCCTTGTTCAGCCGCGACCGCGCTGATTTCGGCGACCCCGTCAGCAGGTTGACAGGTATGCACTCTGGTCACACGAGGCTGGGGAGCAGCGTAGCGGCCGAGATGTTGCATGCCCGCGGCCTCCGCCTGTCGATTCGCGATACGGATTTTGCTATACCGCCCGGCTAGCTCAAAATACAGCGATTCATGCAACCACGGCACGAGCTGCCCGAGTGGTCGCACACCGGCGATCATCTCCAGTAGCGCCTGCGCCAGCCGCCTACCATGCGGGCCGGGCTCCGGTAGGTCGCAACTGGGCGTGCTGCGCCGGCCAAAGCTGCCAAGCTCAACGCGCGCTGGTCTGGGCCGAGAAGGTTGCCATGTGCTCGAGATGGGCGGCCGATAAGGCTGCACAGTGAAACAAGGAAGTAGGGGGTGGGTGAGCAACGGTGTGGTACCCGACGCCAGATAGGTGCGGGAGTCGGTTCGTTCATCGTCGTATGGCGGTTCACATGCGGGTGCTGGCCGCAGTCTAATTCCAGTGGCTGTAGCGGGGGCTGTTGCTGCGTTGAGCATGGCGGTTCTCCTGGTTACTACTAGGGGCTCGGATGGATTACTCAGATGGAGTGGGGGCGTGCAGCACCTGTCCTGGATAAATGAGGTGCGGATTTTCGCCAATGACGTCACGGTTGCGCTCCCACCAGCGGGGCCACTCACGAGCGATTGAGCCCTTGGACGCACCGGGTTCGAGGCGATCGGCGGCGAGCACCCATAAGGAGTCGCCGCGTCGCACAGTCACTTGTGCGGGCAGTCCTTCCTGACTTGCTGGCCGGCTACCTCGATCCACCCCGGTTCGGTTGGCCGGATGTGGCTCTTGCCCGCCGCTTGGTAGCTGTGTGCTCTGCGGCTGCGGCCAGTCCAAATTTGGAACGGTGGCTGATTGAGTTGCTGTCGCACGGTTTCCGGATTCAGGCTCAGATTTCGAGGCGGCCTGGGCGGTGCCAGCGAGTATTCCGCTAGCAAGGGAGATGCTCACCGCGCCGCACAATAGGCGCCGAACGATTGCGGGAACGATCAAGCAGCTAGCGCTGCGAGCGGCGGCACCTATTCGCCCGGGTAGTCGGGTTGCTAGCAGCATCAGGACCGTGGTGGCCAGCCAGATGATAAGCGCCCACGCGACCAGACTGCTCAGGGCCAGTGTCAGTTCGTTCACCGCTCGGCTGTCGGCGCTGCTGTGATCCAGCAGCTTGCCAAGGGCTCTGCCCGCGGCTAGCGGATGTGGCAAGAGCCACGCGGCTACCACCGCACAGCATGCGATAGCCGCGCCAAGCCGAGACAAACGAGCGACCGTGATCATTACCCCTCATTCCTGTGTTTGCCTATGTTTAAGTGATATACCTTCGTTTGCTTATAGTCAACTCCTTATGTTTAGCTGTTTTTAGAAAGTTTTCTCCTCGTTTACTACAGTTTGTTTCAAAATAGCTACTCGGAGTTTTACGAAAAGTGAGACAGTGGTAGCCATGACGAGTTCTTATCCGTGGCAGGAATCAGCAGCTAGCGGTGCGGTCTCACCTCCCGGTGGCCAGCGGTGGAATCGGCTTTTTACCGATCTAGAGTCCGAGTTAACGGCTGTCGAGGACGCCGAATTCGCGGCTGAGGTTGCGGATCGAACGCGTCGCGAGTTAGCTACGGTGCGGTTGGTGGATCGGCTGCGTGCCGCGATTGGCTCCGAGCTCGTCGTCACCGTAGATTCCGCCGGACCGAGCACGGTATCGGGAGTGCTGCGCGATGTTGGCGCTGATTGGGCGTTACTTGCCACCGCCGCGGGAAATCAACTCGGAGCGCGGGTGCTGCTGCCACTTGCCGCGGTGATGACGCTACGGGGGCTGCCGTTCGCCGCGGCCGCGCCAGGCAGTGAAGGGCATGTGGCCGCTAGATATGACATGCGCATGGTGCTGCGCCGGCTGATGCGTGACCGGGCAGTACTGACCCTGGTGCTACGCAGTGGCGATGCCGTGTTGGGGCGCCTAGACCGGGTGGGAGCAGACTGCATGGATGTCACTACTCAGGAGTCTGGCGAGCGCCGCGTGCCGCGCTCGCCACGGCATGCGCAGACCATTCCGTGTGCCGCATTGGCGCTAGTCCGGCTGGAATGAGCGAACGCTGGGTGCTCACTGTGGAGTCCGCTAATCTCGCGACTTCACCAACGGCTGAGTTTCTACAAAATCGCGGGTCTTGCTGTACATCCGATGGATATAGTCCTCCAGCTCTTTCCGTTCCACTCTCCACTGGCCTCGGCCGCCCACTTTGATGGCGGGAAGGTCGCCACTGCGCACAAGCGCATACGTTTGGGAGGCACTGATGTTGAGGAGCTCAGCAACCTCATTTAGTTGCAAGAACCGCTCGGAACTCATAGTTTGCTCCGATCACCTTAAGTTGTAGTGCTTTACGCTAGACGAAGCTGCTATAGCTTCTTCTGCTTGAGTATGCCACCACATGCCGGATTTTAGTAGTAATCCACAGCCATTGAGTCATGGCACCCATAACTGTGCCCGGATCGGCTAGTCTCGGCCTGCACCGAATTGTTTGGGAAAGGACGCCACATGGCCGGAGGGTCATCCGAACCGACACCTCAGCTGCCGCAAGTAGCCCGTCGTCACCAGCGCTCGCGTCTGGTGAACACCAGGTTTCTCATCGGCCTCATCTTAGTGGTCCTCGCGATCGGTGGAGGTGGAGTAATCATCTCAGCTGCCGATGACACCACCAGCATGTGGTCGTTGCGTACCGCGCTGCCTAGAGGGACGCAGCTCACCCCCGACGATCTGGTTGCCGTGAATGCACGGCTTCCCGACAGTAAGGGCGCCTACGTTGGTGCCGACAAAAATATTGTGGGAAAAACCTTGACTCGGGATGTCGGTAAAGGAGAGTTGCTACCGTCCGGCGCCCTGCGCGAGCGCGGCTGCGGCAGCTTGGTGAGCATCCCTGTGCAGTCCCGCCACGTTCCATCCACGTTGCAAAACGGTGCCCGAATCGATGTCTATGCCACCACTGACAGCTCCGATAAATCGAAGAATCAGACGCAGAAACTGCTCAGCTCGGCGATTGTGCAACACATTGGGCGCCCCGGAAACGGTGCGTTGTCCTCGAGCGGGGAATGGTCACTGAGCGTGCGAGTAGCCGACCAGGGGGCCAAGGATTTGGTGGCGGCTCTGCACAATATGGCAATAGATATAGCGGTGCTGCCAGCGGTTGCTCCAAAGAGCACTGGCCGCGATGATCCCCCCGATGTGTGTGCGGCGACTCCGGTAACTCCAGCTAACTCAGCACAAGGAAGCTGACCCGTGGCAAGCCTCCCGATCCTCACTGCTGTGAGCGATACCGCTTGGGAAGTTGATTTCGTGGCCGCGGTCGATCGCGGCGCCGCCTCGGTGAACGTGATTCGGCGCTGCGTGGATGTTGCCGATCTACTGGCGGCCGCGAGTACGGGAGCGGCTCGGGCCGTTGTTCTATCCGCGGAGCTACGCCGGTTGGATGCCTCGGCGGTGTCGCGGCTGCGCGCGTGTGGGCTGCACATCGTTGCGCTGGTACCCGCGGGCGATGAGCCGAGCGAACGCCGCATTCGACAACTGGGGGTCGGCTATGTACTACCCGCCGATGCTCCTGCTGAGCTCGTTATTCAGGCACTGGAATCAGCCGAGCGCTCGGGTGCGGTACGCCCAACTCCGACGTTAGGCACTATCGGCCCAGTCTCCGCGCCATCCGCGCCGGCGGGGCGGCTACCACCGGCCGCTCCTTTCGCTGGGCAGATTGCGGCGCCGGTTTCTGGGCCTAGCGGCGGCATTGCAATGCCACCGTTAGGTAATTCAGCTAGGCACCCTGTGCCACTGCGGAATTATCCCGCCGCTAGCAACGTCATCGCGGTGTGGGGGCCAACTGGCGCGCCGGGGCGGACCACGATTGCGCTGGGAGTGGCAGACGAAGCTGCTCGAGCCGGAATATCCACGCTGCTCATAGATGCTGACTCCTACGGAGGCGTGATCGCGCAACACCTCGGAATGCTGGATGAAGCGCCAGGTATTGCGGCAGCGGCACGGGCTCATCACCACGGGGCACTGGATGTGGCGACGCTATCCAGCTATGCCCGTCAGGTTGATCGGAACCTCTCCGTGCTCACGGGAATCAGCCGAGCGGATCGATGGCCGGAGTTGCGGGGCGAAGCTGTGGTCGGCGTGCTAGATCGGGCCAAGCAGCTTGCCAAGCTTGTGGTCGTGGATTGTGGCTTCTGTTTGGAAGACGACGAGGAGCTCTCCTACGATACGGCGGCACCTCGCCGTAATGCTGCCACCGTTGCCGCGCTGGGTGCCGCCGATCGGGTAGTCGCCGTCGGCTCAGCTGACCCTGTCGGTGTGGCCAGACTTGTCCGCGGGCTTGTCGAGCTTGGTGAGCGGGTCGATACGGCTGCGGTTAAATCCGCGATTGTGGTGATGAATCGGCTGCGCCGCTCAGCCATGCCGGGCGATCCTGCCCGAGAAGTCAGTCAGGCGATGCAGCGGTTTGCCGGCGTTGAACAGCTGGCATTTATGCCCTACGATCGCGATGCTGCCGATCGGGCGACTTCGGTGGGTCGGACACTTGCCGAGGTTGCCCCCCGCTCGCCGCTGCGCACCGCGTTAGTCGAGCTCACCGTCAGATTGCTCAGTGCCGATATGCTGCCGCCTCAACTCGCTTCCGGAGCCAGTGCATGAACTCACCGCGCTGCCTGATCAGCGATTACGGTGGGGTGCTTACTAGCCCGATTGGCCAGACTTGGCGGAGTTGGGCCCAAATTGAGGGGCTCGACGTCGAGCTGTTCGATTCTGTGATGGAGCAGTTGTGCGAGGGCGGGGAATATGCCGAATTCGGTGCCGGTCTAGAGCTGGGTTCGGTGAGCGAAGCGGAGCTGGAACAGCACCTGGCGCGAGAGTTGCGGCGCCTCGATGGGCAACCGGTGCTGCCGGATGGGCTCCTTGCTCGGTTGTGGGCGGCGCTTCGCGGTGAACCCGACATGGTGGGTGTGCTCCGACGCGCCCGGCAGCACGGTATTGGCACCGTGCTGCTATCCAACTCATGGGGCATGGGGTATGACCGCGCCGAATGGGAGCAGCTCTTTGACGCGGTGGTGCTCTCCGGTGACGTAGGGATGCGTAAGCCCGATCCACGGATCTACCGCCACACGGCGGCGCTCCTGCAGGCCGAGACGGCTGAGTGTGTCTTTATTGATGATCTGCAGATCAACATTCGTGGCGCCACAGCGGTCGGCATGATAGGCGTGCATCACGTTGAAGTGGAATCGAGTATTGCGGAGCTGGAGAGTTTATTCGGCGTGCCGCTGCGCTGAGTCAGCCGCACGCTCTCTCGTATGGGCTGCTGATGGTGAAAATAGTTGACTAGGAAATGGTGGTAATGAGAGTTTATTGTGCGGCCACTCAGACCGCAGCCGCGCAGGCGCTCGGTGAGGGTGAGCTCGGTCCTGCTCCTGTGACCGGCTTCGCGGTCACAGCCGCGTTGCGCAGCTGGTACCTCGATGACGATGCCGAAGAACTTGAATACGCGGCGTTCACCGAAGCGGCTCGCGGCTCGCTACGCCTGCTGGACGCCGATCCGCTCGCGTCCCGCCGGCGGCTGGTGATCTCCGCCGACGTACCAGAAGAGTTCGTGACGCAGCGGCCCGAGCTAGATCGAGCCGTGGTGCGAGTGAGCGTTCCGGTGCTTACGCAGTGGTGGGCGTGTGTGCATATAGACAGCGCGAATGCCACATCGGCCATAGCGGCAGCTGCGGCAGCCGTCATTCCAGCCGATCTTGGGGACACCGATTCGCAGTTTGTAGTGGATTCGGCTTTGGGCCACGAGCTTGAGTGGTACGACGCCTCCGAGCTGAATGAGCTGCTGGAACCTAGCGGAAAATTAAAGTAGGAAGAGTGCTATAGTTGTATGACACTATCGATATCCATGCCCTAAGGAGGCCATGATGCTGGCCCTTCGCTTACCAGAAGACGTTGAAGATCGGCTGGATGTGCTCGCAAAAACGACAGGTAGGTCCAAGTCTTACTATGCAAGGGAGGCCATCGTCGCGCACCTTGATGACCTAGAGGAAATCTATGTTGCGGAGCAACGTTTAGAAAACTTGCGTGCCGGGCGTAGTCGCGCGGTCCCGCTATCAGAAGTGATGGCTGAATATGGCATGGAAAGTTGAGCTTGACGAGGTTGTCCAACGTGGCCTTCGCAAGCTTGATCCGCAGATAGCTCGGCGGATACTGGCCTACCTGTATGAGCGGATTGCGCCGTTAGCAAACCCGCGTGAACTGGGTGAAGCCCTGCAAGGTTCACAGTTTGGCCACCTATGGCGCTACCGTACCGGCGACTGGCGCATTGTTGCAGAGATTCGTGATCATGTCTTGTGCATTCTTGTGGTCAGGGTTGATCATCGCAACAAAGTTTATCGAAACCGACCTTGAGGGTTATCGTAGAGCGTATGGCCACTCCTCACGAAGGACTTGCTCGGCTTCGAGCCGCCGCGCGCTCCGGCGAGCTGGATATCTTTTGTGCCGAGCGCGGCATCCGCGTTTTAACGGTCTTTGGTAGTACGGCTAAGGAAAATACAACTCCTAACGACCTCGATGTGGCAGTTCTGTTTGAGATAGATCACTCTGGAGACATTGTTCAACTCGTTAATGAAATATCAGATTTAACGGGTGTTTCAGAGATTGATGTTATGGATCTTTCTCGCGCTGATCCGGTTGCTCAAGAACAAGCGTTAGTGAAGTGTATTCCGCTCTATGAAAGAGAAATCGGAGCATACGCTGAGGCTCGAGCGGCCGCAATATGCATGCGGATGGACACTGATTGGTTGCGCAAATGGGACCTCAAGCTCATGGCGGAGGGGGTGTAGAGAATGACCCCAAACGCTGCTGAGCAAGGCGTCATGTACCGGCGTCTACGAATGATGCGCCGTCTTCTAGGCGAGCTCGACAAACTCGGTGATGTTACTGAGCACCAGCTGTCGCATGAGCTGTCCATCAGTCTGCTGGTGGAGCGTATTCTAACTTTGCTAGTTGATCTTGCCGTTGCAATTAATACTCACGTAGTTGCGGCTACCGGAAAGACACCGGAAACCTATCGGGCGTCTTTTGTTGACGCTGAGCATGAAGGTTTACTCACTGAGGAGCTGGCTAAAGAGCTTCAGCCAAGCGCTGGCATGCGAAACGTGCTAGTTCACGAATACTTAGAGATCGACTATGCAAAGGTATTGCTAGCTATTTCTGCTGCCCGCACCGGATACCGTAGCTACGTTACTCAGGTAGCGCGGTATCTGAGTACAACGAACGCGAAAGGCGAACTGGGCGAGTAAACGCCTTGTGAGGATGCCGTGCCAGGATGGTGAACATGGACGGTTTGGCGGCGCTTCCCCATCCTCGCAATGAGCTGGTGCGCGACTACGTGCCTGGTAGCCCTGAGGTAGTAGCCGTGCAGGCCGAGCTAGTCCGTCTGCGCTCTGAACGCCCTGAACTCACGTGCACCATCGCCGGCCAGCAGCGCAGCGGTGGTGGTGAGCCGCTCGACGTGGTGGAGCCGCACAACCACGCCCACGTGCTGGGCACACTGCACCAGGCCAGCCCGGCCGATGTCGGCGACGCGGTCGACGCGGCGCTGGCCGCCGGAGCCGCTTGGCGGGAGCTGCACTACACCGAGCGAGCCGCGGTGTTGTTGCGTGCCGCTGATCTGTTGGCCGGGCCGCGGCGGCCGACGCTGAACGCCGCCACCATGCTGGGGCAATCCAAGTCGGTGTTTCAAGCTGAGATCGACGCCGCCTGCGAGCTGATTGACTTTCTGCGCTTCAACGTCAGTTTCGGTGAGCGGTTGCTGACCGAGCGGCTCAACTCCCCGCCGGGTAGCTGGAATCGGTTCGACCACCGGCCGCTGGAAGGTTTCGTGCTGGCCATAACGCCGTTCAACTTCACCGCGATCGCCGGAAACTTGCCGTTGGCACCGGCGCTGATGGGAAACACCGTGGTGTGGAAACCCTCACCCACCCAACAACTGGCCGCGCATTACACGATGCGGCTACTGGAAACCGCGGGACTGCCACCGGGTGTGATCAATCTGGTGACCGGAGATGGGGTGGCGGTATCCCAGGTCGCGGTGCCGCATCGTGATCTTGCCGGTATCCACTTCACCGGCTCTACAGGAACGTTCCAGCAGTTGTGGGCAACCGTGGGGGAGAACATCGGCCGCTATCGCGGATATCCGCGCCTGGTCGGTGAGACCGGTGGTAAAGACTTCGTCATCGCGCACCCCAGCGCTGGCGGCCTCATCGAGGAGCTGTGTGCCGCACTGGTGCGTGGTGCGTTTGAATACCAGGGGCAGAAATGCTCCGCGGCTTCCCGGGCATACATCCCGCGTTCCATTTGGCCGCAGCTGCGCGATCGATTGGTAGCGGCAACCGAAGACATCAGCTACGGAAACGTGGCTGACCTCAAAAACTTCGGTGGCGCGGTGATTGACCGGCGGGCCTACGATCGCGCGGCCGCGGTGATCGCCGCGCTGCGCGCCGATCCTGCCTGTCGCATTATCGCCGGCGGCGGTGTCGATGACCGAGTGGGTTACTTCGTACAGCCCACGATTGTGGAGTGCGATGACCCGGAGCACGACGTATTCATGACGGAGTATTTTGCACCAATTCTGGCGGTGCATATCTTCGCCGATCCGCGGTATGACGATGTTGTGGCGCAAGCTGCCGACGTGGCACCGTATGCACTTACCGGCGCGGTGTGGGGGGCCGATCGCCCGGCGATCGCGGCCTCGCTACAGGCGTTGCGATACGCCGCCGGAAACATATACGTCAATGACAAGCCCACCGGGGCCACCGTGGGTCAGCAGCCGTTCGGTGGGGCTCGGGCTAGTGGCACTAACGACAAAGCCGGCAGCGGTTTCAATCTGATGCGCTGGGTCTCGCCCCGAGTAATCAAGGAGACGTTCGTTCCATCGCGAGATTACCGTTACCCTCACATGGGGTAGCTCTAACTGTCATGTTTAGGTACCCGCTTGGTGTCGGCTCAGCAACTCCTCAGACTGGTGATAGGTGGTGGGTTCCCTGCGATCTGCACGACGCGCCGATCAGGCGCCTTCGGCAGTGCTGCTGAACGGGGTCAGCAAGCGGTACCAGCTGCGCGGTCCACTAGTGCTGCGAGACATCGAGTGCAGTATGCAACCAGGCACCCTGACTCATGTGCAGGGTGATAACGGGTGCGGGAAGAGCACCTTGCTGCGCATTTTGGCCGGGGTCACCGTACCTACCCGCGGTCGGATCACAGGGCTGCCCGCGCGGGTGGGATACGTGCCGGAGCGTTTTCCGCCGGGCCTGCGGTTCACCGTCCGTCAGTATCTGGGTCACCTGGGTCGGATCCGTGCTCTGCCAGATCGTCTGACAGCCGCGCGCAGCGGAGAGCTGCTGGACCTGCTAGGTGCGCCACAGATCGCCGACACTCCAATGTGGGAGCTATCCAAAGGCACCAGCCAGAAGGTGGCGATTGCGCAGGCGCTGGTCGCTGACCCGGCATGGTTGATTCTTGACGAGGCGTTCACTGGACTGGACCGCAGCGCGCAGCTTGCCCTTATGGAGCAGGTGCGAGCGTGCCGGAATGCCGGCGGAGCCGTGGTCTTCACCGATCACGGTCAGCGGGCTCGGGCTCGGGCACTGGCTCCGGATTCGAGTCTGGTGCTCGTTGCCGGTGCCCTCCAGCCCCAGGAAACCGCGCCTCTCGAGCGGGTGATGCTCGTGGTACTGGCTGGTCAACCCGAGAGTTTCGACGTGGCCGGACATCCAGGTGTACGACACATCGAAACCACTTCCAATAGCATCCTCCTGCACGTCGACGCCGAGGATTGCGACGCGGTACTTGCTAAGGCGTTGCAGAACGGGCTATCCGTTCGGTGTGTGGAGTCAGTCGGATGAGCGCACTGTGTCGCTATCAGCTCGCGGGCTTTCTGCGCTCGCAACGATGGGTACCACCGCTGCTGGTCTATGTACTGTTGCTCGCGCTGGTTTACGCCGACGCCTCGGGCCCCGCGGTCCCCTCCTACGGGGTGACCGCGGTCGCGTTGTTCCCCGTCGCGGCCTGGGTGACTCGAACGCTGCTCAGTACGGAAGACCCGATCGCCAGGCAGATCACCGCGGCGGCCGCTCGGGGTCAGCTGCGGGTGCAGGCAGCGCTGTTGACCTCCGCCGTGATCGCGGCACTTCCGCTGGTTGTGCTTGCTGTGAGCTGGGCCGCGCTGGTCAACCCTACGGCCGTTTACGGCTGGAGGACCTGGGTTGGGGGGCTGGGCATTCATCTCGTGTTCGCCTTGGCTGGCACCGGGCTTGGCGCGCTAGCTGGGCCACCCATGTTGCACCGACCCGGTGCGGCCGTGCTCGGCATTGCGATGGTCACTCTATTGAGCATTATTATTCCCGCTTCGCCGGTCGCCTGGGCGCTTCGCGTTCTCGAGCACAATCCCCGACACGGGTTTCCGGCTGCTATCACGCCGTCGATTGCCTTCCTACTCGGCATCACCGCGTTTGCCATCCTCGCCTCTTTAGCTACCGCTCGTCGTAGCTGACGGGTTGAGGTTCTCCCAGGAGCGTAGAGGTATCCGCTGTAAGGAGTAGCGATGCCAGAGGAACGCCAGAAGTACGATCGGGAGTTCGATGAGGGAGCGGTCCGGAGCGTCACTGAGACGAATAAGCCGATCGCTGCGGTGGCCCTGATCTGGGGTCAACGAGGGCACTTTGGGTAATTGGGTCCCTCGCGACCGTGAGGCTCGCGAGGGTACTTTGGGCGCGACGGTGGAGCCTCGAAGACGTTCTCGGTAAGACCGTTGCAGAGCTGGAGGCTCGGGTCGAAGCTGAAACTCAAAGGCAGCTGGAGCTCGAACGCGCGAGGGCTGAACGCCGAAACCAGAGGGAAGTCGCCATGGAACAAGCCAAACGGGAGACACTCCAGGCGCGCTACGCCAACGTCACGCGTTACGGTGCCCTGGGCTGCCCCTACGGCGTCGGCCTTCATCAGTACCAGGAAGTGGCAGGTACCTGACCTGCTGAGCGGGCTTTGGCCGCCGCCGCGGCCGATTCTGCACCGTTATTGCAGGGAGCGGCAACCTTACAGGTTCCTGACGTGCCCACTTGCCCTCGGGGAGAAGCTCATAATCTCCGTCTTCCTTCCGAGAGATAAACCCCTCTTGGGCTAGTCGGCCTAGAGCAGAGCCCAGACCACTGGTGTCCTTATCCTCTAGCAGAGAAGTGTCTAACAAGGTCGTCGAGAGAGCCTCCATTGTAATCCCATAAGTAGGTATGGACGTCGTTATCGGTTATTTTGGAATCAGGCCCGGTCACAACAACTACCGTAATGGCTCCTGGGCTTAAAGAGAACCAAACAGGAAAATCTCATTGGGCTAAGATTCCGATCTTCTGCTCGTACTTTCTTCAATGCCGACATGGTCATCAACCTCTCGGAGAATCGAATCCCTATCAAATCTGGGGAAGTTCAGTCGAGTGGCGCTACGCGTTCGAGTTCTACAATCACCAGCCTCGTCACAACGCCGCCGGAATGAAGTCCCCGCCAACTACGAGAACACTGCCCTCAACCAAGAAGCAGCATAAAAAACCCTCCACGATTTCGGGGGAACCACAGGTCATCATCCGTCGCGGTTCGGGTAGTAACGTCACTTTCCACAAGTAGGATGGCTACCTAGCCCTTGTGTGTATGCTTTGATGCATGCACACAAGTATGAGAGTATCGATGCTGAATCGGGACACGTTGGCCAGGATTGCGGCCGATGAACTAGGTGGCGTCAGTTTGGACGAGGCCCTGCGGATTGTGCTGTTTCAACGCGAGACCGTGTCCGCGATTGCCCGACTTGAAGCAGATCCCGAGGCACTGGCCGAGTACCAGCGAGAGGCGGCACAGTGGGCGGAGCTAGACGCGGCGGTGCGCGAATGACTCCACGCGCCGCACTCACTCCCTGGCAGGTCTGGTGGTGTGAATTTGATCCGCAGGTCGGTACCGAGCAGGCTGGGCGTCGTCCGGCGATAGTAGTGGGAACCCCACTGGCGTGCTCGTTACCGAATCAGCTTGCGGTTGTGGTGCCCTGCACGAGTACAAACCGCAATGCGCCGTGGCAGCCGGGGGTCATGCTCGCTGGTCGAGCTGGATACGCGATGTGCGATCAGATCAAAGCTGTCTCAAGAGGCCGGCTTGTGTCGCGCCATAAAGCCGATGCCATAAGTCAACGGGAGCGTGAGGCAATCCGATTCGCGCTCCGGCAGCTCGTCGACATTGCTTAACGAGGTGGTGCACGATAAAAATTTTTGCCAAGTTAGGAGAACTTGGCAAAAAGGCGCTGCCGCTGAACTGGTCGTTTCATCACATAGCAATGCAAACGATTACACAACCACTAGCTTGTCGGGTTTAGGCCGGCGATGAGCTTGTTGGGGACAATGGTGATGGCAAACGGTTGAGTGGCGTGGAACGGTTCGTCGCCGATGACGTGGGCGCGCTGGTGATACTCCCCGTTGTCGCCCCGTTCGTACACGAACAACGCCGGGGTTAACGGATGGATCACCCAGTAGGATTGTGCGCCGAACCGTTCGTAGGCGGCTTTCTTCAGGTTGAGGTCGATCAGCGCAGTGCTGGGCGAGAGGATCTCCACGGCCAGCACTGGTGCGGTGGGTAGACCGGCGTGCGTGAGGTCGTCGTACCGGGCGACTAGAACGTCGGGTTGCAGCTCGGTCTTGTCGTCTGCCGGCCACACCGCGAACGGGGCACCGAGCACGCGAAACTGCGGGGTACATGCTTGTCTGAGTTGCACCAGAAGGCTGCCCTGCGCCTCTTGATGCGGCCAGCTGGGGGCGGGGCTCACGATCAGCACCCCATCCAGCAGCTCGTACCGGTGGCCGTCATCGGGCATCTCGGCGAGGTCGGAAATTGTCAACGGCTGCCCAAAGGGCAGCGCGGTCGCGGTGTTCGCAGCGGTCATGGTTCCCATAGTGCCTCCTTAACGTCATAAACGCTAATTCTGCTCTGCCTGCCGTGCGGTAGAAGGTTGTCCACAGCGGGTATTTAAGTCCACAGCATGCTATTTCGGTGTGCCTACATTCATTTCTTATTTCTCACATGATTGCACCACTTGCAGCGCGGTTACCGTGCCGTGCTGGACCAGTAAACCTCGCCCAGCGCCGTCGAGCACGCCGCCCGCAGTAAGACGGGGCTGCCCGAGTAGCTCTCCGTCGCCGGCACGTGCGGCCAGCAGCACTCCTACCCGAGAGCGTCGGGCGGCTACAGTACAGCCCCGAAACATGCTGAGCAGCTCATCTGCCCCGCCAGCCAGCACCACTCGGTGGTGTCCCAGCGAGACGATCGCGCTCAACGCCGCATCTACATCGCTGTCGGCCAACAGTTCTACATCGTCAACCAGGATCATGCACGGCCCAGAATCGGCATCGAGCAGCGATGTCAGCTGCGCAGCTGTGGCCGCTGTACTTGCGGTGGATAGCGCGGAGCTCAGCGCGTTGCGGCCCGGCGCTGCGATTATGAGCCTGCACCCCTGATCCGCTGCACCTGCTGCCACAGCCAATAGAGTGCTGGTTTTTCCGCTTGCTGGTGGGCCAGCAATCAGAGCCGTGGTCGTCTCGGAGAGATCCAGCTCAAGGGTTTCGGTGTTGTCGCCGCCCAACCCAATAGGTAAGCACCACTGTTGGGTAGCCGGTTTCAGCATGTCCGGTGCCACCAATCGGGGTAGTGCACGCACGGGCATCGCACGTGTTGCGGTGTGTGGCCAGCGCTGTCGAAGCTGAGCGCTTAGCCGGTTCAACGTTGTTGGCTGCTCCGGCACCGCTGGGTCGGGGTCGAGCTGCGCGAACTGCATGGTTGTTACGGGCGTGCTGGGAAGGATGGCCCGACCAGGGATGAACTGCTGAGGAACATCCCGTCGAGCGATCCCGGCCAAGCCGTAACTGTCGGCATCGGCCATCGGCAGGATCAGCCGAGTGCCCAACAAGGTCGCAATCGGTGATGCCAGCAACGAGCGGTCACCGCTGACGAACGCGCGCAGCCCGAGCCCACCGCCGTCGCGTAGCACGCTAGCTAGCTCGCCTAGGAGGGCGCCGTGCCGCAGATCGTCGTAGCTGTGCCGAAACGTTTCCCACGAGTCCAGCAGCAGCACCAACCATGGTGCCCTGTCTTCCCTGGCGTCCCCGGTGGTAGGGGTCCGTTGCACCCGCCGCCGTTGCAGCTCGATGCGTAGTCGGCGGAGCACGCGCTGGCAGTGCTCGGCGTCGTCTGGCGCCACTACCCCATCGCAGTGCGGCAGTGTCTGTAGCGTCGCAAGTTCGCCGCCACTGTCGCAAGCGAAGATCCGTAGCTGTTCTGGGGAATGCTGATCGGCCAAACTCGCGGCAATGGTGCGCAACGCACTGCTGCGGCCGCTACGCGGACCACCGGCCAGCAACATGTGTCCGGCTGTTACGAGCTGAATGGAGTACGGCTGTTGCCGCTGCTCGTGTGGAATGTCGTGCAGACCAATCACCGCGCCCTCAGCGGGGCTGAGGCTTTTCATGCTTTTTACCTCGGCCAGAGCCAGCCGTTCAGCCAACGGTGGTAGCCACGGCGGTGCTGGCTGTCGCAGCCGCGTACGGCTCGCGGCGAGCCGGATGGTCTGCACCAGGTAGTGCAGCGCGCTAACAGCTCGCCGGGAGCCAGTGTCGGAGTGCGTGCTGGCTCCGCCAATCGAGGAAGCTGCCAGGAGCGGGAGGCCGTGCCATGAGATGGCCCGGATATCGACGAACGCAGCGTTGCGTGACTCCGCCCGTGGGGGAAGCCACGGATGACTGATGTGCGCCACCTGCACCGGAACGAGCTGACCTTGCCGCCGCATGATGGCCCGCCCGGCCACCCCTGTGTCAATACGAGCGGCATCGGTCGTATCGATCACGTCGGTGCTGTCTTGGGCGTCGGTGACCCGTAGACAGATGCGCAGTGCCGTATTTGCCCGGATCTCGGCGGAGACAACGCCGGCCGGTCGTTGTGTGGCAAGCACGAGGTGCACACCGAGCGAGCGGCCGCGTCGAGCCAAGTCCACCAGACCGGTCACCAACTCTGGCAGCTCGGTAGTGAGCGTGGCGAACTCATCGATAACGACGATCAACCTGGCCAGCCCACCATCGGGCGCGGTAGCGCCGAGTTCGCGGTGTTCGTTGAGTTCGCCGAGTTCGTTGAAATCGCCGGCACCGATGGCGGCCAGTTGACGTTCGCGACGCTGCAGCTCGGCGCGCAGCGAGCTCAACACACGCGACGTCAGGGCGGGGTCAAGGTCGGTGACTAGACCGACGACGTGGGGGAGCTCGGCACATTCGGCAAATGCCGCACCGCCCTTATAATCGATGAGCAGCAAGTTCAGCTCATCGGGCCGGTTGTGTAGCGCGAGGCTAGCTATCCAGGTTCGTAGCAGCTCTGATTTGCCGGCGCCGGTGGTTCCGGCGATGAGCGCGTGTGGTCCGTCGGCGGCGAGGTCGATACTGACCGGGCCACGGCTATCGAAGCCGATGGCGGCTTCAGTGCACGTTGGCTGTTGCCGCCAGCGCGCCGAGATCTGCTCCGCGAGCCGCACCTGCGGCCAGCGGCTCGGATCGTCATGCTTGCGGTCCTGCTCCCAGGGGTAGTCAAAAGCCGCGCTGAGTAGATCAGAAAAGCTCGCGCTAGTTGGTAGCGTGCGGGTTTGGTCGGCGCCGACGCGCTCGCGTAGCGGGGCTAGTGCTCTGCTGATTTGATCACTCCAAGCGGTCGAGACGAGTTCGGGGAGGATTCCGGTAACCTGCGGCGCATTCGTGACGGCCAGGGTGGCGCGAAGCGCGCCGCCGGCCGCCAGCTGTAGCCCGGAAGGCAGCGTGATGGTGGCTCGACATTGTCCGGGCAGAGCGCGGGCGTCGGTGCTGCGATAGATCGTGTATACCCGCTGCTTAGGTCCATCATCGAGCACGCTGCGTCCACCGGGCAGACTAGCGAGGCTGTGTGTGGAGTCGCAAAGCAGCACCACAGCAGGCTCATTGGGCTGATCCAAGAGCTGTGTTGGATTGTGGCAGTTGGCCACCCGACGTTGGATTAGCGTTGCCAGACAAGACACCAGCGCCTGCTGACTCGCCGGATTGGTGGCAATGCCGTTACCGCCCGGTGCGTGGTCGCCGTGGATGTGCGGCAGCCAGCTGGCTGATTGCCAAGTGTCGCGGTCGGCATCGGTGAGTAGCGCCAGCCGCAGTTCGCTGGGTGAGTGCAGCGTGGCTAGCTGGGCTAGGAGCCATTGGCAGAGTTGTTGGCTACCACTGCCTGCGATACCCAGTACGCCAGCCGTGCCCAGCTCTATGGTGGCCGGGGCCAGCGGCAACGGTGGACGTTCGGGTGGTACCAGTGTGCTTGTCGTGGTGCCGCCACGATGTACTACTAACTCAGCCGGGAGTGTGGCCAAGCCGATGCGGAGCCGCAGCCAATCTGGATCGCTGGGGCGCCGCTCCCAAAGCCGCAGCGCTGGGGTCTGGGCGATGTCGGCAACTGTGGGCGCGTCCGGTGTTTGCGCGTAGCGCCGGAGAGCCTCCTCCTGTAGCGCGGCAACTAGCCGCTGATCTGTGGCGACGAGTGCGGTTTGATGGGCGGTGTTCGCCGTTCGCGCGGCGCGGCGTCTCCCCCATCGATCGGTGAGGACCTGCGTGAGCATCAGAACGGGAGTTAGAGCCATGAACCCGAGCATGCTGACGCCGGCCACACCCATGGAGTCGCGCATAAACCACCACAGCACTCCGCTCAAAGCAAGCGGTAAACAGACAGAAAGGATCACGCCGAGCCAGGGGGTCGATGGTGCCGCCAGCTGCTGGGGAGCGTGAGGATAGGTGATCGTTGGCGGCACTGTAGGCGCAACGATCCGCGGGGGCCGTAACAGTTCCAGCGCGCCTTCGAGCGTGGGATGGGTGGGCAGTGGCGTCAACCGCGGTGATGACTGTGCCGCGAACTCCGGGCCGTGCCCGGTTGTGGTTAGCCAAAGCACACTGCCTCCGCAGCGCACTAGCGTGTGCGGTGGTAGTGGTATCGGCTGCTCGCCGAGCCTGGTTCCGTTGAGTTCTCCTCCCCCGAGGAAGGTGCCGTTAGCCGAGCCAGTGTCGGTGAGCCAGACGCCTTCGGCATCGAGGGTGACCACCGCGTGCCGGCGAGAAACTTCAGGATCATGCAGGTGCAGCTGACAGCCAGGGTCACGGCCGATTGCGGTGACTCCCGGCCGCAGTGGCACGAAACTGCCGGAGTCTGGACCGCTGATCACGGCCAGCCGCGGACCGAATGCTGGAGAAGCAGACGGAAGCGGTGTACCCACGCTGAGTACCGTTCCATCGCGAAGCGAGCTCTCACCCAGAGTGACGCGAAGATCCAGCGGGCCGGCCGCGGTGAACAGTGGCGTCGCGGCCGAGACTCCCACGGTCTCCAGCAACCGCGCCGCCACTACCCGTAGCGGCGTCTGGGGTGCGGCGATGACATTAAGCAGACGAGCGTCAGCCGCGCTGTCTACGCGGAGTTTTAGCCGAACGCCCACGCGACGAGTTTGGCTGAGTAGTCATTGCGGTGCGTTGGTTATCCACAGGCGAAGCTTGTGTCCCCGGGGCGCGAGGAGGAGCTGGTTGAAGTGTTCCGGGTTGCTGCCTTTTGCCGGTGCCCGCAAGAACTGTCATCTCACGGCTTCTATCGGACCCCGGAATGGCCGCGTGTTCCAAGACTCGTTCGGCTACGCCGGGTCGTGCGCGTCGGATGCGGGACAGCATGGCTGTAGCCAGATCCTTCGGGGTCAAGAGCGGATCATGCGCGGTATCGGTACCTGGCCACGACGGCAGCGAACCCACCGGGGTGTTAACAGCTTGATAGGCAGCTACGTATGCACCGCCCGGGTATCCCCGGTACGCGTCGAGCATTGCTGGAACACCTTCGACGACTGCTTCATCTGCTGTTTTTCGCCACCTGTGGGGCCACGTTAGTCCGAGCCCGCTAGGTCGCTTGGCTTTGATCGTGGGACGGTTCTGGATTAGACCGGAAGCAAGGCCTTCAGTCAGCTTTGCCGAGATGATGGCTTTGCCAACGTCGGAGTATTTGGTGCAACTAGGTTGTAGGGTTCCGCGATCCGCGTCACGCGGGATTGGATCAAGCGGGGGAACTGAATCAAGTGCGGCGAAAATGTCCTCGGCTACTCTTGTCGTTGAAAGGTCGAGAAAACCCGTATCGCCATCAACGAATAAGTACGCTGCTATTTCTCCGGGTGTTTGCGGCCGGACGAGTAGCAGCGCGCCGGTTGCGCTTCTACCGGGACGGCCCGGCACTGGTATTCCAGTCAGGCTGGCGAGGATAATTCGGTTTCCGACTGGGCTGGTTGGCGTCGAACCGTTAGCGGCACGGGTGAAGGCAGTTTGATAGTTTCCCCGGCCGTGCTGCTCCGCCAGCTCAGCGTGCTCTGCCGCCATTCGCCGGACATCATCGTGCTGTGCAGCTTGCTTCCCCGCACGCTTCGCGCTTCGTAGGCGGAATCTCTTCTTCTCTGTGGGCTGACTAAAGGGCTGCAGCGAAGCAGCGCGCCCCATAGTGGGAGTCTCAGGGTCTCGGTCATCGAAGAGCCCAAGAATATGTGGAACCACGGTCGCGTGCTGTTTGCCGGTACCATCAGTGAGCAACACCCGAAGCCACGGCGGCCCGTGATCTGGGTCAAAGCCCATACTCAGCCGCTCTGGCAGTGTACGGAGCGACCGCAGCGAGGCGGTGAGCTGGTCCTGATTCGCCTTGACGGCGGAATCCAAGCCCGCTAGATCGCCGTGAAGCCCTTGAGCCCGTCTCAGGAGTTCTTGTTCCAGCTGTTGCAGGCCTCTAAGCTGGGAATCGGTTATGGCATTAATGGTTGATGCATCTACACGGGTCAGTTTGCGAAGTGCGTCAAGCAGCCCCTGCTCTGCCGCATGAACTTTGCCTGAATTTTCGCTCAGCTCTCCCACGAGCCTATCCAGTTGGCTCGGAATCGCGGTGAATTCCCGGCGCAGGAAATCAAGCTCAGTCTCCGTGGCTCCTTCAGCGCCAAGTTGATGGTCGACTTTGGCGGCGTTGCATAGCATTCTGACCTTGTCGACGAGGCCCTATATTCGGCTATGATTTTGTCAATTTTGCGAGACAGCTCCACTGTTTCCTGCGGAGGCCTGAATGGGCCTAAGCCGACAAGGAAGCTCTCACAACGGATTTCGATCGGCGTGTCATCATCTGCCTGTGCCACAGTTGTTCATTCTGACAGTTTGAGCGAGGAGGCGCAGCGGCTTCCTCCGAAATAAACGTGCGACAACTCGATGCCAACGTAGTGGAATGCCTAGAGCTCCTCATCCTTTTCCACAGGATCACCGAAGATTTATCCCTTAGGGCGCCTAGTTTCGCTAGGGTGACTCCTCGATGACTGATTCCTTGCCTACCGCAGCGGGCGCATCTCCAGGCGCATGGGCTCCCACGCGTCCGAGCGCGCCGCAGCTGGAGCCTGTGCAGCCTGGGCGCGCAGTAAGCCAGAGCGCCCAGCCGCCTGTTCGCCAGGCGGCAACCGTACCCGTACCCGCACCTTCTTCCGCACCAAGTGGACCGTCGAGTCCGCTGGTAGCGACTGCCCCAGCTGGTGTGGTGGAGCTCATCGAGTCCGCGGTTCGCGAGCAGATCCGACGCCGCGGAGTGGACCCATTTTCCCAAACCAGCGTGGTGCACCACATCATTGCCGACGTACTTGCTGAACATGCCGAGCAGGCATTCGGTGGCACACAACCCGTCATAGCGAACCCACAGGCTACCGCCCGCACGGTTTTCGACGCGGTTGCCGGATTGGGGCCGTTGCAAAGATTCCTCGACGACCCGGCTGTCGAGGAGATCTGGGTGAACGGGCCTGGCCAAGTGTTCGTGGCTCGAGCCGGTCGTAGTGAACTCACGACCACCATGCTGTCCACCGATCACATCAAGGACCTGGTGGAGCGGATGCTCAAATACAGCGGACGCCGGGTAGATCTTTCTACTCCGTTTGTGGACGCGACGCTTCCGGATGGTTCCCGTCTGCATGTGGTAATTCCTGACATCACCCGCGAGCACTGGGCAGTGAACATCCGCAAATTTGTGCTTCGGGCACACACCTTGGACCAGCTGGTTGCCTTAAGAACCTTGACTCCAGCGGCGGCCCGGTTCCTGGAAGCTGCCGTGGCGGCCGGACTCAATATCATCGTGGCCGGCGGTACCCAGGCCGGGAAAACCACAATGCTGAGCTGCCTTGCCTCGGCGATTCCGGCCACCCAGCGCGTCGTGAGCTGCGAAGAGGTGTTCGAGCTGCAGCTTGGCTTGCCCGACTGGGTTGCCATGCAGACGCGTCAGCCGAATCTGGAAGGCGCCGGGGAGATCCCGCTCCGCCGATTGGTGGTCGAGGCGTTGCGGATGCGTCCGTCTCGGATCCTGGTCGGCGAGGTTCGGCAGGCTGAGGCGTTGGACATGCTGATTGCGCTCAACAGCGGCCTACCCGGCATGTGTTCGCTGCATGCCAATTCCGCGCGTGAGGCCGTGACCAAGCTGTGCACCCTGCCGTTGCTGGCTGGAGAAAATATTTCAGCGAGCTTTGTGGTGCCGACTGTGGCGACGAGCGTCGACCTGATCGTGCATGTGGCGTTAGAGGCATCCGGGCGTCGCAGGGTGACGGAGATTGTTGCGTTACCGGGCCGAGTCGAGGGTCAAATCATCGAAACTGCCGACATCTTCACCACATCCCGTGGTGCACTCGTGCGGGCGGGGGGATTTCCGCCGCATCCACAGCGATTCGGCTATGCCGGCTATGACCTTGCCGCGTTGCTTGCCCAAGGTGCTGTCCCAGATCGCAGCCGCTCGAACCGTACTCACGGTTCGAGCGGGTCTCCAGCTGTCATAAGCCAAGCCAGGGCGGCTATGTCGGCGCCAGGAGCAGGTGATTAATCGTGGGGCTGTTTTTGGGTTTACTCGTGGGCCTCGGTGGGCTGTTGATGTGGCTTGGCTATACGGGAACACGGATGAAACCGCCGGAGGCCGTGTCCTTAATGACACGGTGGGTGCGGCGTCGCGGGCAGCTGCTGCGCCAAGCTGAAGTGCGTGGTGTTTCGGCGTGGCAGCTACTGGGGGTGCAGGTAGGTGCCGCGTTGGTGGCAACATTCTTGGTTGTGGTGCTGACTCGCAGCATTTCGGTGGCGGTGTGCTTCGGAATTTTTGGTTTTCTAGCACCGACCGCGGCCGTGCGAGGGATGCGGAACCGTCGGCTGCGGGAGCTGCGAGATATCTGGCCGGAGGTGGTTGACAACCTTGCGTCTGGGGTGCGGGCAGGGTTGTCGCTGCCCGAGGCCGTGGCGGCGTTGGCTACCCGCGGCCCAGAGCCGCTGCGGCCCGCTTTCAGCACGTTCGCCGCCGACTATCGGGTTACGGGGCGTTTCGCTGAAAGCTTGGATGGCCTCAAGGATGAGCTGAGCGACCCGATCGGTGACCGAGTATGTGAATCACTTCGGTTGGCCCGCGAGGTGGGTGGTACGGATTTAGGACGGTTATTGCGCACGTTGTCGGCCTTCCTACGCGAGGATTCACGCACTCGAGCTGAGCTAGAGACCAGGCAGGGCTGGACGGTGAACGCGGCCCGGTTGGCGGTGGCCTCGCCGTGGGTCGTGCTGTTGCTGCTTTCGACTCAGGCCACAACGTTGGAGGCTTACGATTCAACCTCAGGCAGGTTCCTCCTTGTGGTTGGCGCGGGCCTGAGTTTTCTTGCCTATCGGCTGATGCTGCGCATTGGTCAGCTACCTCAAGAACGGCGGGTATTGTCGTGACCCTGTTGGCGGTGATACTGGGCGCGTTAATGCTGGCTGGAGGCTGGCTTGCGGCGATCAACCCGCCGGGTTCGGCCAGGCTTCGGTTGGGGGATCGGCTCGAGCCGTATCTTCGACCAGCCGCGGGTCCCGCGGCGCCGAGGACTGCGGTCGATACCGGTATGGCGGCCCAGCTGGTGAATCAGTGGGGGCCGGCAGGGCGCCTGGCGTTGCCGCTGCTGACCAGGGCTGGGGGTTTCCTCGAGCGGTTGTTGGGCGGTGCGCGGTCGGTGCGGACTCGGCTCGCGGCGCTCGGCTCTGAGCAGCGCGTTGAGGATTTTCGTGTCGAGCAGGTCATGTGGGGTGTGCTTGGCGGGCTGGGTGGGTTACTGACCGCAGTGCTGATATCGGTGGCGACAGTTTCGATCAATCTGTTGGCCGCGGTGGCACTTATTGGCGTCGGTATGGTGAGTGGAGTGCTGGGGCGGGACTGGTGGCTCACGGTCTCGGTGCGGCGCCGAGAACGCTCCATGGTGCAGGAGCTTCCGGTGGTCGCCGAGTTGCTGGCGTTGTCGGTGGCAGCTGGAGAGTCGCCGGTTTCCGCGCTGCAGCGGGTGTGTCGGTTGTGCCGCGGAGAGCTTTCGATAGAGCTGCATCGGGCGTTATCGGAGGCACGGTCGGGCGCTTCGTTGATCTCTTCGCTGCAGGGGGTTGCCAACCGTACCAGTTTGGACGTCCTCGCTCGGTTCATCGACGGCATGGTGATCGCGCTGGAACGCGGCACTCCGTTGGCCGAAGTGCTGCGGGCGCAGGCAGTTGATGTGCGGGAGGCCGGCAAGCGGGCGTTGCTGGCCTCCGGGGGTCAGCGCGAGATTGCGATGATGTTTCCGGTGGTGTTTTTGCTGCTACCGATCACTGTGCTATTTGCGCTGTATCCGGGGCTGGTCAACATTACGCTGCTCACGGGCTAGCGCCCCGTTTTCAGGGAAAACGTCTAAGGGAAACCGCCGGTTCTGGCGTCGACGTTATCCACAGATTGCGCACGGAGTGTTTTCGAGGCGGCTATTGCATTACGCTGGCCCGATGGTAGGCATGCGCCGCAGATTGCGGTCTGCGGTATAGCCCAAGTATGGGAGAGACGAATGATCAAGCGCATACGGCAGCGATGGAGCCGACTCCCGTTCTGGGTTAACCGGTTCGCTCTGGGTGACGTGCAGCGTGGTGATGTGCCGGGCTGGGTGTTGGTGACGGTGATGTCGGCCGGGCTGGTGGTGGCGATCTTCGCCGCGTTCAAGGGCAAGATCGTGAATGCGGTAACTCAAGCGATCGACAATGTGGTCTCGGGTTCTGGCGGGTAGCGACGGTGGTCGAGCTTGGGCTGGACGGCTTCTTGCGTCGCAGACGTAGGGCTGCGCGCGGTGACACAGGTGCGGCGGTACCCGAGTTTTTGATGGTGAGCATCGTGTTGCTGTTTCTGACTTTGCTGATCGTGCAAGCTGTTCTCTACCTGTATGTGCGCAATGTTGTGACGGCTTCGGCTGCTGAGGGCGCACGATATGCGGCGAGCGCTGATTCCAGTCCAGATGATGGCGCGCGGGTTGCTACTGACTTGATTGCTCGCGGTGCGAGCCGGGCGGTGGCGGATCGGGTGGGTTGTGTAGGTCGGGAACAACCGGGGGCAGGTAGCGAGACTTTGATTGAGGTGCAATGTTCGGGAAAGGTTCCAGCACTGTTTCTACCGGGCTCCGGCGTGTTGCCGATTGACGTGCGTGGCCGCGCGATCAAGGAGAGCTCGTGAAGCGCCTGCTTCGACAGGCCCGGCGTCGAGATTTTCAGTTGCTCGGCAGCGGCGATCGTGGTGCCGCGACGATTGAGTTTGTCTTCCTTGGCATTTTGATTCTGGTGCCGTTGTTCTATGTTGCTATCGCGATTTTTAGTGTGCAGAGCAGCATGTTAGGGACAACGCAGGCCGCACGGGAGGCGGGCCGGGCTGTTGTTAAGGCGCCGGATTTGGCAACAGGTGTGCAGCGTGCACAGTACGCAGTGCGGCTCGCGCTGCAGGATCAAGGCGTGAAAGCCGATGCAGTCTTGCGATTCGTGAAGTCAGGTGATTCGTGTTCGACCAATGGGCCGGCTGCACCTGATCCTGGAGCGGCCACGCTGGACGCCGGCGGGAGATTCACGGTGTGCGTGGTGCTCGACTTCGACATCCCAGGAGTGCCGTCATTTTTCGAAGGAGCGTCCAAAACAATTACCGCACAGTATGAGGTGCAGGTGGATAAGTTGCGAAACTCGAAGAGACGATTATCCGGTGCTTAGAAAGCTGAAGGGTGCGTTGCGCCGCCACCTGCCACGGGGTGATGCGGGAAGCATGCTTCCCATGATCGTGGTGTGTGTGCTAATCGTGGTTTTGATGATCATGGGGATGACGACAGCTACCGCCGCTTTTTTAGCGCAACGCAATATTCAATCGATATGTGACAGTGCGGCAACGTGGGCAGCGGCAGAAGCCGATTCGAATAAAGTGTTAACTAACAAAGGATCTTCGGAGAAGTTTTTGCCGCTCTCGCCCGAAGCTGTGGCGTCGGCCGTGGAGGAGCATCGGACTCGGTTCTATGCCGACGATCGAGAGTTGCAGATGGCTGCGAGTTCTGATGGCGAGACTTTGACGGTGGAGTGTCATACCAAGGTGAAAGTGCCGTTCGGGTCGGCTTTCGGTAAGGGGGATGGCATCGGGCGGGACGCGGTAAGCGTAGTGCGTTCGCCGGTATCGGATTCTTCGCCACAAGCACTGGTTGTGGATAACTCAAGCACTGGTTGACGTGATTCGGTTAGGGTGCTAGCTATGAGTTTTTTGGGGCCGGGTGTGCAGTTGAAGTTGCCGCGTTCGAAGGCTGGTTGGCGGCAGGGTTGGTGGTGGCGTGAGCGGCTTCCGACGCTGTTGTGTGTTGTGGCGTTGGTGTTTGCGGTGGTGGTGCCGCTGGGTGTGGTGTGGG
>QHCE01000047.1 GCA_003243955.1 Acidimicrobiales bacterium | reverse complement strand
CGCCCACGTCGGCGGCCTTGGTGAAGATACCTCCGCCAACTCGCATGAACATGGCCAGCAGTGCGGCACCGAAACCAAATCCTTCTAGCACTGTCGGAGCGTTGGCGCGGTAGATCAAAACCACTGCCGCCGCACCTAGTAGGCCAAGTCCAACCGTGAAGAACCCGACCACGCCACCGGTGCGGAACGCGATGCGCATCGCAGACGCGCCACCACTTTCATTCGCCGCAGCGGCTACTCGAACGTTTGCACGGGTAGCAAGCCACATGCCGACATATCCGATGAAGGCCGAGAACAGTGCGCCGACAAGAAAGAACGCTGAACGACCAATCCGCACACCTGAGTCATCATCGGGTACCGGCAGCAGAAATAGCAGTACAACCGCGAGGACCACAAAAACGCTCAGCGTCTTGAACTGCCGATTCAGATACGCCGAAGCGCCTTCCTGTACAGCCTCCGCAATGCGCCGCATCGCGGACGTACCCTGGCCTGCCGCAAGGACGGTCTGGATCAGCTTGCCTGCGATGGCTAGCGCTATCAGCGCAATAACCGCCACTATGGCGACGTAGGTAACATTGCTAGCGGAAAGTTCTACCGGCCCGCTACCTGCCGCGAGCGATGCGCTTGGCATGTATCCTCCTGGTAATGCTGAAATGGATTACCGCGTGAAATCGAATCCGGCCAGTCCGCACCCGCTTCGTGCGGGTGTCCCACTTCACGTTTTCGAGTACACGACGGGGCGTTGCACCTCGAGGTGATTTGGGGAGTGTAGGCGAGACCAGGTCAGGCCTGCACCACCGGATGCCACTTGAGACCATGTTCCTATGGACAAACAGCGCCAGACGCACCCGTTATGCGCTTAACAGAGCGCTCTAGGGTTCCACATTCGGACCCAACTTTACTGGCCAGCTGGCGCGCACCAGCGTGCCTATGCCATCCGGTGCTGGACCGATCTCGACCTCATCGATCATTGCGGCCAGGAGCAGCGGCGCGTTCGCCAATTCTTCTGACAGTTCGGTGGAGACAGCGGTCGCCATCTCTTGCCATGCGGAAGCGGTATCGGTATCGGTATCGGTAAGGCGCGTAGTCACGAACGGCCAGCACAATATGTTCTCCACCTGCGCTCGTGCGCTGACGTGAAATAGACAACTCCACGGCATCAGTGAGTTCGCAGCGTATCGCCGCGGCGATTGCGCGGTTACACGCTTCAGAGACGGCGAGTTTGATATCGTCCAGCGCGCCCAGCTGCGCACCGAGCTTTCGGGCTGCCGCAACCACCACCAGGCGAGCTGTGGGAACGTGCGCGGGGGTAGGACTGATACTCAACGAAATCAGCGGATCATGCTCGGCAGCCGCTGCCCCGTGGTGCCTGCCGACCCATGCGGTCATCGTGGATCAGCTCTACTGCGTGGCGCTTGATTGACCCGCATCTAATGCGCTGCCGATGGCGTCTTCTACCGAGGAAGCGATGGTAAACACTCGTTCCAAACCGGTAATGCGAAAAATTTTCACAATGCGCTCCTGCGTACAGACCAGCGCGAGCCTGCCGTTGGCGGCCTTTACCCGTTTGAGCGTGCCTACCAACACGCCAAGCCCGGTTGAATCTAGAAAATCCACATCTCGCATGTCCACTACCAGATGACAGTTCCCTGCGTCTACCAGATCAACCAGCTTGACTCGAAGCTGCGGCGCGGTATAGACATCGATCTCTCCCGCCACCGATACCACTGTATGGTCGCCAACCGAACGTGTGGTGATCGTGAGTTCCATTGAGATCCTCCGTACGGTGTCCATGCGATAGCAAGAGATACCACATAGCGGTACCTATACTGCCCGCTGTTGCCGATCTAACCACTAGTGTCGTGCACGGTGTGGCGCCGCCGCACCGTGCACGCAGCTAATGCGAACTTAGGTGCGCCATCGACAACGCTACTCGCGCGGCCTCTTACGAGGTGGTGCACGATAAAAATTTTTGCCAAGTTAGGAGAACTTGGCAAAAATGCGCTGCCGCTGACCTGGTCGCTTCATCGACGATGATGGCAGTAGCTTGCAATCGTGCGCCATGTCGTTAGCCCAAGGCGTGAGTAACGAACGGCTGTCAGCCTTCCACTGGCCCAGCTCTGGCTGTTGCCACCGATGAACGAGGCAACTTTAATTGCAGCTTTGCTACCGTAACCTGTACTGAAACGACAGCGTCGAGGCCGTCAAGGCGACAACTGAGTAGCGTTGCGTGATTGGCCATAGCTACATTGCGGGCAGCTAGACAGGCCCCGTCGTGATCAACCAAAACGCGTGAGGAGGCGGCAACCGCAGCCAAGTCCGCGACGTTGCTCGCCCGATGGACTGCGAGCAGATAAGAACCAGCGGTGGCAATCGTCGCGGCGAGCAACACGATGGCTGTACCCAGAGCCATTATCATTACCGATGCGCTGCCAGCGTCACGCGCTCGACTACTCACGGGGGCGCCTTGCCTTCTCTGTCTTCTTTACCTTCTTCGCCCGCTTCAGCCGCTGCGACGCAGACCGCTGAAATCTGTATCACAGGTAACGCGGCGCCTCCAAGCCGCATATGTGCCTGAACCGTGGCTCGCACCATTCCTGCCTCAGTAACAACCGTGAGTTGCGCCGCACGAGGCATGCTCCCCGCAGGGTGCTCTCCTCGAGCCACCGCCCGTGCCGCCATACATGCCGCATGTTCACTGCGAAGCTGGGTAGTGACGGCACTCACAGCGCCGAGGGCAACGGTGAGCATCAGCACCAGCGCTGGCATCGTGGCGGCCAGTTCCGCGGTCACCATCCCCGAGTCACGGCTACTAAGTCGAGGCCGGAAATGCGTCTCACCCGTCGGCGTCACTTTAGCGCTCGCGTCACGATGGCAGTGAGCGCTGACTGCACAGTTGGGCTCGTCAACACTTTGAGCAGGATCCCGGCAAACGCCACCGCGGCCACGATGCCAACGGCGTACTCGGCAGTCGTCATCCCAGCTTCGCCGCATCTGTACAACCATCCTCGGATAATTCTCATTACTATCTCCTAATCTTTAGTTGGGTTATCTATTGGTTCGCCCGGTCGCGGACCGGGCCTCATATAGCCGTTTTTAGGGCTTGTTGCAGCACACTGACCACTACGGGAATGACACCCAGCAGCACAAAGGAAGGCAGAAAGCAGCACATCAACGGCGCGACCATGAGCACGCCGCGGCGCTGTGCGGCTGCTTCCTGTGCAGCCTGTGTTGATTCGCGGAGTTGGGCAGCCATGCGCATGAGGCTGCCGGCTAGTGCGGCTCCACTGTGACCGCTGCGCGCAAGCGCCCGTAGCAGCGGCGCGACATCGGGGGCCTCAGCGATGCCGCGGCGCCATGCGGCTGGGATAGGCTCACCGAGTGCCGCGGCAGCACCTAGAACTCGCAGGCTTGCGCCTAGACGGCCACTCAAGGCTGCGCCCACCTGACATAACGCCTGTGAGGTAGGGGAACCAGACCGCAGTGCCGCCGACAGCAGCACTAGGGCGTAGGGGAGCTGTTCCAGCCAGCCTCGGTCGGCTCGGCGATCCTGCCTCCTACGCAGCCAGGTCATACTCGCTACTGAACCCAGTGTTACCCCCACCCCTATCGGTAAAGCCCATCCAGTGCGGCCAGTTAGCCAGGCAGCGGTCACACCCGCAAGCACACCCACAAACCACCGGACAGCGGGTCCTGTGGTGCCAGTGCTGACGCTTTCAGAGTCGACAGCGAAGGGGTCACAGCCATTGCTACCGACTTTCAGCACTGCTGCCAAACCCCGTAACCGCTGTCTACTCACACATCTGTCACGACGCCACAAGTGCGTCGACAGCACACCGTGAACCGCTGGAATCATTCGTGGCGCTCCCGGATCCGCGGCAGCGATCCAGTCTGCCCAGATCCAGCCAGCGCAGTGCAACACCACCGCGGCTAGCGCACAACCTGCTCCCAAAAAGCTGTGCAGCAGCACCGCGGCCGGGTCCGCGCCCATTGCGCAACCGACTGCTATTCCTAGCGCGGGCAACAATGACAGCACCATGACCGTGGCACGAGCACTCGCCGTGTGTACCGCCGCCGCTTGCTCGCGCCGGCGCTGTGCTGCTAGCTCGTCGTCTAGACCATCGAGTACACCCGCAAGTGCCGAGCCAAATTCTTGGAGCTTCCAAGCGGCAGCAAGACGATCGCACCACGCCGCCTGCGGCACAGGCACCGCGCGCAGCGCGGCCACCACTCCTACCCCGTCACCACTAGCGGCTTTTCGTACCTGTTGCCATGCCACAAGCATGCGCCGCGTCGCAGCGCATACAGTGCAGGCACTGCCTAACTGCGCGCAGCTACGAGAGCATGAACGCAGGCCCGCGCAGACCACATCAGTTGCTGCTACTAACGCTAGATGTGCAGACTGACCAGCGCGGATGTCATCGCCAATCGTCATACATGCTTCAGAGCACAGCAGTAAAGAGACGTGGCGCAGCGCACGCCAGGCACGCGCGCGTAGCGCTCGCCGCAACAACCAGAAGTAGCAACAGCTCGCCACAGCCAGAACTGGACCGCTCACTACATATGCGGCGGCGGCCATACCGAGATAGCCCAGCAGGCACCGCCCATGCCACCATCGCCTGAGCGTGACAAACCTAAGCCTGCACTGCCGAGCTGTGTCACCGTCGGCGTGCTTGTCCGGTACGGACTGTGCCGCAGCTAGCAGTCGTAAACGTGCCCGTGAGTTCAACCGACCAGACGTCAAAGCTGCGATCATTGTGGCTCCGTTTTAACCGCGACGAAATCTTCCAGAGCCTGAATTCCCGGCGTTGGGCGTCCATCTCTAGCCCAGGCCGTAGTGGCACGCACTGTGCGCGCAGAGTCCATGCCCAGCAGCGCGATCTCCTCCAGCACGCGCAACCGACCGCGACGTCCCATATGCAAAATGCATGGCAAAGACGCGGCCAGCTGTGAATGCACCGCATGTCGGTCTAGGCCGCCTAGCGAGCCGAGAGCTTCTAGCCGGGCGGGCACATCGGCGGGACTGTTAGCATGCATGGTTCCCGCGCAGCCCGAGTGTCCGGTGTTGAGCGCGCACAGCAACTCAACCACTTCCGCGCCCCGGCATTCGCCAACTACTATGCGATCAGGGCGCATCCGCAACGCTTGCCGCACTAGGTCGCGCAACGAAACCATTCCCGCACCGTCAGTGTTATGCCCACGGGATTGCAGCGACACCACGTGTGGGTGATGACATCGCAGTTCTTGAGAGTCTTCAACGACCACTACTCGCTCACATGTGGGTAACTCACTGAGCAGGCTCGCCAGGAATGTGGTCTTTCCCGATGTCGTACCACCGGTAACAAGAAATGCGCGCTTGGCGACGAGCAGCGCGCGCAGGAGGCCCGCCGCACGAGACGGCAAAGCTCCCTGGTCCACCAGGTCGGCTAGGGAGAACACCCGTGGACGGAACGTACGCAGCGACACACAAACACCACTGACCGCGATCGGTGGAATGACAACATGTAACCGCGTGCCATCTGGCAGGCGTGCATCTACCCAAGGCTTGGCGGCGTCAAGCCGCTGCCCGCAAGCCACAGCCAGCCGTTGGGCCATGCACTGCAGCTGGACCTCGCTTTGTTGCGGCAACACCACGCGTTGCAACCCACCCCCACGATCAACCCAGGTGCTTTGCGCGCCATTTATCAACACATCTGTGACAGCGACGTCATCGAGCAGTGCATTGAGGGCCGTTGAACCAATCAGTTCGGTGCGCAGCGTCCGCGTCAGGTGATGCACCACCAAGTCATTACCCGCGGTGTCACCGCAGATGGCCCGGGCGGCCGCCGTTACACGATCATGTGTCAGCGGCGCGCCGGCGTCAGTAAGCCAGCGACGCACCTGGGTTGCGAGACTGAGCTGCTCGGTCACTGGCGGATCCCACTCGGGTCACTGAGCAGCTGCTCGAGCAGCGCTCTGCTGAGCGTGCAGAGCGCACCCCTTTTCCCGCTACCCGGAGCAACACCCTTTTCTACCGCTGCCGCCAAGGAAGGTTCCCATAGCATCGTTCCCAGCAGAGGTAGCTGTAGAGCAGCGGCCACTTCGACTGAGGTAATACCAGCTGGAGCGGGTGTACGCACCACTATTCGCAGGTGCTCGCAGTGCGGACGAATCACCGAAACTACGCGGCTAGCTGCCGCTACCGCACGAACCTCTGCCGGAACAACAAGGACTACAACGTCAGCAGCATCCAGTACTGCTTTTGCCGCTTCGTCCGGTGCCCGAGGCAGGTCCACGACCACCAGTTCACTACCGCGTCTGGCAATGTCGAGCAGCTGACGGAGAGTGCGCGGAGCAATAGCAAGCTGCTCGCCTCGGTCCCACGAGAGCAGGGACAATTCGCCTACTCGAGGTAGTGTGTCGAGGACTTCGCCGCTCACTCCACCAGTGGAAGTAGTGGATAGATCGGGCCAGCGCGCACCCGCATAGCTCTCCCGTCCTAGTAGTAGATCCAGTCCGCCACCCAGCGGGTCTGCGTCAACCAGCATGGTTCGGCGACCGGAGTGAGCCGCAGTGACCGCTAAAGCGCTGGCCAATACGCTTGCGCCCGCGCCACCGCGACCGCCCACCACTCCGACCACCACCCCGGCTGGCCCGTGCGTCGCGCTGGCTAAACGCTCACCTAGCCACGATGCGCCAACTGGTAACTCGACCACGTGGTCGACGTCGAGTTCAGCGGCAAGCCGCCAAGTCGTCTCGCCGGGAGGCGCCGAGCCGCGGTTCAGGCTTGAAGTTGCGCTCAGCAGTACAACCCGGCCACGACGTGGCGGGGGCATCCGGACGAGCTGCGCTCCGGCTACTTCATCTAGCACCACGAGCGGCGCTTTTGACCATGACCGCAGGGCACCCGCCGCATCCGGTGCAAGCTCGGGTTCAACGCCGACGGAAGCGGCAATATGCAGTAGTTGGTCCAGTAGCACTGGGTCCGTTACCAAAAACAGCGGGCGCGGTGATGTGACGGGCACGAAAACCTCTCCAGTGGTATCAGGGGCACGCTCACCCTGACGCCGTGGAAACGGGTTTAGCTGATGCAGCGCTAGATATGTGCAGCCACACTCAAGCTGTGGAAACTCGCCACAGATTCGTTGTTAGGGCTACTTGAGAGGGTGTCTGGGAGCCTCTCCTCTCGATTGCGGCGGCTCACCTGGAATCGAGACATCAAAAATTGATCGGGACAATCTTGATTCAGCCTCTTGTCCTAGCCGGATTAGAGCGGTAGAACGTTAGATACGGAGATCTGATGGGCAGGTCAGCTGAACATCTGATCTCCGCGCATAGCCACCAGGAACCCACGCTCGGCCAGCCGCGGGAGGCATGTCGGAACGGAGCACCCAGGTGATCTGTTCTCGAGACGAAAAGGTGAGCGCTTGGTAACCTGATCTGGACTATGCATGACGGCGCCTCGCCAGAGGCGCCGTCTCTTTGTATACACGGATCTTTGTCAACACTGGAGCCAAGCAATGTACTTAAATTCACCGCTGCGCCATGCAGCGATTAGAGGCCGCGCGGATAAGACCAGGCTCATGTCAGACGAAAATTAACGAAAGCGGAACCTTCTGCGCCGTCAAGCAGCTAGACTGGTCCGGCTAACCTCTCAGGTGGATCGGCCGCACGTATTCGAGCTCGCTACATCCACTGGGCTTACCCGGTGTGCATGCTCAGCAGCAGGATGTAGGCAGCCTGCACCGAGAAAATCGTCACCAAGTCATATTTAACCCGAGCCTAGTCATCCTAGACCGTCACGATTCGAACGCATAAACCTTAATTATGCGCTGCCACTAACGAAAGGACCTGGCGCGTTGAGTTCCCACGATGTTCCGTTTGGCGCCGAAACAGCCGTCCCGGAGTCGGCCCCTCCCTCCAATGCGCCACCAGTAGCTAAGGCCGTGATATCCCCACAGTTGCACGCTGGATCAATGCCAACGAACCCGCGCTTCAACGTCTCAGACGCACTCACTGTCGGCGGGGGGCTGATGGTGCTGCTATTTTCCTTCTTTCCTTTCGTCTCCTACAGTGATTCACTGCGGGGCCCCATTGAGCGCAGCGGGTACGACACGTGGTTTAACGCATGGCAGGCTCAAACGTTTATGGCGCCACTCACGTGGTTCGTCGTTCTAGGAGCCGTAACAGCCAGTGGGTTGAGTGCAGCTGGCTACCTGACAGGGCATCAGCTGAAGCTATTGCGTTTTTCAGCGCCACAGCTACAAGTGATGTGCTCGGCGTTCGCCTTTCTAGTATTGCTAGGGTATGCGACTTCATCTAGATCAGTAGTCTTTGGCAGTGATTACGCCCGCTATCTTGGAGACGCTACATTCGCGCATGGAATCAACTTCTCCGCCGGTGGGTACCTCATGCTTACCTTCGCACTAGTAACAGTGGTAGGCGCGCTACTCACGCTCTACAATGTGGGTCCTACGTTGTTACCACGACCGAAGCTTGTTGACTCAGCCAAGCCCGTAGCTACCCAGACACCTAGTCCGCTTGGCTAGGCAGATGGATATCTACCATCACCGCACACAAACCGACCTCAGGTGGGTGGGGAGCAAAGCACAAGATAAACATGGCCTCATCTGTACCAGTTCGCGCTGGCCTGCCTCGCTAATGTCGCCTCTGCAGCCAACGTGAAAGCTTCAGCCAATATCAAAGCACTACTGGTGCCGGGACCTTGGTCCCACCGCTTCATCAGCGCCAATGGTAACCGTTTCCACCTTGCCGAATGTGGGAGCGGGAAGCTAGTGCTATTTCTGCATGGTTTTCCGGATTACTGGTGGACTTGGCGAGAGCAGCTTCCAGTTTTCGCCGCAGCTGGATACCACGCAGTAGCCATGGACCTTCGGGGTTATGGGGCTTCAGACAAACCGCCCCGCGGATATGACGCCTACACCCTCGCAGCCGATGTCGCAGGGGTGATTCGGGCGTTAGGGCAACGTAACGCGCTAGTCGTCGGGCACGACTGGGGCGGGTTACTGGGGTGGAGTGCGGCCGCGTTCCACCCGCGTCTGGTCAGCAAGCTGGCTGTGATTGCGGCTGCCCATCCGCTGCTGATACGTCGAGCGATGCTCGCCGACCATAAGCAACGCAGTGCGCTGGCTCACATGTTTGCGTTTCAGCTTCCACGTTTTGAATATGTGCTCACTCGAAACAATGGCGCCTACCTCAACGCGCTGGTCCACAGGTGGGCCGGACCACAATGGCGCACTACGAGCGCATGCGCCGAACACGCCGCCGCATGTGTAGTCGGCATGCGCACCAACCATGTGGCATTCTGCGCGCTGGAGTACTACCGTTGGGCGATTCGTTCGTTGACTCGGCGGAGCGGGTGGCAATACGCCGCTCTTATGAACCGGTGCATTCCCCAGTCGGTACTGCAGTTACATGGCAGCGCCGACAGCTGCATTCTGCCTAGCACGGTGGCCGGAGCGCAGCGATACGTCCGAAACGAATACAACTATCAGGAGCTAACCGGAGTGGGGCATTTCCCTCACTTAGAGGATTCCAGCCGTACAAATCAGGCGCTACTTTCCTGGGCTGCGACACCATAGGCTTGCAATGTTGGCCCTCACGGCTGCGCGACCGCTCAATCACAGCCTTGGGTACCTACCTCACGGGTAGCGACGCGACCAGCATCGGCAACCGGCGCTGCTTCCCGCATGCTCAGCGCATAACCGGTACTGGGATCGTCGACTGCCGCCGCGAAAATGACTCCGATAACTGAACCATCCGGTGAAAGCAGGGGGCCTCCCGAGTTCCCCGGCCGCACCGTGCTTCGGATCGAATAGATCTCTCGAGTTACCTTCTGGTCACCGTAAATATCTGGGCCTCGTAGGTCGCGGTGCCCTCGAACCCGTGCGGCGACCACAGTGTATGGGTTGTCGAGTGGGAAACCAACCACAATAGCGTCCGCGCCAGCAGCGACGAGCCCATGCGAACTAATTATCGGTGCGGTTAAACCTGGCGCATACAGCACAGCAAGGTCGCGCTGCGGGTCGTAGCTCACTACCCGGGCCGAATAGTGCCTACCCAGCAGCTCAACCCGAACACTATCGGTACCAGCAACTACGTGAGCATTGGTGAGGATGTGGTTAGGTGCGTAAACGAAACCCGTGCCCGAGAGCTGGCGATCGCAGCTAGGTGCCTGACCAACCACCTTCACCACCGAGCGGCGTGCCTGCCGCGCTACCGCGGACTGCGCCAAAGCCGGATCCGGTGAGGCAATGGGCGGAACATCGCTGGGGGCGAGTCCGTCAAAAATCTCGGGGAAATCTTGTTGGCGCACGGCATCGCTGAACGAGCTGTAGGCTCTGCGCAGACCATCGGGCATAGCCGAGTCGACAACCGACAGCACCCTTGAGTTGCGAATTTGAGCTGCCAGCCACGGTTCGGGTACGGAGGCTAGCGGCGCGGCAAGCATCCATGCCACAAGCAACATGGTGAGCGCCGACACCACCGAACCGCCAGAGCTGTCCAACGTTTGCAGCTGGGGGTTTTTGAGTCGCTCCCGGATTCGTGAACCAAGTGCCAGCGCTAAGCTCTGGCCGACCACCGCAATACCGAAAGCCACTAGGAGCGCCACAAAAAGCCGCGTCGACGATGTCGCGAATCGATTAGCGACAACAGGCGCAAGCTGTAGACCTACCAACGCGCCCCCGAGGAATCCAACGAAGGAAAGCGCGCCGACGACAAACCCCTGGCGGTATCCCATCACGCCGAATGCCACCGCGGCAGCCAACAGCACGATGTCCATCAAATCAAAGCTAAACAAGTCGCCGTTCATAACCGCTATCGTTCCCTATCCATGGTGACGTCAAGATAGCGCCCGATGGCTTCACGGAGACTGGTTTCGGTGAAAATCGGACCGGCGTACACCTTGCGCAACCCTCCTGCGCTGTCGACGAACAACGTCACTGGTAGTGCGTTTACACCAAGCGCACGACGAAGCTGCCCGGAGTGGTCATACAGGTTCGGAAAGCCCATGCCCAGCTCTGCGGCTGATTCTCGGGCACGGGTGGCGGAATCTTCGGTCACCACGCCCATCACCTGTAGTGAGCCAGCCGCACTTGCGTTAACGTTCACGAACGCTGGAAGCTCCTTGCCGCAGGGGGGGCACCACGAGCCCCATAAATTAAGCACCATTGGTTTGCCGATGCTTGAGCGCAACGCAAAGCGACGCCCACTACCGTCCATGCACGGCAGCGATAGCTTCGGTAGCGGATGAGGTTCGGTGGAGATTGATGTGGTCGACGTGGTGGGGCAGGCGGCAAAGCCTGTCAGAGACTGCCGTGCGGCTTCTGGTCGGTCAGCCTCGGCGGTGCAACCGGCTACCAAGGCTAGCGTTATCGCGACAGCCAAGACGGCCGCGCGAAAATGACTCACCGCGTTACGGCTTTCTGAGCTCGCCCTACAACGGGGTTGCCCGCAACGTCGTCGAGTTCAGCCAATACAGCGAGCTCAGCGACCCGATTTCCTCGAAGTAGCGCCCGTGCCTCCAAGGGATCGGTGGGACCCGTTCCGTAGGAGGGGCAGTACCGCGCCAGCGCGCAAGCGCCGCAAGCCGGCTTACGCGCATGACAGATCCGACGGCCGTGAAAGATCGCACGGTGTGAAAAAAGCGTCCATTCCGACTCCGGTAGCAACGCTCCGACGGCGTGCTCAATCTTGACTGGATCGTCATGGCGGGTCCAGCGCCATCGACGTACCAATCGGGACACGTGAGTATCAACCGTGATGCCGGGCGTGTCAAACGCGTTACCCAAAACGACGTTAGCTGTCTTGCGGCCCACTCCAGGTAGTTGCACCAGCTCAGCCATGGTGCGCGGCAACTCACCATGGTGGCGCTCAACAAGCGCCTGGCCAAGCCCGATCAGCGAGCTGGCCTTGTTGCGAAAGAACCCAGTTGAACGGATCAGCTCCTCTAATTCCGCGCGCGCAGCGCTGGCATATGCCAGCGCATCCGGATAGCGGGCAAACAAGGTTGGAGTGACCGCGTTGACCCGAACGTCTGTACATTGCGCTGAAAGAATGGTCGCTACTGTCAGCTCCAGTGGAGTGGAGAACGCTAGTTCGCAGTGCGCATCAGGATGGAGGCGAGCAAGCTCTGCGTTTATGTCATGTGCCCGTTGGACCAGCGTTGGAGTAGGTCGCAAGCGGCGTGGGCCAGTTGCTCGCGCAGCAATCACTCGATCAGTTTAGAGGGCCAGCTGTCGACATCACCGGGCCGCGTCGGGCGAAAGCGTACTGAGTAGCGGTAAGTTAACGCTGCATAAGAGATGCTGGTCGCTGTGGCCATCAAAGCACCTCCCTGGCCGGGGGTGCCAATTGGCGAAAGCTCTCTATCTCGGGGTTAACGAAAGGTGTTCAGTAATGGACGAGGTACTTGCTCGGTGTGGTCTATTTCAGGGCATCGCCGAACCGGACGCGGAGGAGCTTGCCCAACAGCTGGAGTTCATTGAGGTCAGCAAAGGCCACGCGATCTTCACTCAAGGTGAGTTTGGGGACAGCTTGTTCGTTGTGCTACGCGGAAAAGTGAAGGTAGGGCGTCGCACCCCAGACGGTCGAGAAAACCTGCTAGCCGTGGTGGGGCCTTCCGACATCTGCGGCGAGCTATCGGTGTTCGACCCAGGCCCGCGCACTGCCAACGCTATTGCACTTACCGACTGTCGGCTGGGTCGATTGCGTCAGGATGCGCTGCGTCCTTGGGCTGCGGCTAGACCGCAGATCACTGAACAGCTACTTCGAGTTCTGGCCAGGCGACTGCGGCGCACCAACGACATGCTCGCCGACTTGATCTTCACCGACGTGCCTGGCCGAGTGGCCAAGCATTTACTTCTTCTGGCCAAGCGCTTCGGTGCCCGAGAGGGAATTGCGCTACGTGTTACTCACGATCTTACCCAAGAAGAACTCGCACAGCTGGTTGGCGCTTCGCGTGAAACCGTGAATAAGGCACTAGCAGATTTCGCGTCGCGAGGTTGGCTTCGGTTAGAAGGCAAGAGCGTGGTTATCCTGGATCCCGAGAGACTCGCCCGTCGGTCCCGCTAGTATCGTTCGCCAATAGGTCCCTGCCGGCGTTCTCGGCTCCTTGCGTACCCATTCCGCTTCGCTCCATTGTCGTACGCGGCGGCTCCCGCGGCCTTGGCAGAAATCAACTGAAGGTGACCTCAGTCCTTATACTTTCTACCTCGACGATCATCTCTATTTCGACTGGAACGCCTAACGGTAGCTCCGCTACGCCCACGGCACTGCGCGCGTGACGGCCAGCCTCGCCAAATACTTCACCCAGCAGTTCGCTTGCCCCATTGATCACCATCGACTGCTCAGTAAAACCCGGCGCGGAAGCAACGAAGCCAACAACCTTTACGACTTTGCGCACGTGATCGATACCAACAAGACTGTCGATAGCGGCCAGCGCATTGAGTGCGCACTGCTTTGTCAGCGCGGCGCCCTGTGCTACGGAGATTTGCGCTCCCAGCTTCCCCGTCGCCAGCACAATGCCATCGGCGATAGGTATCTGCCCGGACACGTACACATAGTTTCCGGTACGCACGGCCGGAGCGTAAGTCGCCACTGGCGGCACTACCGGAGGCAGCGTGATGTTTAGTTCGGCAAGTCGCACAGAAGGCAAGCTCACGAGTGATCCTTGGGTCGTTTGAGGTAGGCAACGAGTTGATCCGCCGAAGGTCCCGGTACTACTGTCACCAGCTCCCAGCCGTCTTGGCCCCAGGTGTCGAGAATGTGTTTCGTGGCATGAATGAGAAGGGGGACCGTGACATATTCCCATTGCGTTACAGATGTCTGCATACCTAAACTCTACCGTTGGCTCAAGGTCGTGCGCGTGAGAGCTGTGCTGAACTAGCACGGCCGGATCTCGGCAAGCAGCGAGAAGTATGATGTGCTTCCGTAAGGTTTAGTACAATCGCCTATCCGCACCTTCAAGGACACGAGCATGAGTAATTCCGACTCCGGTAACTCTGGCGAGGAAACTACGCCCAGCAGCGGCGCCACGAGCTCAGCTGACGATGGTCGTGCGGCTATCGTGCAGCCAACTAAGTCCCGAAAAGCATGGTTCATCATCGGCGGTGCCGCAGTAATAGTTAGTCTGGCTATCGGGAGCACTGTCTGGTACTCCACCTCGTCTAAGACGACCGAAGACCCCCGCGCAGCGGTAACGCTGTACATGAAATCTATTAAAGAACGGGATGCCGGCCAAGCCGAAGCGGTACTCTGTCAGGAATTTACCCAAGGCAAAAAGTTAAAAGTGAGTGATCAATACAGCTTCAGCAAGTTCGATTATACCGTCGGCGCGCCGCAAAAAATTTCCGCGACCAAGTACCTCGTAAGGATCGATGTCGATGCGATCGTTTCAAGGAACGGCGAGAGTACGATGCAAAAAAGTACGAAAGAATACCCAGTGCTTAAGCAAGACGGTGGGTGGAAAGTCTGCCCACAGGCTACTGAAAACCACTAGAACAGGCCGTCAGTCTTCGGCGATTCTACGAAACATGGGTGTCATACGCCGAGTACCTCGGTAGTATACGGGCAGCCCGCTTAACGGCTAAGCAGATGCGAGCAAGGAGACCAGCGTCATGACACAACCACCAAGCGGTGGCCCAGAGCATCCCCACTCCGAAAGCGGGGATCAGGGTCACAGTTCAGGTCCGCCGGCTCCCGGGCAGCAACCGGCCGGCGCAGGTGGCTATGGCGTTCCTGCAAATCCGTATGCCAATGATCAACCTCAAACGCCGTATACGGTGCCTGGAGCTGGGGTGCCCAGTTATCCAGCTCCAGGAGGAGCAGGCCCAGAAGGCGCAAGTGGGCCACCCGCGCCTTACAGCGGGGCAGCCGGCGGCACGATTCCTGGACCCTATTCCCCTTATCCTGGGGCGCAAAATCCCAACCTTGCCGCAGGCTACGGTTACCAGCCGGGACAGCCGCCCCAAAGCCAACAGGGCTACGGTCAGCAACCGTATGAACAGCAAGCTTACGGCCAAAACCCGTATGCACAACAGGCTTACGGCCAAAATCCTTACGGACAGCAGCCATACGGCGCATACCCTCCGACCAAGAAAAAAACCGGCCTGGTCATAGGCATCGTAGTGGGTGTGCTTGTGCTGCTGCTGCTCGTCGGAGGTGGCGCATTTTTACTGCTAGGCAAGGACAAGGAGCCTGATTCCCCCGAAAAGGCGTCCAAGCAGACCGTAAAGAACTACGTGAACGCATTCAAGAACAACGATCTAGATAAAGCGGCCAGCTATACATGCAAAAAGCTCAGCGACTATATAAAGGCTCAATCGAGTTTACTGAAAAATATTCACTGGAGTTCACTACTCAAAGATACCGAGATTGACGTCGGAGACGCTAAGAAAGTTTCTGACACGTCCTACAACGTTGATATTTCGATTACACGTCAAAGCGGTCTTAAGAAAAATTTCCCGGTCGAAGTAGTCAAAGAAAAAGATAAGTGGTTGGTCTGTAACACCGGATCTTTCAGCGCGAGTGGGGAAGGAGTCCCGGGGACTCCTGGTATCTCACCCGGAGGGGGCTACTCCGGTGGGGGTTACCCTGCTGCTCCACCCAGTAGTGGGAGCTACCCAAGCGTGGCGCCGCTTCCTTCATCCAGTGGAACTGGCTACCAGTACTAACCGTTCCAGGGGGTAGCGGGAATTGGGAGTTTAAGTCCCGGGACTATACTGGCAGGCTGCTGGACGGGAGCAGCTCATGCTGAGCACGCGCGGTTGATAGCAGATTCCACCATGATGTGACTTTAGGGCTCCGCCGAAGTAATGAGCGCCTCTCGCGCTCAGTCATCCCACCCCACACGCCGAACTCGATCCGGTTGTCCAATGCATCGGCTAAACACTCGCTGCGAACCGGACAGCCAAGGCAAACCGCCTTCGCACGATTTTGTGCCGATCCTTGGACAAACAACGCGTCTGGGTCAGATGAGCGGCAGGCTCCCCTCGACGCCCAGTCCACGATCATGCCTACGGATTCACTGTGTGTGGCACGTGTTTTGTACATTAGGTCCCCCCGTCCCAGCGCAACCCGTTAGATTTGCACGGGAATACACTTCCAGGTCTCAGACGCTACAAAGAGGACATCCCAGACGGCAGCCACCGATCGCACAGAACTTACCTGGCCGTCCGCTGAGATCGTCATCCAAATGGAGGAAGCGATGCAGCTCAGGACCTAAATGTGGTACTACACACAGCGGAACACGTTTTGCACAGTTTTCAGTGATTCGTTGGCTAACCTGTGCTCAGCGTGCTATCTCGACTGCGGACGTGCGCAGTGAAGTTCAGTTACGATTGCGGCGTACAGTTTTTCGCAAGGATTAGCTACTACCAGCTCAACAGCCAGATGAAATGACGGCTAGAGATCAAAGCAGAGACGAGTGACCACGTGGCCGAGCAGTACGGATCAGGCGCCCAGACCGAATCACCGCCTCCGCCGTCTGGGCGCAGCCGTCCCAAACTTGATACCAGGAAATTTGGCCCACTGGTCACCCTGGCAATGTGTGGATTAATTGCCGGATTAGTCGCCGCCGCAGCCGCCTTTCCCATGGTGGGAGTGACCGGCCTCACCGCCAAGGCGGCCTCGGATGCTTTCCAAGCCCTACCGAGTACGCTTAAATCAGCCCCGATTCCACAGACTTCCATGCTGTATGCCGCCGATGGCTCATATATTACCTCATTCTATGAACAGAATCGGGTGTATGTAAAACTGGCTGACGTTCCTCCATTAATGCGTAATGCAATAATTGCCACGGAGGATCAGCGGTTCTTCCAACACGGCGCCTTCGATGGCCCCGGCGTAATCCGGGCCTTATTAGCCAACCAAAGCGCGGGAAAAATACAACAAGGGGCTTCGACGCTCACCCAGCAACTGGTGAAAAACATTCTTCGGTACTCGGCTCAAAACGAAAAAGAGGATAAAGCTGCCGTAGCCGACACTCCGGCTCGTAAAGTGCGAGAGCTACGTTATGCCATAGCATTGGAAAAACAGCTGAAGAAAGAAGAAATACTCGAGCGCTATCTCAACATTGCCTATTTTGGCAATGGCGCCTACGGCGTTTATGCGGCAGCGCAGGCTTACTTCTCTAAGGAGCCAAAGGATCTCACACTCGGAGAAGCGTCCCTTATCGCCGGAATGGTGAAAAACCCCACGCTGTATAACCCATTGAACGAAGAAAGCAGCAAAGCCAAGGAACGCCGAGACTACGTACTGGACCGGATGGGAAGCCTTAATTACGCTGCCCAAAATGATGTAAACGCCGTTAAAGCCGACGCGATAAAACTCAACCCGAAGGTTATGCCAAGACAGTGCGAAAATGCCCAGAATCGGGAGTCTTTTGGCTTTTACTGCGGATGGTTTGTGGAATGGTTCAAGCAAAATAAAGCATTTGGTAAAACCCGGCAGGAGCGCGAAAACCAGTTGGAGCGAGGGGGGTACCGCATAACTCTAGCGCTGGATCCTAAAATTCAAGAGACCGCAAGAAAATCGATAGACAATCAGGTTTCCCCTAACAATTCCGATGCACTCGGCGAGGTTGTTGTTGAGCCTAATACTGGTCGGGTAAAAGCCATGGCAATCAACCGAACCTACAGCATAGCGCCAAATGCTTACGGCAGAAAGTATCCTAATTCTACTATCGCGCTACTGTCGGGCACGACCGAGTCAGCGGGATATCAAGCCGGGTCGACGTTCAAAATGTTCACCATGGTCGCCGCACTGGAGAAAGGGATACCCCTGAGCATTCGAATCCACGCGCCAGAACAATACGTATCGAAATACGTCCAAGACAAAGGGCCGGCCTCGTGCCAAGGAGGAGGTGGTAAATTCTACTATTGTCCGAAAAACGACAATCGATTCATGACAGGCACACATACCATGTGGTCGGGTTTCGGTGAATCGGTCAACACATTTTTTGTGCAGCTGGAAGAAAAGGTGGGAGTCAAAGCGGCGGTAGATGCGGCAGAAAAGCTGGGCGTGACGTTCCGGGCTGGCAAGGATCTGGAAAACAAAGCAAACCCGGATGGCTGGGGCTCATTCACCCTGGGTACAGCACAGGTGAGCCCACTGGACATGGCTAACTCCTACGCCACGTTGGCCGCTCGAGGCAAACGCTGTGAGCCAACCCCGTTGTTGAAAATCGCTGATTCGGCTGGGAAGGAGCTTCCCTATGCTCAAAGCACCTGTTCGCAAGTGATTCCACCGGCAGTGGCTGACGCGGCCAACGATGCGGCAAAGTGCCCAGTAGGGGGTACCCCTGTTGCAGGAGGCAAGTGTGTGAACTCCCAGAGCGGCGTGACGGCAGGTGATATCACCGGCGTTCTGAAGCGTCAGGTGGCCGGCAAGACCGGTACCACAGACAACGACAACGCCGCGTGGTTCGTCGGATATACCCCAAATATGGCGGCCGCGGTCTTCCAGGCCAATCCGGATGAGCCCAACACCACTGTGGGTCATACGCGCAACCCGCAACTGGTATTCAAAAGCACTATGGCAGTTGCGCTGCAAGGCCTTCCAAACGAAAACTTCACGCCACCAGAAGCTAACCTTGTGCAAGGAGAGACCGGGACCGTTCCTCGGGTGGTGGGTTCGGAGCTGGAAAGCGCTAAGCGGACCATCGTACGTGCCGGTTTCACTGTGACCGACAGTCCAGATCGGGTCGCCTCCGATGCTCCGGAAGGGCGCGTCGGCCGCACCGATCCAGAAGGTGGAGAATCCGCCCCGAAGGGCTCACCGGTAACCATTTATCTCAGCAACGGGGAGCAACCTGCGCCTACTCAGGCTTCCCCGCCAAGCTCCGCCCAACCGGGCGAGCCCGACTTTCCTAATTTCCCTAATGATGCCGGCCGGCCACAAATATCCCAACCACCTGACCGTCAGGGGCGGGATCGCCCGGGACGACACTTCGGGCACGGGAACTGAAATGGCGATGAGGTCTCGTCGCGGCCGCGCCACGCTGTGGTTGGCCGCAGGTCTAGTTGGGGTGGCCGCGGTGGGGACCGCGTATTACGCCACAGTGATTGAACCGCGGTCCTGGCGGCTGCGCAGACTAGACGTACCGGTGCTGCCGCCAGACAGCGAACCGTTTCGGATCCTGCACATTTCTGATTTACACATGCTGGCGCGCCAGCACGGCAAGCAAGCATGGCTCCGAGGCTTAGCCGCGCTGGATCCGGATCTAGTTGTGGTGACAGGCGATAACCTGGCGGCCGAAGATGCGGTGGATAGCGTGCTACATGCGCTGTCGCCACTAGCTGAACGTCCTGGCGCATTTGTGTTAGGTAACAGCGATTATTACGGGCCCGTCCCCAAGGGGCCATGGCAGTATTCTTCTGCCGCCTCCACAAGCTCGGCTGCTTTAGGTGGTCGAGGGGGGGCACCTATGCCGACTCGGGAACTCTGTAAAGCGCTGAGGTCACTGGGCTGGTCGGAGCTAACAAATCAACGGATCGTCATCGATGCGGGTGGCCGCCGCGTAGAGCTATCCGGTGTGGACGATCCGAGCCTGAGGCGCGACGATTACGCCGCTGTGGCCGGAAGGATTGATGCTTCAGCTGATCTGCACATCGGGCTCACCCATTCGCCGGAACCGGACGTGGTGACGAGTTTTATGACCGACGGCTTCGAGCTAGTGCTAGCCGGTCATACCCACGGCGGCCAGGTGCGAATTCCCGGTTATGGAGCCGTGGTCACCAGCTGCGGTATTGACCGTCAGCGGGCGCGCGGCTTGCATCGTTGGCGCGGGAACAGTTTCCTACACATAAGTGCCGGCATTGGGACTTCGCCGTATGCACCCGTTCGTTTTGGCTGCCCTCCCGAGGCGATCATGCTGACCTTGGTGCCGGCTGCCTCGATCGTTACTAAAACGGCCCTGCAGTAACCTCAGTTAGTTTCACCCAGCAGTTGCATTTGGGGGCACGGACTCATGGGTTAGACTCAGCAGTACTGGCAGGCAGTTGTACTGTCGGCAACACGCGCAGCGTGAGGGACGGACGTCCCAAACGAAGCGCGCATAACTCAACAACGGGGTGTGGCGCAGCTTGGTA
>QHCE01000011.1 GCA_003243955.1 Acidimicrobiales bacterium | reverse complement strand
TTTTTCTTTGTTCGGGGTTGGTAGTCGCGGGTGGGGTTGAGGATCAGTTCGCGCAGGAGTTGTCCGGTGGTGGCGTGGATGATGCGAATGTTGAGGTCGTGGATCAGGAGCAGGATGCGGGTTCGGGCGTGGGTTCGGCCCACTCCGATGTGGTGGAGTTTGCTGTTGTGGCGCAGGGTGACTGAGCCGGAGTCATCGACGCGGTCGCGGCGGATCCGAGTAGTGGCTGTCGCGGTCTCGGCTCTGGCTCGGTAGCGCTTTGGGGACGGTGGTGTAGATCGCTGCCGGGACGGCCTGGTGGGGTAGGGATCGGTGAGGTCGGCGGTGGTTGTAGGTATCGACAAACACCTCGATCAGGGTCTGTAGCTGGTCGAGGTTAGCTGGCTGGTCGGGTTGGGCGCGGAGCCATTTCTTGAGTGTTTGTTGGAATCGTTCAACCTTGCCGCAGGTGGTGGGGTGGTTGGGGGTGGAGTTGATCTGATTCACACCCAGAGTGCGCAGTTGGGTTTCGAAGGCGTTGCGGCCACCGCGGCCGCCGGCGAGTCGAGTCGTGTAGACCATGCCGTTATCGGTCAGGGTAGAGGCTGGAATCCCGTGGGCGGCAACGGTGTCACGGAAGGATGTCAGCACGATCGGTCCGGTGACCCGGGTGTGGGCGGTGACCGATAGCGCGAACCGTGAGTGGTCGTCGAGAAAGGTTGAATCGCCCCGGGTTTAGTGGAGGGCGAGTTTTCCCAACACCGGCTGGCGCTGGGGGTTGGTTTCACGGTAGTACGCGTCCTCGTATTCGGTCGGTGTGAGGTAGCTGATCGAGGAGTGCAGGCGGTTTTCGTTGAACCAGTGCACCCAGGACAGGGTGGCGAGTTCGAGCTCGTCGACGGTGTGGAACGGGCCGTCGATTTTCACGCACTCGGTCTTGTAGAGCCCGACGACGGTCTCGGCGAGGGCGTTGTCGTAGGAGTCGCCGACGGTCCCGATTGAGGCGATCGCGCCGACGTCTGCGAGTTTCTCGGAGTAGCGCAGAGCCGTGTATTGGCTCCCCGCGTCGCTGTGATGGATCACACCATCGACGCTGTTGCCGGCACGACCGCGAACCCATAGCGCCATCTCGAGGGCGTCCAGCGGGAGCTCGGTGGGCATTGGATTCGTGGTGCGCCACCCGACGATCCTGCGGGAGTAGACGTCGGTGACGAACGCGGTGAACGCCATTCCCGACCACGTCGGGACATAGGTGAAGTCGACAACCCAAAGTTCGTTCGGCCGGTCGGCGCGGAAGCAGCGTTGCACGTGATCTGGGGGCCGCGTCGCGGTGTCATCGGGTCTGGTGGTGATGAACTGCTTGCCGCGGCGGATCCCGCGAAGCCCAAGCTGGCGCATGAGCCGCTCGACCGTGCACCGGGCCACGATGATGCCTTCGCGGCGCAGCAACCGCCAGACCTTACGGGCGCCGCTGATCCCGCGACCAAGCTTTCGGTCCCAAAACACCCGCTCGATCTGCACGACCAGCTCCGCATCCGACCCGGCCCGCGCGGACGCGGGCCGGGTCTTGAACGCGTAGTAACCCGACGGGGCGATCGACACGGCATGCCCGGTGAGCACCCGGCAGATCGGCTCGACCCCGAACCGGTCACGATGATCGTCGATGAACTCCAACTACCACGGCAGTCGCGGGTCGAGCTCCCGCGCGAAGAACGAGGAAGCCGCCAACAAAATCTCGTTGGCACGCTTTAGCTCACGGGTCTCCGCCTCCAGCTGCTTGATCCGAGCGGCGTCGCTCGTCGTGGTCCCGGGACGTTCGCCGGCGTCGATCGCAGCCTGCTTGCACCAGCCCCGCAGCGTGTCGGCGTTCACCCCGACACGCTGCCCGATCCGCACCACCGCCGCGTTCAACGACAGATCCGGATTTTCCCTTACGGGCCTCGGCAACAAGCCGCACCGCACGCTCACGAAGCTCCGGCGGATACTTCCTCAATGCTGGCATAGTCATCATCCTCTCGGGGAATCAGACCCTCCACTAAACCCGGGGCGATTCACTAAAGGCTCAGTTATTTTGCCACCATCCGCCAAAGACGCACCCCGCAATCCGCGTGTGGAGGACGGCAACCCCGCGAATTGAAGTTAACCCGGTTCTGTTCGCACTTGGGCTCCTAAGAGAACTGATCTCGAGAGGCAGCACTGGTGACGAAGAGCTGGAGGGATGATTTGGGAATGTACAGAGCAGCTCTTTAGGTGTTCGGGTGGGGTGCGTTTTCCGTGGCGTGACAACGGTAGATTTCGATGGTGAGGTCACGAAGGGCTTTTTCGTACCAGTCACAGCCGAAGAGCCGCTTCTATATCGAGGTAGTTAGCACGTACCACGTAACCACCTGCTTTCTCGATTTCTCAAACACGCGCCGTCGCTTGACGTTTGGGTGCAGATGTTGTGCTTAATGGCAAACGACTCGGATTTTGGTGAGAATACGACCGAAATCTCTGAGGGCATGTCTCTCATGCCACGCCCGTTGCTCCCCGCGGGTCTAGCGCAGCTTGCACCAGTGCGTGGTTTCCGTTCACGCGCCAATCGGCGTCGCGGTTGTTGAGGTCCCGGACACAACCCGGGCTAAGCCCGACAATCACATCGGATTTGAGGGTGCGCAGAACGGCTGCGGGCCCCGGTAAGTAGGACGCCGCGGTGTGAAATGGTCTCGTCGGATCCCAGGCGCAGTCTCCGACTATGCGCCCGTAGTTGAGATCTCCCTTAAAGATGGTCGCCCCTGCCCCAAGGTCGTCAGCGAGGTCCTTGGGCAAATGGTGGAAGGATAAGGGGGCGCAGTGGAAGGGATGGGTGCGTATGCGCATGCGCCCGTCAGCCGCCGCCTGATGGATGCGGCGGCCTGCGGCCCCGGGCTCGCCGGACATCTCCGTAAGGCGCCGCAGGCAGTCACCGACGTCAGCGGTGGTGGCATCGGACACGTAGTACGGAAAAGGTTTGGTGTGCAAAACCACCTCACTCGCCAAGCCAGTCACGAGCAGATGGTCGGCAAGGATGAGGTCAGACAGCAGCTCCCGACCCCCGTTATCCAGCACAAAGGTCATCCGGACAGGGGCGTAATCGGTAAGAAACTGCCACAGCTGAAGGCTGTCGTCGGCGACAAGCCGCTCGTGACTAGAGCTAGTCCCGGCAGCCGTAAGTCGGAATCCGAGGTCGGCGCGATTGCCGTACAGCGACGCGCTCAGTGCGGCGTCAAATGATGCCTGCGGATCAGCCGATGACGGCATGTCATTGAGCCATGCGAAGTCGACATCCAGCGTGGGGGAACGGAGCTCGGCCGTCTTGAACGGCGCGAACGGATCAACCCCGTTCCAAGCACCTGGAGCAAAATAGCCGACGGCTTCCAAAAGACGTCTATAGAAATAGCTCTCTGCCCAAAGAAAAAGGGCTTTTTTCCAGGGCGTTCCGACGTGGCCCAGATCCCATTCCTGCCACAGTGCACGATCTGGCGCATCCTCAGGAAGGCCGGCGATCACACCGTAGCGAGACTCCTCCACCAGGGCGCTGAGCGCCTCACGCTGCTCAGGCCCGTAGGGGTGAGCGCAGTTCAGGCGGCGAATGAGTTCGGGATGCCGCTGATGGAAAACGCGCCACGCGAAGGACTCTTCGTCTTCGAGGGTGAGGGCCGGTGGCAGAGAATCCATGCGAGGCGCTCCTAGCATGAGGCTTCGATCGGTCTGGTGCGGTGGCGAACAATTCCAGCGCACCGCCGGCGAACACTATACGGCGATGTGGATAGGCCAAACCCAGCGGCTTTTTTGCCTCAAGCTGGGGCGCCATCTCGGCAGCTGTCGTCGGCTGGCGACGTGTGGGGGTCATGGCAGTATCCTCACATTAGTGCGAACGGACCGCTGCAGAGCCGCGTCTGGGCATCGGTGACTCGCTGAGTATGCGGCAGCACCGGGTGCTCGGAATCCCTGGCCTGGCTGACGAGCCTGCTGTCGGCAGCTCATAAGATGTCCAAGTGCCCATGTTGCCTCCTCAAAGCGCCACCACAATCCGGGAACCGTAGCGGCTAGAAATATCGACACGCGGCTGGTTTCGCAGCACCATACTCGTGTGCTCGTTAGCGCTCGCATTGACCGGGTGCACTGACCCCTCACAGTCGCGGTCGTCGATGCCGAAGAGCCCTGCCAATGTCGACCTGACGCCCGTCTCGCACAAACGGCTTCCGCTTATGCCTGGCGAATACTCCAACGTGGCATGGCTTTTCGACGGGACCATCGCGGTGAACTATGTGGCCGACCCCGAGAACGTGAAGCATCAGACGGAGCCACTTGAGATCTACCGGCTTCGGCCAGACGGCGCCGAGATGCGGGTGCTTGCGCTGCCTCAGCAGGCGGACTGTGTCCAGACAGATTACATCGTGGGGGGAGTCCTGCCGGACGGTCGACTGAACGCGAGACGGGACTGTCTCACTGGCAGGATAGGAGAAGCGGGTCATGCTGAGGAGATCGCCATCGACCTGGCCAATGGGCAGGTGAGCTCGCTGGCGCCGCTCGGCAGCTACAACGTGGCCGTGGCGTGGCGTCCGCGCACATCCGAAGGGGTCGCGAGCTTCGCGGGCGGCCAGTGCGACAGCCTCACCGCCATCGGAGCCTCGGGCTTCCTGCCGGCTCCAGAACCAGTGACGATCGACGGCCGGACGTGGCCTTTGGATGTGGTTTTCCGTCCCGGCTTTAAGTTCTCCGATTCTCCGGAGCTCTGCAAGCCCTACGGCCGTTCCCGTGACGCCCAATACACCAAAGACGGCAGGACTATCGCCTTCTTCGCCTCACCTGCGACGGTGGGAGTCTCGGGCAGACAGCGAGAGAACGTCCCCTGGAACCTGTACTTGGCTACGCCCGTAGCAGGCGGGCGACTGCTCGATTCAGCCAGCATTCGCAAAGTCTTCACGGGCATCAACGATCCCCACGGAATGGCGCTTAGCCGTGACGGACGTTGGATAAGCGTCTCGGGTGACTTCGGAAGCGATCGCACCGGAACCTGGTTGATCGACACCACTACTGGCCACACCCGGCTGCTCGGCAAGGGCCTAGTCAACGTAACAGCATTTTCTCCCGACGAACGGGAGGTGATCGCCACCGTGACCGATCGCCTCGGGCACCTACAATCGCACCTCGAGGTCTACACCCTTCCCAAACATTAACCCCGCTTTGCCAGCCCCGCCAATGCCTGCACGGCCAAGACCATAAATCTGGTACATCACGGTCACCTTCCAGCCGCGCCATGCCAATAACCGGCGGATGTGCCCCAGTCCAAAGGCGCCCAAAGGCCGTCTTCCGACTGGCAGTAGGCTGTGCAGCCGATGCGCATAAGCCCAGTTAAGTGGCCTGTCCTGGATCGCCCGCTGGCGCTTAACCCGTCCATTACGCTTCTTTTCGCCCTGATGGCGACATGCATGTAGACACTGGAGGCAGTATGCCAGTTAAGGAAACAGACGTTCAGCAGGAAGTAACAGGCTGGCGTCGGGTGCCGCTAGCCCGCGGACTCACATGGGCAACCCGGCTAGTCGGACTATTGGCCGTGTTGTCGGTGTTAGTGCCATCGGCCCGCCGGCGGTTTCGACCTGAGCTGGCACAATGGTTCGAACTGCCCCATACCACGAGGTTAATTGGCCTGGTGCTCACCGCGGTTGCCGGTGTGGGATTAATGATGCTGGCCACCAGCCTACGGCGGCGCAAGCGACGAGCTTGGCAGGTGGGCGTAGTGCTGACCAGCTTGCTGGTGGTGACCCACATTATGCAGCGTCACGGCACCTTCGTTGGGCTCGTCGCCGCTGCGTTGCTGGGCGGATTCATCGCCACTCGAAAAGAATTCACCGCGCTGCCGGATCCCGTAGGAAAACTCGCCGCGGTGGTGGTGTTCGTCGAGCTGCTTACTGCCGGTTTCGCCCTGAACTGGTTGCTACTTGCCGTCCGACCGCACATGCTTACTAGCGCGTCTACTGCGTGGCAACGCACTCAACACGCTGCCCTAGCGCTGGTTGGCGTCGAAGGACCGTTGGATTTTCGATCCCATTGGTTGGATGACTTCAGTGCTGGCCTGGGCTTGACGTTTGGCATCGCCGCGCTGTTAGCCGGCGGATATTTTCTGTTGCGCTCAGCCGAGCCGAAGGCGACGCTGAGCGAGCACGACGAGGTGCGGTTACGCGAACTGATCACCTCCCAAGGCCACACCGACTCGTTGGCATACTTCGCGCTGCGGCGGGACAAGTCTGTGGTCTTCTCCCCAACCGGTAAAGCGGCAGTGGTGTATCGAATGCTAGCCGGTGTGGCGCTGGCTTCTGGAGATCCACTGGGTGATGTGGAGGCATGGCCTGGTGCTTGCAGTGCTTTTCTCGAGCAATGCCGGCGCTACGGCGGGGTACCGGCGGCATTGGGCTGCTCAGAGCAGGGTGCTCGGGTATGGGCGAGGTATGGTCTAGACGCGCTAGAGCTGGGCGACGAAGCGGTAGTGGATGTCTCGGCGTTCTCCCTGGAGGGCCGAGCTATGCGGGGTGTGCGGCAGGCCGTGTCTCGAATGCGCCGGAGTGGCTATCAGGTGCACGTGCAGCGTTTGGCTGACGTGACCAAGGAAAAAGCCACTGAGCTGGCTACGTTGGCTGAAAGCTGGCTGGGCAAATCAGCTGAGCGTGGCTACTCAATGGCACTGTCTCGATTTGGAGACCCGAGCTCTGATGCGCAATGCGTTGTGGTGACTGCCGAGCTGGATGGCCAGGTGCGAGGGCTGCTGCAGTTCGTGCCGTGGGGTGAGGACGGATTGTCCCTAGACCTGATGCGGCGAGACCCACATGTGCCAGACAACGGTTTGAATGAGCTGATGATTTCTGATCTGCTAGCTGCCTGTTCAGGACTGGGGGTGCAAAAGGTTTCCCTGAATTTTGCAATACTTCGGGCCAGTCTAGAACGCGGTGAGCGTATTGGGGCTGGACCAGTATCACGATTGTGGGGACGATTGCTCCGGTTGGCCTCGCGCTGGTGGCAGATTGAAACTTTGTACCGCTTCAATGCCAAGTTCAGCCCGTCCTGGATACCACGATATTTGGTATTCGGCACGGTGCGTGATCTTCCTCGGGTTGCGATCGCGGCATTTGAGGCGGAAGGGTTCGGGGGCCGGCCGCCAATTTTGCTCCGGCTCCTTCGGCGCTAGCGCCGCTGGCTCAGATAAGTACCTCGCGTTGGCGGTTGTTGCGCCAATGTACAGAGCATTGGTTTTATCGGCCCATGCCGATAGCCTGATCGTCATGAGACGGACAGTTATTGGGGTAATGGGTTCCGGCGAAAACGCTTCCCCGCAAGCTATTACATGGGCGCGGCAGCTGGGAGCTCTCATCGCCGCCGAGAACTGGGTACTGTTGAGTGGCGGCCGCAATGTCGGAGTGATGAACGCGGTAAGCATTGGCGCGAACCAGGCAGGCGGCCTAGTGATCGGGGTCCTGCACACACCAGATGCGGCAGAAGCATCCGATGGTATAGACGTTGCCATTGTGACTGGAATGGGTAGCGCCCGCAACAACATCAATGTGTTGTCCAGCGACGCCGTAATCGCCTGCGGTAACGCCGAAGGCGGCACGCTTTCCGAGATCGCCTTGGCGTTGAAAGCAAAGAAGTCAGTGGTCCTACTCACTGAAGATGCCGAAGCGCGCCAGTTCCTTCAGCGGATTGGGCGTGGAATGCTTCATATCGCTAACAGCCCCGAAGAGGCGGTAGCGCTAACCCGCCAGCTCCTCGAGGACACCGAGGACACCGAGGACACAGTGCAACGCTGAGGACCAGAGCCAGAAAGGCTCATCCCGATTTGTTGGCACACAATGCATACATCAGCGGCACCCGTGGTTCAGTGTCTGGAAGCCGCCACCATCCTTTGCCCGCTGGGACCATTTCCTCCCAGCATTGCCATGGGAGCAGTTCTACTTCTCGCAGCTTGGTGATGCGTAGGCCCACATCAATCAGGGCATTGACGACCTCTCCAAGGCTATGCACCCATTGATAGCTCGCCGTTTCTCCCTGTAGAGCTGGGCCATCGGTGTAGGTGTACGGCCAGTCATTTTCCTCCGCACCACAGCCTTCCAAGTAGTCGTGGCGGAGCAGCAACTCCTGGGTGGCCTCCCGCGGCTCGGGGCCAAGCGCGTTCAGCAGAGGATGAAACTCCACCAGATACAGTCGGCCGCCTGGCCGAAGTAGTTCAGCTACCAGCACCGCCCAGCGATTCACGTCGGGCAGGTGGCAGAGGGCTCCCTTACCCGTATAGACCACATCGAACCGGCCGCCACCAAGGACCTCCACCGCGTCGTAGACGTTGGATTGCACGTACTCGATCTCAACTTCAGCCTGCTCAGCGATCCGCTTAGCCTGAATCACTGCCTCGCCGGAGAAGTCCAGACCCACTGTCCGAGCACCTTTGTGAGCAAAAGCAATGGTTTCCGTACCAAGGTGGCACTGCAGGTGCAGCACGTCTCGCCCGCTCAGCTCCCCGAGGTCCTCCCACTCGAACTCGGCGAACCAGTCGAACGCGTCCATAGTTCCGTCTAGACCGTAGAACTTACTGGCGACGTGCACCGAAGTTCTCGCGTCCCAGTTAGCCTCGTTTGTCTGCATCCTGGCTTGCGTCGTGGTGTCGAATCCAGAAGCCATGATGCTATTAAAGCCAGCCGCGACTGTAAAAGTCTAGTTAAACGCGCTTTTCGGGACGACGTTACGAGTCCTTCTTTGGTTCAAAATTTTCTCGTCCTCTACCCCTTAGATATACCTTTTGCTGTACTTCATGAGTGGTTGAAGAATAGTATCGGCGCGCTATCCCACTGGCTGAACAACGCTATGAGGCCTATCTGAAACAACGGCAGGTAGAACAGGAGGATCAGCAATGACCAGCTATGTGCGATGGAAAAATATTCGTGCTGCACACGTTAACGTGCTGGCGGTGAAGAAGCTGTTGAAGTGGGTAAGCAGGAACTGCTCGCTACAGTTCGTGGCCATCGTCTAGCTGAAATCCGACGCAGCTACGGTCTGACACAACAAGAGGTCGCCGATCGCATGGGTGTCGCTAAAGGACGCATCTCCCAGATCGAACAAAGCAAAATTTCTGAACAAGATGTTTTTGCCCGATACGCCAGCGCTCTGGGCGGCCGACTTCACCAATCCATTTACTTCAAGGACGGAAACATTGCCGCCATTGCATAGCTTGCGTGACCACATGAGCATGGTGCATGGCGACGTCACCCTGCTACTAGCTCCCGGCAGGATTGACAGCAAGTATGCGCAGATTAGACATTTGGCTGCGCGATGCATCTGTGAATGCATCGGATCAAGCCACTTCAGCTGGTTCAATACCCCCCCGACATGCACAAAGTCTCGTCGAAACCGCCCTGCGTGATACGCGAGTGGTATTGATCAACGGGGCTCGCCAGGCTGAAAGGGTACCCTCGCTCAGTTCGTTGCCGCAGGCCACGCTGGTTTGGAGCTCCGAACGCTGGATCGTGGCGATGTACCCAGCGCAATAGCATACTTTCGTGAACATCGAAACCGTGCCATCGCTGGCTGAACCGGTGGGGTACCACTGGTTGGAGCTTCAACGCGAGCACGGAGGTGGACCCTTCTTCGTGGCAGCGCCGCTCTCCAACACACCCCTCCCTGTTTATCAATGGGTCATCCAGCATGCCAAGGACTTCGCGAGCTGGGAAAATGCCCGCTTCGTGCTCATGGATGAACAGGTCGAGGGGTTCGCTCCACCATTCACCTACATTCGTGCTCATGATCCAGCCAGCTATGCAGGTTTCGCACAGCGGCACTTCCTAGATCCACTCACAGACGCTTCGGGCCGGAGCATCGAGATCATCAAACCCTCGCTTACTGCTTTGGATGAGTTCGACGTGACGATCGATCTTCTGGTCCTCGCGTTGGGGTTTGCCGGTAACTACGCCAATGTCATGCCGAACACTCAGCTGAATGTGGGGTGGCATATCGCGGAGCTCATCCCTGAGTTTTGCGATACACATACCAGGCGGGGTAGAGCCTACGAAGGTGCTACTTTCCGAAAATACGGCATGTCACTTGGCCACCGGCAAGTTCTCGTAGCCAAGAACATTGTGGTGCTTATCAGCGGCGCTCATAAGCGAAAGCTTACCGAACAGCTGCTTTCCTACCGCACGTTCAATCCCAGCTTCCCACTCTCGATCATTCATCACGCTGATGTACAGGACCGCGTGACCGTATACGTAACCGAGGACGTAGGCGTTAGCGATGTAGTGAAACACCTTTGAGGACCTTGTCCGCGGTTCGACGGTCGGCGGAAAACGCAAGACCGGCAAGGTTAAGGTCCTCATACCGCAGCTGGCTAACAACTAAACGGTTGTCGGCATCGTTGCCGGTCGCGAAGAGACCTGAGGTGAAAATGGAAGGTTTAACATCCCGAGTCTTTGCTCGGCTCAGTACAGACGTCAACCCCGAGGCGTCGCTCTGAAACACCATCACCGGCTGCCCAAACATGGCCAGATACTCATTTCCTGAGGCATCCAGGTAACGGGTCACCGGTCGTTGCGGGAACTGGTGCACGTTGCTGTTCAGGGGACGCAGCAGCTACAAGAATTCGTGCTCGATCGGCTGACCAAACACAAGGAAATTGCCAGCATCAAAACCTCTGTGATCTATCAGCATGCACGCAAACACGTTCTTGCCCCGCTCCCACAGCTACCTAAGCGGTAACAGCTTCAGGGGCTACCACACACGTACCAGTACCGAACTCGGCTGGTCACCGGCAGCACAGCTCACGCGAGGCAATCGAGGCGTTCCTGACCGGGCTGCGCGAAGGCGCGAGGATGCCCACTCCACGGCTGGGCTGATCGCGTACCCGCTTCCTCGGCCACGATCCCAGCACGATCACCGCGGCGAGTAACGACATGGTGCACGAGTGCAAGCTACCGCCATCAGCGTCGATGAAACGACCAGGTCAGTGGCAGCGCATTTTTTGCCAAGTTCTCCTAACTTGGCAAAAATAGCCATAGCTTTAAAGGCTGGCCGGTAGGTATTCATTTGCCGAAAGTGTGCGTACACTGGACGTACACAAGGGAGTAACCATGGGCCGAGAAACGTCGCAGCGCGGAGTACGGGATAGGCGAATTAATATCCGATCGAGCGCTCGACAAGAGCGTCTACTCCGACAAGCGGCCGCCGCAACGGACAAGACAGTAACTGATTTCGTGCTGGATAGCGCTGTGCTTGAAGCGGAGCGTGTGCTTGTCGACCAGCGATTCTTCTCGGTCGATGAACAGCAATGGCGCGCATTTCATGAATTACTCGATGCTCCACGTCGGGACCTCCCAAAGCTTAAAGTTTTATTAGAAGCACCCTCGCCGTTCGATGATGAGAACGCGTGAGAGCTCGGCCTTCACCACCGCGCAAACTACAGCAGGGGGATCTTTGCGAAGGTTTCTGCAGCGGCGCCCTAGAACGGGACGATTGGCTTATCCGTTTCGCTTGGCAGAGCCAACAATCACACAATTCAACAACGTATGTAATTTTTGCTGACGGTCGTGTAGTTGGTTACTACGCGATAGCGGTGGCCAGCCTTTTTCGGCAAGACGTTCCCTTATTGGTAGCGCGGAACACTACTATGCAAGTGCCTTGTTTGCTGCTGGGCAGGCTTGCGGTAGATCGCACTGTCCAACGCATGGGCTATGGCAAGGCGCTACTCGCAGACGCGTTACAGCACGCCGCCAGCCTGGCCGAAAGCGTTGGCATTCGAGCTGTTCTCGTGTATGCACGAGATGAAGCCGCACGCCGCTTCTACCTTTCGCTGGCGGAGTTCTTGCTGTCTCCGGTTGACCCGTTGCAATTGATGCTTCCAGTAGCCGACATCACCCACCAACCACCCGCGTACAGAGCTCCGCTCGAATGAGTCGACACGTCATATCTTCACTCCGAGCAATACATCGAGTTGCCGCCGGAGCCACACCGACCGCTTGATCGAGTCTGATAGGACGGGTTTAGCTTTGGATATATCCCACCAGAGCCGCGGCTAAACGGTCCACAGCTCCAGGTGCCGTGTACAAAAACAAGGAAGGCTCTCGAGAAGATCTGAAGGATAGCGGCGTTACGTGACCGCGTTGATGCCCGCTCAAGAACAAAGTGCAGGTAGCGGCAGGGCGGCTTGCGCCTGACACAGTGCTGGCAGCGCAGCACCGCAAAATGTTCGAACCGGGCACAGCCACCACTAACTGAGCCCTTCTCGAGGGGCGCGGACGCAGCAACTAGCTACTTACCCTTGGCCGACAGCATTTTCACTACTGCCCGCTCCACGGTCACACGCGCACATTCTGGCTCTTGTGCACGTGCTCGGCGTAGCGCCGACCGGATTGTGATGCCGGCATCGAACGCTTGCATCACTCTAGGGTCCACATAGGACTTTTTCACGATGGCAGGAGTGTTCCCCAGCTCGTCGGAGACTTGACGCATCACTTGTGCCTCTAGACGCTTGCGTGCCCGCTGGGAAGAGACTGGCTCAGTTTCGGCAAGTATCTCCGCGGCGAATACGGTGGCTTTCCACGTCCGCAAGTCCTTGACCGTAAATTCCTCACCCACGAGTTCTTTGAAGCGCTCATTGACATCTTCAGCCCGCAGCTCGTGCCAGCTCTTCATGTCATCGCAGGCAAACAGACGATCGGTATCTGCCCGGCAGCGTTTCAGCGAGCCGAGCACCTTGGCCAAATCCGCGTCACAAATCTCAGCTACGCGATCCACACCACTCTTCGCCGGAAAGTGAAACTTAATCACGTCACCGCTAATCCTTACATGCTCGCGTAACAACGTCGCCACACCCCGAGAACCGTTTTCCTCGGCGTACTCTTCACCGCCCACCCGGAAGACTCCGCTATCGAGAATTCGCAACGCCGCTGCCAGCACTCGGCGTCGGCTTAACCCGTGTTCGTTCAGATCGGCATAGATCTGAGCTCGAAAGGCCGGGAGCTGTTTCGCTAGGACCAGCACCCGATCGTGCTTTTCCTCATCACGGGCACGGCGCCACTGAGCGTGGTAGAGGTATTGGCGACGCCCAGCGGCATCGATACCAACAGCCTGGATGTGGCCGTTGGGATACGGGCAGATCCATACCCTGCGCCAGGCGGGTGGAATGGCAAGGCTACGTACGCGATCCAAGATTTCCGGATCATTAAGAGGTGAACCCACCTCCGACAGATATTGAAAGCCACGCCCGCGCCGGATGCGCACTATTCCCGGCGAAAATAGGGCACTACGCCGCAGCCGCATTCGGTTCCGCTGCTCTCATTGCCGCGCCTGTGCGCTCCGCCGCCGACTTTCTTTCTCCAAAGCCTCGACCAGTTCTTGCTTCGACATGGACGAACGGCCGGGAATCTCGAGTTGGCGTGCTCGGTCACGCAAATGACTCAGGCTAGCGTTAGCATCCACGCCACCATGCGTGTTACGTGTTGGCTGACCAGCGCCGCCTTTGGCCTGCTCGTCAGAGGGCCCACGCTTCGGCTTGGGTTCCCAATGGTCGCCGACCTTCTCGAAGGAGTGCTTCAACGCGGCGTACGCGGTCTGCTGGGCACGCCGGCCCGAGCCGTAGGTCTTTATAGCGGAGTCATGCGCCTTGACCCACGTTTCCTGGGCATGCTCCGGTGACCGCAGCAAAGTACTTGGCAAGTCATCTCGTCCTGGCATGTCGTTGTGCTTACCCTGCGTATCTCATCGAAAACGTCTCCCATGGAAACAATTACTTGACGTTTCTTGAAAAACATCAGAAACGTTATTACGGCCGCAACACTATCTTGATGGCGCCGTCTTACTTTTTCTGAAGAATCTCGTATGCGTGCGGCGCGTCTTCCAATGGTAGGCGGTGGGTCGCCAGGCCTTCTACACCGAGCGGATCCGTGGGATCATTGACCAGCGGCAACACCTCATCAAGCCACCGGCGGACGTTAGCCTGACCCACTTTCCCGCCGTACACGCCGCTCAGCGAGATTGTGCCGGCCCGGCGTACAGTGTCTATCGCACATATAAGTGCAGGTCAGAACCGCAGATGGCAGTGGAGGTGATGCACACGATCGCATCCGTAGGTTTCATGATTTTTGGATCATTGACGGTATTAACGCGCACGTCGCGTTTACCGTGCCAAGTAACGGCCCTCACTAGCGGTCCCTTCAATACTTTCTAGACAAGCCTCACTAGCCTTGGGTACCCATCGCAGGTAGTACCCATATTTGGGCGGTTAAACCCATCGCGGTGCGCGGCAGCGATCATGAACTCGGGCGGCAATCGTGAGCAAGGGCACGACTGGCTCTTGAAATGTTTGGAGGAGTCGCTCGGCGGATAGTACGGTGATGTGAGCGGTTGCTGCGCGGGTAAGCAGTCGCCGTGTTGCCGCGCCCGAGATGAATGGCTTGTGGAGAAACATGGCTAACAACCTAGAACCTAACAATGAGCGTCCCGCGCACGCAGTGTCTGTGCAAAATGACCCGCTGCGCAATCCATCTCGATTAGCAATGCTGTGGTCAGGTGGGCGAGCCGCGGCTGGCGTGGCGGCCGGAGTTGCGCTGATAGGTTTTCTGCTCATTCGCGGCATCGCACGTATTCCCATTTTGGGCAGCGAAGGGAGCTGGTTCATCATTCCGCTGCTGTTGTACGTGGTTGGCGCGGTCGCACTCGCCCTGGCTGCTACTGAGCTCATGCGCCTTTTGCTGCGCAGCACGCCGCGACCACGCACATTCTTTGCCTGGATCGCCGGCGTAACAATCGTGGTGCTTTTCTTGCTACCTATGGTAAGTAATCAGCCTCCCGCGGAGAAGGTTGGCACTGCTTTCGTCAACCTCATCACTACCTTGGCGATTGGAATTTTAGTCAGCATGAGTGCCGCGGCGGCTACGCGGCGGGGCGACACTCGGCCAGGATTAGTCGTACCACCGCCTTCAAACGGCACCTAGAGCACGCGGCTTCCGCGTGCTCTAGGGCTCGCCGTCGGATGCCGCTACGGAGCCATAGCTGAACTAGCGAACACGTCCCCTTCCGGTCCCATCCGCAGTAGTAGCTATCGAACTACTCCTGCGGATGGGAGGCGAAGAGGGTGACACGAGATGACATCGGCGGTACAACCATCCACTCCGGCATACGCGATCAAATGAACGGTCACCTTTAAGGCACAAACGTGAACTAACGCGCTGGAAGAACAAGGATGATGGACTTAACTGTCGAACCGTGATTCGCTTGCCGACTTCCGGTCAAACTGGGGTATGTTGCGCTCAATCGCGGAATCGTTGTGGGTCGTTGGCTCAAGACATAACACGGCATGGAACGTCACAGTAGGGGAGCTCTCATGACCCAGCAACAGCGGCACACCGCGGCGGAAAACGTTCTCGATGTTCTTTCCCAACACGCTATGACCCCTGGCTTTCCTTTCGTCCTAGATCTAGAGAAGAGCCGTGGGTCGTGGGTGATTGATGCCAACACCGCGGAGCGATATCTGGACCTATACACCTTCTTCTCCACCGCTCCACTAGGAATCAACCCCGCATGCATCGTGGATGATCCTGCCTTTATGCGGCTGCTGGCCAGCGTGGCGGCGAACAAACCCGCCAACAACGACTTATCCACCACGCATCTAGCTAGCTTCGTAGAAACCTTCACCCGAGTACTCGGTGATCCGGCACTCCCCTATCTGTTTTTGATCGAAGGGGGCGCTCTGGCTGTGGAAAACGCGCTCAAGTGCGCCTTCGACTGGAAAAGCCGCCAAAATGAGGCCGCTGGACGTTCCGCCGAGCTGGGTACCCGGGTATTGCATCTCACTCAAGCCTTTCATGGCCGGAGCGGATACACGCTCTCACTCACCAACACCAATGCGGTGAAAACCGCTCGCTTCCCTAAATTCGACTGGCCCCGGATAGAGGTACCGGCGATTCGCTTCCCCGAGGCCGACCATTCCGTTGAACTGTTCGCCGCGGAGGAACACGCGATCACCCAAGCCGAAACCGCGTTCGCCCAGTACCCGCATGACATTGCCTGCTTTATTGCCGAACCCATCCAAGGCGAAGGCGGCGACAATCACATGCGTGGAGAATTTCTGCGCAGCATGCAACAGCTCTGTCACACTCACGATGCGTTGTTTGTGCTCGATGAAGTACAAACCGGGGGCGGCATCACCGGCAGCGCCTGGGCCTATCAACAGCTAGGGCTAGAACCAGACATCGTCGCGTTCAGTAAGAAGTTGCAGCTCGGCGGAATTATGGCTGGGCGCAGAGTGAACGAGATCAGAGACAACGTCTTTGCCGTGAGCGGACGCATCGCCTCCACGTGGGGTGGCGGCTTGGTCGATATGGTTCGTTGCCAGCGCCTGCTGGAGGCCATCGAGAGTGAGAACGTGATTAACCGAGCCGCCGAAGTGGGATCGTGGTTCCTGCCACGGTTGGAAACCATGCTTGCTCCGCACGCCATCATCGCATCCAATGCTCGCGGTCGAGGGCTCATGTGTGCGTTTGACCTGGTATCTACCAACCTGCGCAACGCCGTGATTACTCGGCTTCGTGAGACCGAACGTGTGTTGATGCTCCCTTCCGGGGAGTGTTCGATCCGTTTCCGGCCCGCGCTTACCGTGTCGCACGAGGAGCTGGAACTGGGACTTTCCGCGATTGATCGCGTGCTGTCGGCAGCCTACTAACAACGGGAGAAACGTCGTGGCAGCATCACTACCAGGAGATATACAACGCCAAGTCGCGATTGCACTCCTCAATAGGAACCATTATCACACTCCGACGCCGCGCTCGCGGTGTAGAGCCCTTGAGGCCAGGGAAACAATTCTGGAGGTTTCGCAGTTGCATGAGATGGTCGGTGCGGGTGATGTCCCCGGGCCCTACATATAGCCTTCGTGGAATACCGGTCAGGCCGGAGCCGAGTTGCGCAGCTCGCCGAGAGGTGACCACCGCACCGACCCTTTATCCTCTGGCGATGGCGGGTAAGGCGCTCGACGCCCCGCACGGTTCAGTCGTACGACGACATAAAGCCGCTAGCACAGTGAGCCTTCGTAGTTGCAGAACGCGGTATTGGCGTTTGCTTGGTTCCGGTGTGGGCTGACTGTCTGATTGCGTCGAGCACGTGATGCACGTGCACGCCGTCAGCGAACTTCGGAGTGAGTTGCTGGCGGGTGCGCAAGTCCTCGCGAAGTCGCTCGTAGAGTCGGGAAACGTTACGCGCTCCAGGTGCGCTGATCGTTGAAGCGGCCTGATAGCGCTGCGGGATGTCGAGGTCACGCCAGGCGCCCTCAACGCCAACCGTTGTGCGCAAGCCAAGGTCGCCGACAGAGAACTGGATCTCTTCCCAGGAGGCTCCTCCGATGGAGACTATCGCGAGATTTCCGTTAGTGCCTGCGATCTCCAGCCGAGTTCGCGGTGGTGCTGTTTCGGCATCACGGATATGCACGGAGACGATGGCACCACCAGCGAGCATTCCATGCAAGGCGATGTGGTCGGGGCTGGTTACCTCCACAGGCTGGCCGGTCTCGGCCACTGTCAGTTGAGGACGCTGCACGGCCAGCGTCGCAGATAGCTCGGCAAACTCGCCGAGGACATACTCAATGGCGTCGAGCGCATGCCCACCTATCACCTCGAGTGATCCAGCGCCCTTCGCTCGATCCAACGTGTAAGTCGACCAGGCGGGCACCCCACCGTCGACCCCCTTAGTCCGTGTGGTGAGCAAAGTCGCTGAGGTGACGGCGCCGACGTGGCCTTCGGTAATCAGGTCGCGTGCATAGGCGATCGCGGGAGCGAATCTGGTCTGTAGGCCCGTTGCCGCGACCACTCCGGCACCACGGGCTGCCTCGGTCAATGCGATGGCCTCCGTGGTGTCGAGTGCCAGCGGCCATTCGCAGAGCACATGTTTTCCCGCCTCGAGGGCGCAGCGCACGAGTTCGGCATGAGCGGGCACCTTGACTGCGATTACGACCAAGTCCACCTCGGGGTGTGCAGCTAAGGCCCGGGGATCGGTAAAGGCGTGATCGGCGCCGAATCGCCGGGCTGCCTCCTGAGCACTGGCGTCTCGACTGGTGCCCACGGCGGTGAGCGCGTAGCCACCGACGGCCCGCAGCGCGGGGACATGTGCCCGGACTGCCCATCCCCGTTCCGGGCTCGCCCCGATGATCCCAACTCTGATCACATCGCCTCCTAATAAGCGGACTAAATCAGTCCGGTTAGACTACCATAAGCGGACTCTAGGATTCCGTTTATGTCACAATGGTGTAATGATGGCTAATGTCGACTCAATCATCGATCGGCTCCTCGAGGGTACGGCGGCGTCGTATTCACGCGCCGACGCGCGCAGCAATCTGCGTCGGCTTGTCGAAGCAGCACGGGAGGCGGTCGCGGAGGTCGGGATGAAAGTGACCGCCCATGACATCGCCCGACGGGCCGGTGTAGGAATCGGTACCTTTTATCGCCGGGTTCGCTCGCGAGATCTACTGTTGGAGGCCGTGCTGATCGAGACGGTCGAGGACATGATCAGCCTCGCGCGTGCCGCGAAGGACGATTGCGATCCGTGGCGCGGGTTCCAGGCTTTCGCCATGCAGTACGTCCAGCTCCGGATGACCAGCTGTGGCCTCAATGCAGCTCTCGGTGACACTGCCCTCAACCTCGAACCGCAATTGCGTCAACTCCGCGAAGCGCTCCGCAGCATGGTCGCGCGGGCACAAGCGGCCGGTGCCATGCGTAAAGACGTCTCCTGGGAAGACGTCGCGTTTCTACTCTCCTGCGTTCAGCCCGCTCGACAGACGATCGGGTTGAACGCTGCCCAAACGCAGTGGCAACGCACTCTCGCCGTCCTGCTCGACGGGCTGATCGCACGCTGAACGCGATCAGCCATGTCGCTTAAATCAAACCACGCCACTTCTACCGTTATTCAACTACGGCAACACGTGCCCGTCCTCAATAGCTTCCTATCACTGTAGAAATAATGCCAAACCACCTGAGAGTTGTATTTCTCGAGCTTATTATAGGTAAGGCCCGTGGAACCAGCATCGAAGCCTGTGGGTAAATTGCAATTGTGCAGCCAGCCAGCGTGTGGTTTTTCGTCCTTGTGTCCGTGTTGACTCTCGGTGCTCTTGTCGCGACGGCTTGGAGTTGGAACTGGGAGCGCTTTAAGCACATCCGGAGGGCTCTCGCGCTCACACTTACCCAACTCATGGTTGTCTTGAGTGTAGCTGCTGGGATCAATGTCCAACAGGGATTTCTTGTTACCTGGGACGACGTCTCCACTGCCCTGTTTGGCGACCAAGGAGCTAACCTTAGTGTTCATCCGCTGATAGCTCCCCGAGGCGGGGCTATGCGGCAGCTTGATCCCTCGGTGAACGCCGCCGAACAGGTCGCTCAGCGCACCCCGGGAAAAGGTGTTGTGGTTGCTACATCTATCCGGGGAGCACGGACTGGATACACGTTACCGGTCCGGATCTACCTTCCGGCGGCTTACTTCGATAAATCTCAGCCACAACGGATCTTTCCTGTGCTGGAATTTATTACGGGATACCACGGCAGCCTAGAAGTTTACCAACGCACTCTTGGCGCTGATCGACTCATGGACAAGCTCATTGCCCAGGGCAAAATGCCGCCAATGATAGTAGTAGTTCCGGAGCAAAACACGCATCTACCAGCCGACAGCGAA
>QHCE01000066.1 GCA_003243955.1 Acidimicrobiales bacterium | reverse complement strand
ACCTGTTCTGACCCGCGGCCGCTTCACGGCCGCTCCCAGAACGCCGGCCCGATGGCTTCATGATAGTCCGAGGTCGCGATAAAAAAGCCCTCGTCATCTAGGGTGATCGGCAGCTGCGGCAACGCCCGAGTTGCTGGGCCGAAGATGGGCTTACAACCGCGCAAAACATCAAACTGCGACTGATGGCATGGGCACAGGAGCCGCTTCGTCTGCTGCTCATACAGGCTCGCCGGGCAACCGGCATGCGTGCAAATCTTGGAATAGGCATAAAAATTGCCGTGGTGAAAGTCTTTGCGGTCCTTACGAACAACGACTTTGCTGCCGTCGGCCTCACGTAAATGCAGCAGCAACGTCGGTGAATCCGCGTGTTTGTTGGTTGTGCCTCCCGCTATGCCAGGAAACACTGTCTCAACGCCACCAGCTGAGATGTCGTCGGGGCGCAGCGGGCTGCCATCCATTCGGACCAGGCGCACACCTTTGCGAAACCCCGTGGTGAGCAGATCGTCCTTGGGATCCTCAATCATCGCACCCAGCGGAGCCACCGCCATCAAACCCACCGGAGCCAAGCCGAAGGCAACAGCACCCTTGAGGAGCGGACGTCGCCGTATTCCGGTGTCGTTGACCACATTCATCAAGGCCGCAGCTGTCAGAGTGCGGTCGTCGTCGCTGGAAGCGCCGTCATGCCGCTCCTGCACCGCAACTTCTTCGGGCATGAGCTTCTTGTTCCAGATCACCAAACCCATACCAATGCCCAGCAGCGCCACCCCCATGGCTGAACCCAGCAGCGGAGTAAACCATTTGTCGGCGCCGGCACCCGGCTTGTAACTCCAATCCCAGAATCCGAAGATCCCCACAAAGGCCAGTGCGGCGGCACCGGTGATCAAGAAGCACAGCGCAATCGTGCGTTCGATCCGCTTCTCAGCGCGTGTCTTGGGTTGTTCGGGGTCAAACCGAGGCCGATAGTGCGCTATTTCCACCCCGTCGCGGCGGGCGCCCTCGACCACCAAGTCGAAGGTGGTGAGCGAAGGATCATGCACATCGAGCTGCGACTGCGGGGGCACTACTTCCTCGCTCATGACTTACCCGCAATCCACAACGTCGCCACCAGTAGCACACCGATACCCACTAAGAACACCACCAAGCCTTCCGGTATTGGCCCAGTCCGACCGATCCCGAAACCACCTGGGTCCTTATCAGCCTTCATCGACTGCACATAGGCGATGATGGCCTTCTTCTGCTGCGGGCTGATCTGGTTGTCGCCGAAAGCAGGCATACTCTGCGGACCAGTCTGCATAGCGGCAAAAATTTGCCGATCCGTGGCGTCTTCGAGCGATGGCGCAAACTTTCCGGACGACAGCGCGCCGCCGATAGCGGTGAGGCCATGGCAGGAAGCGCAGTTGAGGCGGAACAACTCGCCACCAAGTACGATGTCATCTTTGCCGCCGCGCAAGTTCCCCGGAGGAATCTGCGGACCTCCACCTATCGATTGAACGTAGGCGGCTAACGCGGCGATTTGTGCGTCACTGTATTGCGGAGGCTTGCGCTGCGCCTGCGCTTCCTGCCGCGCCGCTGGCATACGGCCAGTACCGACCTGAAACTCCACGGAAGAAGCGCCCACGCCGATCAAGCTCGGTCCTCGGTCGGCAATACCTTGGAGACCGAAGCCATGACAACTGATGCAGCCCTGCTCGAACAGCTGTTTGCCCTCGGCGACCGTGGTGCCCCTTTTAGCGGTGTCGACCGCACTGTTTTCGGCCGCGGAGCTTGGCGCAAGAGCGGTATACAGACCGCCGAGCGCCACCAGCGCTAGTACGAGCACCGTGAAGCGTCGGCATCGCTGCCTGAGCTTGCCGCTGATGGACACCTTCATACCTTCACTCGACTCGCCGACTCATACTGATTTCGCTCCATTACTCGCCGCCACCTACCTGATCAGATAGATAGTCGCGAACAACCCAATCCAGACGATGTCCACAAAATGCCAGTAGTAGGACACCACAATCGCACTAGTCGCCTGGGCTGGGGTAAACCGGCCCATCGTCGACCGGATCATGATGAAGATAAACGCGATCAAGCCGCCAATGACATGCAGACCATGGAAGCCAGTAGTGAGATAAAACACCGAGCCGTAGCCGTTAGTGCTGATGGAGAGATTCTCATGCACTACCAAGTTGCGGAATTCATTGGCCTGACCCAACACAAAGATCAAGCCCATCACGAATGTGATCACAAACCATCGCCGCAGTCCCACGGTATTACCACGCTCAGCCTCGAACACGCCGAGCTGACAGGTGATCGATGACGCCACCAAGATGATGGTGAACGTCAACGCATACGGAAGCCCGAGCTTCTCAGTCTCCTGCGCCCACAAAGCCGGGCTGTTTGCGCGAATAGAGAAGTACATGGCAAACAGCGCGGCAAAAAACATGAGCTCGCTGGAGAGCCAGACGATCGTGCCAACGCTCACCATGTTAGGGCGATTGAGCGAATGGATCTGCCGACGATCTGGCGCGGGAGGTTTCGCCCGCGGCAAGGATTCCACCTCTGCAGTCACGCCGATCATTATGGCCTCGGTTATTTCATGTCTCGCAACGGGGTAACTCCGCGGAAGGTGTGCGGTCAAGCGCGCCTGGAATTGCCGCAACAACTCGGTCTACGCTCACAGACGTGCTCGCTGTAGATGTGTCGCCGTTCACCCCGGTATCGCTGTTCACATACGCGACACTGGACTCGTGGCTGACCGCGCTACTGCTCGTCATCGGAGGTGCCTACCTCTACGGCGTATATCTGTTGCGAGCACGCGGTGACGCATGGCCGGTTTCTCGTACATTGCTGTTCGTGGGCGGCGGCCTCGGCACCATCACGCTTGCCACATTGTCGGGGCTAGCCGCATACGATGATGTGTTGTTTGACGCTCATATGGTGCAGCACATGCTGCTAGCTATGGTTGCGCCGATCTTTCTAGCACTTGGCGCACCGATCACGCTTGCGCTACGCACCATTGGGCGGCGACCACGCAAAATCCTGCTCAAGCTTCTGCACAGCCGGATAGCGCGAGTGCTCTCGTTTCCAGTCGTCTCCTTCGCCTTATTTGTTGCTACGCCCTACGCGCTGTACTTCTCCGGGCTCTATGCCGCGACGCTACAGAATCGTTTTCTGCATGAAGCGCTACACGCCCATTTCCTTCTGGTGGGCTGCTTGTTCTTTTGGCCACTGATCGGCCTTGATCCACTGCCGGGCAGACTCCCCTACCCGGGACGCGCACTGCTGATGTTTTTGTCGATGCCGATCCATGCCGTGCTGGGGCTGACCATCATGCAGAGCAACACAATCATCGCTGGCAATTATTACGCTTCGCTGGGGCTGAGCTGGCTTCATCCAGCGGAGCGTCAAAACATCGGTGGTGGTCTGCTGTGGGCGTCTGGCGACCTGGTGAGCTTGCTGATGCTCGCCGCGCTCATCGTGCAATGGATCCGAGCATCACACCGAGAAGGCGCCCGCGAAGACCGGCGTCTGGATCGGCTCGAAAGCCAGGAAGCGGCACGAAACCAACTCGGCGCTGCTAATCCCGGCGCAGCCTCTTCCGCAGCGGTACGATCCGCATTATGACCAGCTCAACGCCCACAGGTCGACAACCGAGTAGGCACTCCCGCGCCGACTACAGCGTGCTGCTCTATAGCGACAACTCAGCGACCCGTGACCGAATGCGTTTGGCAATCGGCGCCAGACCCGCGCCCGACTTGGGCAGCGTCGAGTTTCTCGACGCCACCACCGTGGGCGAGGTGCTCGCCGCAGCCGACGCCGGTTCAGCTGACCTACTACTTCTAGACGGCGAGGCGTGGCCCAGCGGCGGTATGGGCATCTCGCGACAGCTAAAAAATGAGCTCGCGAGCTGCCCACCGATATGCTTACTCGTAGCTAGGCAAGCCGACCGATGGCTTGCGACCTGGTCGCAAGCTGACGCGGTGATCGCTCATCCGCTCGATCCAATAGCCACCAGTGTAATCGTGGCGCAGCTGCTACGCGCTAGACCGGCAAAAACTTCCATGCTGAGCTCATGAGCTGGGCAGATTTGCTCGCCGCGCTACTACACGGTGAGCAGCTGAGTTCGCAACAAACCGCCTGGGCCATGCGGCAAACCGTCAGCGGACAAGCCACACCAGCCCAGATCGGCGGATTCGTCGTGGCGCTGCGCGCCAAAGGCGAAACTGCGCAGGAGCTCAGTGGGCTGGTCGAAGCCACCCTAGAACACATGCTTCCCATGCCCCAGATCCCTGACGCGGTCGATGTGGTGGGAACCGGCGGGGATGGGGCTAACACGGTGAATATTTCCACTATGGCCGCGCTGGTCACCGCCGCAGCGGGTGCTCCGGTGATAAAACACGGCAACCGAGCCGCCTCGTCGGCGTGCGGTTCGGCCGATGTGCTGGAAGAACTCGGCGTACAGATAGAGGCCTCTGCGCAGCAGGTCAGGAATTGTGTCGCACGAATCGGAATCGGATTTTGCTTTGCACGCCGCTTCCATCCCGGGCTGCGCCATGCGGCTGCTGTGCGGCAGCAGTTAGGTGTGCCGACCGTATTCAACTTTTTAGGACCGCTGAGTAACCCCGCACAACCAACGGCGGCCGCGGTGGGATGCGCAGACGCTCGTATGGCTCCACTCTTGGCCCAAGTACTGGCACAAAGAGGCATGTCCGTGCTGGTAATGAGGGGTGAGGACGGGCTCGATGAGTTCACCACTACCACCCCGACCCAGGCATGGGTCGCGGCCAATGGGCGGGTATACCCCATGCTGCTAGATGCAGCCGAGCTGGGAATCGCACGAGCCAAACCTGGGCAACTCACCGGCGGCAATGCGGCTCATAATGCCGCTGTCGTTCACCGAATGCTCGAGGGAGAACACGGAGCCATTCGCGACGCCACGGTGATCAATGCCGCCGCCGCCCTGGCAGCACACCGCCGATTCGGGGGTGTGGCCCCTACAGCACATAGTGTTACCGAGGCAATGGCGGCGGCGCTCAGCGACGCGCGGCGTGCCATCGACTCCGGCGCCGCACGTCGGACGCTAGAGCGCTGGATCAGCTTCAGCTAACCAAATCTGACCAGCTGGTTACTGTGCGAGGTTGGCTATGTCGGTCATGATTTGCTCTCGACTGCAAGGAGATCAGGGTGCGGATATTAGTTGTGGAGGACGATCAAGTACTAGCTAATACCGTTGCCCGAGGGCTGCGCCAATCCGCTCTAGCGGTCGATGTGGTCTACAACGGCGACGATGCTATAGAACGGATAAGCATTACCCGCTATGACGTTGTTATCCTGGACCGAGACCTCCCCGAAGTACACGGCGACGAAGTGTGCCACAAGATTGTTGAACTTTGGGGCGGTGCGGTGCGGGTGCTCATGATGACCGGCGCCGTCGACATTCGTTCTCGAGTCGAAGGTCTGAACTTAGGCGCGGATGATTATTTATCTAAACCTTTCGCATTTGATGAGTTACTTGCCCGGGTAAACGCACTGCTACGCCGATCAAAGCCAGCCAGTCCGCTGGTGCTTCAACGCGGCGGAATAACGCTGGACTCCGTGAGATTCGAGGTCACTCGAGATGGCGTACCCATCCGCTTAGCGCCCAAAGAGTTCGCGGTGCTACGGGTACTACTAGCTGGGGATGGGGCGGTGGTCAGCGCTGAAGATCTACTAGAGCGGGTCTGGGACGAGCTCACCGATCCATTCACCAACAGCATGCGCACCACTATCGCTTCGCTACGCCGCAAGCTCGGGCCGCCACCAGTGATCGAAACACTGGTAGGAGCGGGATACCGGATACGATGATGAGAATGTTACGCATGACCGCGCGCGAACGCTTAACCACATTTTATGGTGCGTTTTTTCTGCTATCTGGAATGCTGCTAGTTGCCTTGATCTTGGCAATCGTTTTTTCGCAGCCGCAGCATCCACCTCGACATATGTCGACCCACTCGCTGGCAAGCAGGAGCGAGGTTAAAGCTCACATCATCAGCGCTAAAAAGGAGGCGCGAAGCGAACTAAAAGAAAGGCTAGTGGCCGCCTCTGGTCTGGCACTTGTGGGTATGACAGCAATTGCGCTGGGCCTGGGCTGGCTTCTGGCTGGGCGAGTGTTGAAACCAATCCGTTCGGTTTCAACAACTGCTCGTAGAATCTCCGACCAATCCCTAGACCAGCGCATTCCGGTGAGTGGACCCAACGATGAGTTTAAAGAGCTGGCCGAGACCTTTAACGGCATGATTGCTCGATTAGAGCGAGCGTTTTCCGCTCAACGTTCATTTACAGCCAATGCCTCTCATGAGCTTCGCGCCCCTCTCACGACACAACGAGCGCTAGTGGAGGTGAGTCTTGCCACTCCGGGGATGAGCCCAGACGCTCAGACGTTGGCCCGCGATCTTCACGCCGTGCTATTGCGACAGGAACAGCTGCTCAATGGCCTCTTCGAGCTTTCCTGTGGACAGCATGGTCCCGAACGACATGAAGCGGTCGCGCTAGACAAAGTTGCGCATGAGGCCCTCAAACGATGGCGTCCGGCCGGGGAAGAGCTCGACGTGACCGAGGAGTTAAACCCCAGCACGGTCCGAGGCGACCCTGTGCTGCTCGAGATTCTGGTAGACAACCTCATCCGCAACGCTATCGTGCACAACCAACCCGGTGGCTGGGTGCGGGTACGCACCAGCGACGGGGAAATCTTCGTCGAGAACACTGGTGCCCAGTTGTCCCCGCAACGACTAGCCGAGCTCATCGAACCATTCCGCCGTGGCGCGCGCGACCGGACCGCCAGTGATACCGGCTCGGGCCTCGGGCTAGCCATCGTGGACACCATTGCCAGAGCTCATGGGGGCTCGCTGCGGCTATTGGCGCGCCCCGGCGGAGGTGTAATAGCCGCCGTGCGGCCGAACGCTTAACACGTGTAATGCGTTGCTCTCAGTGGCTTGCGCGGCTTCCGGTGTAGTACTCAAATAGCAGGCCGCCGACGGTCGAGATAATGGCGACACCGCCGACCATGATCAACCATGGCGCCCAGTACACCGCACCTAGGCCGGCGATAGCTACCGCCAAGGCGATGCCAACCGGCCAGTAACTACCAGGGCTAAAAAATCCGAGGTCACCCGCGCCTTCATCGATCTCGGCATCGTCGCGATCTTCTGGGCGCGGCTCAATTCTCCGCGCGACGAACGAGAAGTACAGGCCACACAGGCCGCACAGGCCGCCGGAGAGCACCAACGCGGTTGTGCCCACCCAGTCGGCGCCTTCAGCGGTATTACCCGTCCAGATGTGATACACGGTGGCGGTGATGAACAGGAACAGCGCAAGGCTGTTGAAGATGCGAGATTCCAGCTTCATACGTTCTTTACTCCGTGATGCAGCGTTGCATGTAGACTCCTACGGCTCCTGTAGCCTCGGCCGTTGAAGTAGTTAGCATCAGATTCCATTGGCGGCTGATCGATTGGTATCCGTCGGCTTAGTAGTGATGGCATAGGGCTTCTCACCAATAGCCCGTAGGGCATCTGGTGTAGACATTTCAATCTTCTTTTTAGCCACAAAATCTTGGTACTGCTGCCATGTTACCGCGCGTAGCTCAAAATTCATGCTTGAGTGATAGGTGCCGCACAATTCGGCGCAACGCCCCACATAAGCACCCGCTTTGTCAACAGTGACCTCGAATGAGTTTATCCGTCCGGGAATAACATCGCGCTTGAATAGCAGCTCGGGTATCCAGAACGAATGAACAACATCGGTGGATTGTTCGGTAAAACGAACCCTTTTGCCCACTGGCAGCACCAACACGGGTGTGCCTTCAGTCGAACCAACTGTGGAAATTGTTTTAGACTGAGGGCCGGAAGTTTTATAGTCCGGATATTCAAAGGTCCATTTCCATTTACTGGCAACCACGTTCACGGTGACGTCAGGATGCCCAGACTGTGTATCAACATAGCTTTGTGTCACGGCTGTGTAGTAGAACAGCACTAGCACAATCAAGATGGGCGCGACGGTATAGATCACCTCAATGGGCGCGTTAAACCGCGTCTGAACTGGCAGGTTTTCGCCTCGCTTGCGGTAGCGCACGACACACCAAAAAATCAACGCCCAGACGATCACCCCGACCGCAAGCGCGGCCACCACCGACCAGGTCCACAGCTGGCGCATCTGCTCTGCCTGAGGAGTGATGCCTTTGGGCCACCCAAACCGTGTTGCCTCTTCACGGCTACATCCCGATAGCAGCACCACGCTGAGTAAAGCCACAGCCGCAGCCACAAATCGCCGAGAACGGCCAAGGCGCGGTAGGCGACGGAAACTCGCAGAATGAGAAAGGCGCTGCGAACAGGTCACGGCCGCGAGATTACTCGACCGGTTCGGCTCTCCACCTATGGGGCAGCCCCTCTAAGCTTGCGTAGGTGAGTAACAGCAGCTACTGGGACGCGGCGACCACTGCCCCGCTGCATCCGGTGGCGCGAGAAGCGTGGGCGGCTGCGATCGAGGACGGCTGGGCAGATCCCACCAGGCTGTATGTTCAAGCCCGCACAGCGCGCCAGCTGCTCGATGCCGCCCGAGAAAGCATCGCCGAGCAGCTTGGCGCACGACCAGATGAAATCAGACTGTGCCATAGCGGAACCGATGCCGCCTACCTTGCGGTGACCGGAGGGCTACTAGCTCGCGAGCGGATCGGGACCACGCTGGTGCATTCGGCTATCGAGCACTCCGCCGTACTGAATGCCGCGGCAGTGCATACAGCTACAGGTGGTACCTGTAGCTGTATTGGTGTGGACAGTGCCGGAATGCTAGACCTAGGCGCCTTCATCACCGCGGTGAGTCGACCGGGAGTCGCTCTCGCCGCTTTGATCAGCGCGAGTCATGAGGTGGGGACTGTGCAACCCATAGAGCAGGCGGCGCAGGCATGTCAGTCGGTAAACGTGCCGCTGTATGTCGATGCGGCGGCGTCTATCGCCTACGGGGAGATCCCCCGACATTGGTCGTTGCTGACCGCAAGCGCCAGAAAGTGGGGTGGCCCAACGGGGGTGGGAGTGCTGGCGGTTCGTACCGGAACTCGGTGGCGCTCACCCCAGAGCGACTTGCGGGTACCGCGCAGTCAATTAAGCGTGCCACTGGTAGTAGCTGTCGCGGCCAGTCTACGTGCGCACCGCGCCGAGCTAGCGACGCACACCGTACGGCTGCGGCAACTCACCGCGACACTGCGGGAACGAATAGCGCGCGAGCTGCCAGATACCGAAATTGTGGGCCATGCGGTTGCACGGCTACCGCACATCGTCACGTTCTCTTGCTTGTACATCGATGGCGAGGCGCTAGTCCACGAGCTGAGCCGACACGGTTTCGCCGTCTCCAGCGGCTCGGCCTGTGCCACGGAGGAACAGCGACCGTCCCATGTTCTGGCAGCTATGGGCGCGCTCACTCACGGCAACGTGCGAATATCACTGCATGCCGGAGTGACCGAGACCGACGTGGACCGCTTTATGACCGTGCTGCCGAAAACGGTTGCCGCCCTACGGGCGACCGCCGGAACGGAGGCGCTGTGAGCGTGGCCCTGGTGCTGAACTGCTGCGGGCAGCGCTGCCCGCAGCCGATCATTCAGCTGGCGCGGCAGATTGCCGAGGTTTCCATAGGCGATACCGTGCGCGTGCTCGCCGACGACCCCGCCGCGGCGCACGACATTCCCGCCTGGTGTCGCATGCGGGGACAGCGCTTTTGCGGAGCGGACCTTACCGGAGCTATACCAGCGTTTCACGTACAGCGGTGCAACTAGTTGAATGAATCGCCGCAGGCGCATGACCCGCCGGCGTTGGGATTGTCGATGGTGAAGCCTTGCTTGGAAATGGTGTCAACGAAGTCGATCGTCGCGCCGGCCAAGTAAGGCTGGCTCATTCGATCCACCACAACCCCGACGCCCTGAAAATCCTGCAACGCGTCGCCGTCCAAGCTGCGCTCATCAAAGTACAGCTGATACCGCAGACCCGAACAACCTCCCGGCTGCACTGCTATTCGCAGCCGCAAATCATCGCGGCCTTCCTGGTCTAGTAGTGCCTTAGCTTTGATTGCCGCGGCAGCGCTGAGCACCACCCCTGAGGTGGTATTCGCGCCGGTGGTCTGCGCGGCGGGTTCCGTATCCGGCGCAGCATGCTCTGCCTCGAGATGCTCTGCCTCGAGATGCTCCGCCTCAAGGTGCTCTGCAACAGATGTTCCGTATGCTGCCGTCACTGTGACACTCCTTGTTCTGCGATATATCTGGCTTCGCCGTACCTAGCAACTCAAAGTTCTGTTCCAGCATACCTGTATTACCCGAAGTGACCAGCGCTGGCAAAGATGTCAGGATGGCCCGCTCCGCTCCTTCTCGACAACTAGTGCCAACTTGTCGAGAAGCTCAAGCTACGCTTTCTCCAGGTATTCGGCTTGCTCATCATCAACGACACTGGCGGCTAGCTCAGCAAGACCAGCATGGCTGTGCAGCTGAGGGTCTACCGCTACCACTGCCGCTGCCTCCTCACGGGCAGCGCCGATCAACTTTCCATCTCGTCGTAGCGAGAGCAGCTTGAGGCTGCGATGCTGGCCAGACTGCGCTACGCCCAATACATCACCTTCGGCACGCTGCTCCATGTCAAGCTCGGCAAGCGCAAAACCGTCCGTGGTGGATGCCACCGCATCCAGCCGCGTGCGCGCGGCAGAACCCGGCTCGTCCATGGTTAGCAGCAGACACAAACTCGGAGCACTCCCCCGACCGATCCGGCCTCGCAGCTGATGCAGCTGTGACACACCGAACCGCCCGGCGTCAACAATCACCATGACAGTGGCGTTTGGCACATCTACTCCCACCTCAACGATGGTCGTGGCCACAAGCACGTCCAGCTTCCCGCGCGTGAGCTCCGTCATCACCGCGTCTTTTTCTTCCGAAGGTAGCCGCCCGTGCAGCACACCAACGCGTAGCTGGGCCAGCGGACCCTCGGCCAGCATTGGCGCCAGCTCCAACACCGCCGAGGGGAGCCCGGTGTCTGGCGGCACATCATCGTGCAGCTGTTCGGACGCCGAGCCGGCGTCAACGCTGGGCCTGCCATCATCGGCATCGCTGGCATCGCCACCACCGCCGATTCGTGGGCACACCACATACGCCTGATGCCCCTTGGCGACTTCCTCGCGAATCCGCTGCCAGGCCCGTTCCAGCCATGCGGGTTTCTCTCGTACCGGCACCACGCTGCTGGAGATTGGTGCGCGTCCTGCCGGCAGCTGGGTCAGCGCTGAAGTGTCCAAGTCGCCGAAGACAGTCATCGCGATGGTGCGCGGAATAGGTGTCGCGGTCATCACCAGCACGTGCGGGTGGCTCTGGCCCGCGCTAGCGGCCTTGCTTCGCAGCGCATCGCGTTGCTCTACGCCAAACCGGTGCTGTTCATCGACAACCACCAACCCAAGTTCAGCCAGCTCCACGGTGTCTTGCAGCAGCGCGTGCGTACCAACCACAATGCCCGCACCACCGCGTTCGGGCATAGCGGCGGCAGCGGATAGCGCCGCGCGCCGGGCGCTGGCACTCAACGATCCGGTGAGCAGGGTCACCGAGGTTGCGCCGAGGTCGGCCCCGAGTTCACCGGCGCAGCCAAGCGGACCCAACAGCGCACGAATCGTATGAAAGTGCTGCATCGCAAGCACTTCGGTCGGCGCCAACAGCGCCGCTTGGCCGCCGGTGTCCACTACTTGCAGCATCGCGCGCAACGCCACGATGGTCTTCCCGCTACCCACTTCACCATGCAGCAGTCGATGCATCGGGTGAGTCTGCGTCAGCTCGGCTGCGATCACCGCACCGACCTCGCGTTGCCCTTGCGTAAGTGGAAACGGGCAGACAGCATCGAAACCCGCCAATAGCCCCCCAGGTAGCACTGGCCGAGGCGTGGCCGCATAGCTCTGGGTCTGTGCGCGACGACGAGCCAGCACCAACTGCACCGCCAGCGCTTCGTCGAATGCTAGCCGCGTACGGGCAGCATCGAGATCGGCTAGCGACGTGGGTCGGTGCATACTTCGCAGCGCTTGGGGCAACTTCGGCATAGCTCGCCGCCGCAGGACATCGTCTGGAACTGGGTCGGCTGGGGGCTCTAGGGTGTCCAGTACGAGTCGAACAGCGCGAGAGATCACCCAACTGGCAACGTCTTTGGTGGCCGGATACACCGCGACCAACTCGCCGGCGAACTCGTCAAGCTCACGCTCACCGGTGACCGCGTCGTCTGCGGGAAGCAGTCGAAAATCTGGATGCAGCAACTGGCGATTGCCTTTAAAAGCACCAACTTTCCCAGCAAACAGGCCCCAGCGGCCAATCTCAAGCTCACGCTCGCGCCACGGCTGGTTGAAAAACGTCAACAGCACGCTGTGATGACCGTCGCCTACCACCACTTCGGTGATGGAACCGCGCTTGTTGCGCATCGGACGCCGGCTGATCTTGCGAACCTGAGCGGTGATCGTAACGTGTTCGTCTAAGGTAAGCGCGGATAAATCGGTGAGCTCCCCACGAGTGACATGCCGGCGCGGGTAGTGGTGCAGCAGATCCGCCACCGTGTGCAGCTCCAGCTGACTTGCCAGCAGCTTCGCGGTTTTATCGCCGATCACATCACGCAGCTTGGTATTCAGATCTGGCATATAGCCGCCTCGATTTCCAGGACTAGCGCGATCAGTGCATCCCCATCAAAAAGGCATAAGCTAGCGGCGACGCACGGCAGCAGGAGCCGGGGCCGGTGCGCTAGAGATCTCTGCACCCCGGTAGCCTAAGGCTTGCCTGCACGCACCTAGAGCGCAGCACAACTCACACCCTGCTGACTGTGCTTGCACTGCGGGTAGCGTCAGTAACCTCAAAGTTCATTTCAATCACAGGAGTTTGTTGTGGCCAGCGTATGTGAGCTGTGTGGTAAGAAGCCGGGTGTCGGCATGTCGGTATCTCACTCACATCGCCGCACCAAGCGGCGCTGGAAGCCCAACATTCAAACCGTTCGCGCTCTGGTCAGCGGCCGTCGCAGCCGCAAGGTAGACGTCTGTACCAGTTGCATGAAAGCCGGGAAAGCCGACGCTCTGAGGGTCGGCTAGGCCACACTTGTGTAGCACTGGCAAGGGAACCTACCGGATGCATTCTAAGGTCCGAGCGCGGCCAGCGGGACCTACTAATACCCCGTCTTCGCGGCGCCGATAACCGTAGCTGCCCGAGGTCACTACCACCAAAGCGGCCGCAGGGGTCGTTACCGTAGACGCAACACGGATCAGTTCGACTGCCGCCCTGTCGACCATGTCCGGTTCTGATCCAAGCTTGACCTTAAATCCTGCCCACCTACCAGAGCTGTGCTCTTCAACGACTACATCTATTTCTCCGCGCCCGTCTCGCTGCCGGTAATGAGCAACAGAAAGCTCCCGCTGCTTGTGCGTATACCCGAAGATCACGGGTAGCCAGAGACTCAAAGAGAAACCCGAGCATCTCCAAATCGGCCAACAGGCGATCTCGCCCTCCCTCGAGCAACGCAACCGCCAGAGAAGGATCCGCCAGATGGCGCTTCGGGGTTCCTATCTGACGAATGCTAGAGCGCGCGGAAGGCTGCCACGCCGGAAGTTCATCAACAACCATCAACCGGCGCACCGCATCAAGGTATGGGCCGGATACAACCTGCCGACCGGGAGCGTCATGAGCCGCATCGGCGGCGGCTTGATCGACTATGGTTTGCATGCGCGCAGGCTGTGCAGTGACTTGAGCGTAAGCGTGCAAGAAGCGACGAATACGCCAAGGATCGTGCCGAACCCCAGATGCCGTAGCCAGCTCAACATCTACGATGGCATCGATATATCCGCGGTTGGCCACGAGCGCCCCATCGAGGGTGCGACTCAGGTTGCCCGGCCATCCGCCACGCAAAATCGCCTCAAGGTACTCCTCGAACCCCATGGACCCCGTAGAAACGTCTTGGCCCGGCTCTCCGCGCAGAATAGACGCTACTGACAGATACTTCTGCGGAGACTGGGTCTCCCATAGGGTCAGGGGCCGCATGCGTACGGTCGCGAATCGCCCTGCGCCCGAGTGCCTCCGAGCCGTGGGCGCTGGTTGCGCCGAGCCGGTGAGGATGAACTGGCCCGGTTTCTGGCGATCATCGACGGCTCGTCGTACGTGATTCCAGACCGCGGGAGCCAACTGCCATTCATCTAACAGACGGGGGGCAGAACCGCCGAGCACACTCTCTGGGCACACAATACTTGCATGAAAGCCGACAGGGTCGAGTATTGAAGGTCGGCTAGATCAGCTTATTGCAGCTGTTTGCTCCTCAAGGGTTGCGACTAGACGTTTCCCTTAGATGGATGATATCTTTCATTCATGCGTAGTGAATCTCCAGCGCTACTTCCGATTCTTCGATCACGCCATCAGGGTGATCTTCTCGCATCCTTGCTCTTACACCCTACTCGCCGCTACTCGCTGACGGAGCTAGCCAAGCAGCTCAACGCTCCTCTCACCACGGTGCAGCGTGAAGTGGAGCGCCTGCTATCAGCCGATTTGATAGCCGAACAGCGGGTGGGCCGTTCACGGTTGATACGCGCGAATACCAGCAGTCCATACAGTGCGCCGTTGACTCAGATAATCATGCGCGCCTTTGGACCGCAGCTTGTGGTGAAAGAAGAATTCAGCCTCCTCCCGAAGCTACAGGCTCTCGCGATCTACGGCTCGTGGGCAGGGCGATATCGCGGCAATGCTGGACCACCGCCTAATGACATCGATGTGCTTGTCATTGGCGCACCGCCGCGCGTCGCCTTATATGAGGCGGCCGACCGTGTCGAACAACGTTTAGATCTCCCCGTGAATCCCACTACGCGAACCCCTCATGCCTGGGACGAAGCAACCGATGCGCTCACACGCCAGCTAAAAACCGATGACCTGCTATGGCTAGTTCGCCCGGAAGAGACGTGACATGACGCGCAGGCTTCGTGGTAGAGAGGCCATACAGCAGTTGGTTGACTCTGGTCGGCTTCAGAAAATACCTGGAGTACCTCAAGGCGGAACTACGTGGCTAGAACGCGCTCGGCGCATACTGCACTCTGCCGAAAAGGTGGCAGTAGACGACCCTGATAGTGCCTACGTATTAGCTTATGATGCCGCCCGCCACGCTAGTACTGCGCTGCTTGTGCAGCAGGACTGCGACCGACGAGCCTAGGTGGCCACTACGTAGTGGAAAAACCATCCGAGCTCAATTCGGACAGGCATTCCAGCATTTCGGCACTCTTCGACGTCGCCGAAACGAGCTCGAATATCCCACGGCACCCGGAGCGGACTCAACAGCATCAGAGCTGCAAGAAGCGTTTACCCTCGCGGCGGACATAATCGACGCTGCGGAAACTATCTTGCCAGACCTGGCCATGTTCTAAACTAGGCGCAACTGACGCACACGCTGTTAGGGGGTTAAAAAGAGGCTAACTTAGTTGATCTGACCAAGTTGATCAGGTAGAGTAAAGCCATGACAACTCAGGTCAATGTGTATGAGGCAAAAACTCGGCTTTCGCAGCTCCTGACGCAAGTTGAGGGCGGAGAAGACGTAATCATCGCTCGCAACGGCACGCCGATCGCGCAGCTCATACCGCTACAGCGTACCCAGCCCCACCGGGTTCCCGGCGCATGGAAGGGCAAAGTCTGGATGGCGCCAGACTTTGACCACCCCAGTGGGGAATATCAAGAAATGATCGACGAGTGGTACCGCAAGCTCGGCGTCGAGGACCCAGAGACGTTGGGCCCCCTGTGAGATACCTGCTAGATACCCACAGTCTGCTGTGGTGGCTCGGGGAGCTGCCACAGCTGGGTCCGAGAGCCCAAGCCGAGATCAGTAGACCCGGCTCCACAGTGTACGTGTCCGCGGTGAGCTCGGCCGAAATTTCCATCAAGCAGGCAGTCGGCAAGCTGCGAGCGCCGAGCGACTTGGCCGGTCAACTTGTTGTCAATGGTTTCACTGAGCTGCCGTTCACCATCGCTCACGGCTTAGCCGTCGCAAAGCTACCGCTGCGCCATCGAGACCCATTCGACCGCATGTTGATCGCCCAGGCCCAGACTGAAGGCCTAACCCTCGTAACCGCGGATCGCCAGATCGCCGAATATGACATCTCAGTGCTGCCTACCAGCTGATCAGCAGCTGGTAGGCAGCTGTAGGCATGGCGCCAGCTAATTCGTGTCATAGCCGGCAGACACAATAGAGACGTGTCCCTTAAAACCGCGCCCGCAACACACAACCCACTCAGTGTCTTCTCTCCCATCACGGCGCAGTGGTTCAGCAACGCCTTCGCTAAGCCCACTTCCGCTCAGGTCGGCGCGTGGCGCAGTATCTCCGCCGGTCAGCACACGCTCGTCATCGCCCCAACCGGGTCCGGAAAAACTCTCGCCGCGTTCTTATGGGCGCTGGATCAACTAGCTGCCGCTCCCCCACCAGCTGTACCGCAACAGCGGTGTCGAGTGTTGTACATCTCACCCATGAAAGCGCTGGTGGTAGATGTTGATCGCAACCTGCGCTCCCCACTGACCGGCATGCGGCAAACCGCGCAACGGCTCGGCCTGCCAGTGCCAGACACGACTGTTGGCATCCGTACCGGAGATACGCCTGCCCAGCAGCGCCGCGACTTTGCTCGCACTCCCCCAGACATCCTCGTCACCACTCCGGAATCGTTGTTCCTGCTACTCACCTCAGCGGCACGCGAATCCCTGCGTGGCGTGCAAACTGTGATTCTCGACGAAGTCCATGCCGTTGTCGGCACCAAACGCGGCGCACATCTAGCCGTCTCACTGGAGCGGCTCGATGAGCTCCTCGCCAAGCCCGCACTACGAATTGGGCTCTCAGCAACGGTGCGGCCCGTTGAGGAGGTGAGCACTTTCCTCGCCGGTGGAAAACCGGTGAACGTCGTGGCGCCTCCGATCAGTAAGACGATCGAGATCGCCGTTGAGGTGCCCGTACCAGACCTTGCCACGCTGGATACACCGCCCGTCGCCGGGTCCGCCGCGGAAGAGATTGTGGGTTCAGCTGCTGGAGCAGCCCAACGCGCGTCCATTTGGCCCGCGGTGGAGCGCCGGGTTCTCGCTCTGGTAAATGCGCACCGCTCTACTATCGTGTTCACTAACTCCCGACGACTAGCCGAACGGCTCACCGCGAAACTCAATGAGCTCGCCACGGACGAACTCAGCAATGATGAATTTAGCAATACAGAACTCAGCGACTCAACAAACTCCGCGCGGGGGGAAACTCGCGCCTTTCCCGCCGCGGCCATCGGACAATCAGGTATTGCCAGCGGCGCCGCCCCCACAGTTGCGAAAGCTCACCACGGTTCCATGTCACGTGAACAGCGAACGCTCGTGGAGGAGGAACTTAAAGCTGGGCAGCTGCGCTGCGTCGTTGCTACCTCCAGTCTGGAGCTGGGCATCGATATGGGCGCCGTGGAACTGGTGATCCAGATTGAGGCGCCGCCGTCAGTAGCTTCTGGCCTGCAGCGCATCGGTCGGGGCGGACACCACGTCGGTGCGATCTCGCGCGGCGTGATGTTTCCCAAGTACCGCGGCGATCTCATCTCCTGCGCTGTGCTCGCCGAACGGATGGCCGCCGGTGAGATTGAACAGCTCAGCTATCCCCGAAATCCGCTGGATGTACTAGCCCAGCAGATCGTGGCAATGCTGGCCATGCAGTCCTATACGGTCACCGAACTGGCAATGGTGCTGCGTCGGGCGGCGCCATTTGCTACGGTGCCGGACTCCGCGCTGTACGCCGTGCTGGACATGCTCTCCGGGCGATACCCCAGCGAAGACTTCGCTGAGCTGCGGCCACGCATCATCTGGGACCGGGTCACCGACATCCTCGCCGCGCGGCCAGGGGCGCAGCGACTCGCGGTGACTTCGGGCGGCACCATCCCTGACCGTGGCCTATTCAGCGTGACCACACCCGGCACGGGCGTCGGCAGCTCCCGCGTCGGCGAGCTCGACGAGGAGATGGTGTACGAGTCGCGGGTAGGCGACAAGATCTTGCTCGGCACATCTTCCTGGCAGATTGAAAACATCACGCACGACCGGGTAATCGTCACTCCCGCTCCAGGCCAACCAGCGCGGATGCCGTTTTGGAAAGGTGACGCCATCGGCCGTGGCATGGAGCTGGGCCGGGCAATCGGTGAGTTCATTCGCGAGATTGGCAGCGCGACTGCTCATGCTGCCCGCAGCCGCCTCACAGCGGCGGGTTTAGACACGTGGGCGTGTGACAACTTGCTCGCATATCTGCGCCAGCAACAGGAAGGCACGCGAGCACTGCCTAGTGACCGCACCATCGTGGTTGAGCGGTTCCGCGACGAATTAGGTGACTGGCGGATAGTGCTGCACTCAATATTCGGTGCCCGAGTGAACGACCCCTGGAGCTTGGCGGTTGCGGCTCGGCTCCGAGAACGGCGAGGGGTGCAAGTACACGCCGCGAGCGCCGATGACGGAATCATACTTCGGCTACCCGACACCATGGACGACAACGGCTCCGCGGTCCTGCCTGAGATCGAAGAACTATTCCTAGAGCCGGATGAGGTGGAGCGGCTTGTGCTGGCTGAGCTCGGCAACTCGTCGCTGTTTGCCGCGCGATTTCGGGAATGCGCGGCCCGGTCTTTACTACTCCCCCGCCGGGATCCGGGGCGACGAAGCCCGCTGTGGCAGCAGCGGCAGCGCTCGGCGGCGCTTCTGGCGGTAGCCAGCGGATATGACCAGTTTCCGGTACTGCTGGAGACCATGCGTGAGTGCGCAACCGACGTCTATGACCTTAACGGGTTGAGAGAGCTCATGAGAGCTATCTCAACCCGGCAGGTGCGGGTGGTCGAGGTGGAAACTTCGGCACCTTCACCCTTTGCGCGCAGCTTGCTTTTTGGTTACGTAGGAATGTTTTTGTATGAAGCTGATACACCGCTGGCCGAGCGTCGAGCTGCCGCGCTTTCGCTGGATACAACTTTGCTTGCTGAGCTCCTGGGCTCAGAAGCTATCAGTGAGCTCTTGGACCCCGATGTCCTTGCCGAAGTAGAAGCCGCACTGCAACACACGGCGCCTAACCGCAAAGTCCGAGACGTCGAATCCACTGCCGATCTGCTCCGGCTCATTGGTGACCTCACTGAAACAGAAGCTGCGCAGCGTGGTGTGGAACCGCAGTGGTTAGTTGAGCTGCAGCAGGCTCGGCGTGCGCTTGAAGTACGCATAGCTGGCCAGCTTCGCTGGATCGCGATCGAAGACGCCGGCCGGGTGCGGGATGCGCTGGGAGCAGCACTTCCTGTCGGCGTGCCAGAGGCCTTTACTGAACCGGTAACAGATCCGCTCGGCGAACTTCTTACTCGATTTGCCCGAACCCGCGGCCCCTTCACCGCCGAACACGTTGCGCTGCGCTTTGGTCTCGGTGTCGCGGTAGCCAGCGGTGTCTTGGAAAGGATGCGCACCGCGGGGAAACTGCTTCGCGGCCAGCTGCGGCCTGTCCGCGAGATATCCGACAATGACGCAGCTGATGGGAACCGACAGTGGCACGGTCCGCAATACTGCGACGTCGAGGTGCTTCGGCGGCTACGGCGCGGATCGCTAGCCCGATTGCGGGCCGATGTCGAGCCGGTAGAACCAGCAGTGTTAGGGCGCTTCTTGCCGGAATGGCACGGGATCGGCCGACACGCTATTGGTTCCACTAGCGCGGCTACTTCTACCAGCGCTGATGACGTGCTCGATGTCGTTGAGCAATTAGCCGGAACGCCCATTGTGGCAAGTGCGTTGGAATCACTGGTGTTACCCGCACGGCTGGCGGGTTATACGCCCGCGCTGCTCGACGAGCTCACCGCGGCTGGCGAGATCACCTGGAGTGGATGCGGCGCCCTGGCCGGCAACGATGGCTGGATTGCCTGCGCCCCTGCTGAACTTGCCAACTCGCTGCTGCCGGCGCCCGATATCGAGGCACTCATCACTCCACTCCATCAAGCCATACATGCCGCGTTAAGCAACGGGGCTCTTTTTTTCCGTGAGTTAGTGCACCGCAGTCGCGCTCTTCTGGCCGAAGCCAGTGAACCACCGTGTGATGAGGCCGCGACACTCGCCGCGCTCTGGGATTTGTTGTGGGCGGGTCTGGTCAGCAATGACACACTCGCGCCGCTGCGGGCTCGGCTCGGTGGAAGCCGCACTAAACACCTCGCTCGTCGAGCACCACGGGCGCGCTACGGCCGCCTGCACAACGCCCCGCGCGCACCGGCTGAGCTTCGAATCGGTCCGCCTAGCGCCGCTGGTCGATGGTTTCAGCTGCCGGCTCCAGAAACCGACCCGACCCGGCTCAACCATGCACGCGCCGCGGCATATTTACAACGACACGGAGTGCTTACTCGAGGTGCATTTTCCACTGAACGGGTCACTGGTGGATTTTCCGGCGTGTATAAAGTGCTCCGCGCCATGGAGGAAGCCGGCCAGTGCCGGCGCGGTTATGTGGTTGAGGGCCTCGGGGCGGCACAATTTGCGGTACCGGGCGCTATAGACCAGCTGCGGTCTTTCGCCGATGAACGTACCAACGCCTCCAGCTCTGGTGAGCACCCAGCCGTGCTGCTGGCAGCTACCGATCCGGCGCAGCCATACGGTGCCGCGCTGCAGTGGCCAAACCCCCTCGGCGACACCAAACACCGGCCCGGACGTAGTGCCGGTGCGGTAGTGGTGCTAGTCGACGGCGTACCGATTGTGTACGCCGAACGCGGTGCTCGGTCATTGCTGACATTTTCTAGCGATCCAGCACAACTGCGAGTAGCGGCACAACACCTAGCTGCCGCGGTGCGTAATAGGCGGCTAGGGCCGCTATCCGTGGAGCGTATTAATGGCGAGAGTCCACATCAGAACGCACTGGGTGAGCTTTTAGTCACGGCAGGCTTTCGAGTCACACCCAAGGGTTTGCGCTTGAGCGCATTTTTGCCAAGTTAAGAGAAGTTGTGGCCTCAATCCTTAATCAAGATGGCCATGTAGTTGAATACTAGCTGTGCAGCCAGCCAGCGTGTGGTTTCTCCTTCTTGTGTCCGCCTTGACCCTCGGCGCTCTCGCCGCGACGGTATGGAGCTGGAACTGGGAGCGTTTTAAACACGTTCGAAGGTTTACCGCGCTCGCTCTCACCCAGTTCATGGTTGTCTTGAGCGTAGCTGCTGGAATTAATATTCAGCAGGGGTTCGTCGTTACGTGGGACGATGTATATGTCGGTTTGTTCGGTGATTCGGGAACCAACCTTGATGCCCATCCTGTAGTCGCACTTCCCAATGGCCATGCTGGTCAACTCGACCCCGCGGTGAAAGCAGCCGCGCAAACCGAGCTTCAGCAGCCCGGCAAAGGCGTCATGATTTCTACGGCAATTCAAGGGGCGCGAACCGGATATTCATTACCAGCTAGGATGTACTTTCCGGCGGCTTACTTCGATAAGTCTCAGCCGCGCCGAATCTTCCCTGTCATAGAGTTCTTCACCGGATACTACGGCGGCCTAGACATCTTCCAACGTACTTTGGGTGGAGATCAAGTGTTGGACAAGCTCATTTCCGAAGGCAAGATGCCGCCGACCATAGTGGTGGTTCCGGAGCAAAACCCGCATCTACCAGCCGACAGCGAA
>QHCE01000002.1 GCA_003243955.1 Acidimicrobiales bacterium | reverse complement strand
GAGCTCACCGAGGGTATGCGCTTTGACAAGGGTTACATCTCGCCGTACTTCACTACCGATACCGAGCGCATGGAATCCGTGCTCGACGATCCTTACATCATGATCCTCAACGGGAAGATCAGCGCGGTCAAAGACCTGCTGCCCTTGCTGGAGAAGGTCATGCAGTCGGGTAAGTCGCTGGCGATCATTGCCGAGGATGTCGAGGGTGAGGCACTCGCCACGTTGGTCGTGAACAAGATTCGTGGCACCTTCAAGTCCGTTGCGGTAAAGGCTCCAGGCTTTGGCGATCGCCGCAAGGCAATGCTGGGCGACATCGCGATCCTCACTGGCGGCCAGGTCATCAGCGAGGAGGTCGGCTTGAAGTTAGAGAGCGCTACGCTCGACTTGCTCGGTCGTGCTCGCAAGATCGTTGTGACCAAGGACGAGACCACGATCGTGGATGGTGAAGGTAGCTCTGACCAGATTGCTGGCCGAGTAAACCAGATCCGCGCCGAGATCGAGAACTCCGACTCCGACTACGACAAAGAGAAGCTGCAGGAGCGTCTGGCCAAGCTTGCCGGCGGTGTTGCGGTGATCAAGGTCGGTGCTGCTACCGAGGTTGAGCTAAAGGAGCGCAAGCACCGCATCGAAGATGCTGTGCGTAACGCTAAGGCCGCTGTCGAAGAGGGCATTGTTGCCGGTGGTGGCGTTGCGCTGCTACAGGCTTCGGTTACTGCTTTCGACAAGCTCGACCTTACTGGTGATGAGGCTACTGGCGCCCGAATCGTCAAGGTTGCGTTGGAGGCGCCGCTTAAGCAGATCGCGGTGAACTCCGGCCTTGAAGGCGGCGTTGTGGTTGAGCGAGTACGTTCGCTGCCGATCGGGCAAGGGCTTGATGCCGCAACCGGTGAATATGTCGACATGATCAAAGTCGGCATCATCGACCCGGCCAAGGTTACCCGGTCCGCGCTGCAAAACGCTGCGTCAATCGCAGCGCTGTTCTTGACGACCAGCGCTGTGGTGGCCGACAAGCCAGAGAAGGAAAAAGCCGGCGCTGGCGCCGGTGGTGCTCCCGACATGGGCGGCATGGACTTCTAAGGCAACAGTAGTTAAGGCATAGTTATTTCGCCAATGGGGACGGATGCTTTCCGTCCCCATTGGCATGCCTGGTGCAACCCAAAGGTTTCAATAGTACCCAGTGAACATGTGGATTACAGGTCTCGAAGCAGAGGTTAGATGCCGCACCATCGCGCTGACATTGAGCTGCATTTTGAGCTGTTTAGTGCAGGCCAACCCCTGCATGCGTTAGTTTGAGGCTCACCATGGCTACCAATCTCTCTGGCAAGTCCGCTCTCGGGCTTCCCGACGTGCCACGCCGCCGCCCAGTGGGTCTCGTGGCCGCTGGAATCGCTGTGGTCGCCGCGCTACTCCAGGTGCTTTTCGGTCGGTTGCTCGGCACTATCGACTGGAACGGCTGCTTTTGCGCCGAGCGGGCGCAGGCATGGACTCCAAGCATCACTGCCCAGGTGTGGTACACGGCGAGCTCGGTGCTGATTGGCGCGTTGCTGTCGCGCCGACTACTGGCTCGCGGCGGCCCTCCAACGAATCGGTTGGAGTATCTCACAGCGATTGTTCCACCGGCGGTCACAGTGCTTTTCACCGTGCCGCTAGTTGTCGCTCTAGCCGCCGGAGCGCAATCTTCCCGCGCAATTCCAGCGGGCATAGACATTGGTGCAAGCATGCCTGTTGGTGCGCTGTTAGGTGGGCTGGCCGCCGCAATTGTACTGAGCATTCCTGTCCTAGTCCGCTCGGTTTGGTGGCACATTGGATGGATTTGGTTGCTAGGTTTACTGTCAGTAGTAGTGAGTTGGAGAGACCACGTAGGCCAGACGGTCCCTATCGGTTCAGTCTTAGTGGGCGGACCGGGCAGCGGAGCCACGCCGATCGATCAGACCCTGCATGGTGTCACGGCGAGTTTGATGACGGTTGTGGCTATTTTGGGTCCGGCCGTCATTGGTGGTTGGCTTGCTTGGCATGCTAAGTCCGCGAGCTGCAGGCTTGGGGAGTCGATAGCTGTAGGTGTTGCCGGACCATGCTTTGCTCTGGCAGCTTATGTGTTTCGCCCGGACGCTTTGACCGGAGACAACGCTGGTGCGGCGCGGTTGGCATTGGAAACATTGTTGATTGCTGGAGTGGCCTCGGGGGCTGTGCTATTTGGCTACAGCCTGTGGAATCAACCGGTGTCGGTGGTAGATCCGCAATATCAGTCCCGCCACCGCCAGTAGGCGCAACGTACCGAATCTAGCTACCGTAACGTTGCACACATGTACCGAGACCCGAAAGTTTCCCGGTTCACCGCCAGCCAATTAGGTCCGGCACGGCGAGCACGTGATGTGCACCGGTTACGTTGCGAAACCTTCGATGTGGTGGTTGTGGGTGGTGGTGTCACAGGAGCCGGTACTGCGTTAGATGCTGCCAGCCGCGGACTCTCGGTGGCGCTGATCGAAGGAAGTGATCTTGCCGCTGGCACCTCGAGCCGCTCCAGCAAGCTGATCCACGGGGGCCTTCGCTATCTGGAGCAGTGGGATTTCGGCCTAGTGCGCGAGGCACTTCATGAACGCGGTTTGTTGTTGACGTCGCTAGCGCCGCACTTGGTTCGTCCAACGCAATTTCTGTTACCGCTAACCCATCGATGGTGGCAGCGGCCTTATTACGGCGCCGGCGTGGCGCTGTATGACGCCTTAGGCAGCATTTTTGGCACCAACCGTGGTCTACCCCGGCATCGGCACCTGTCTCGTCGCCAAGCGCGACGGCTATTTCCTGGGCTGCGGCGCGATGCTTTGATTGGGGCGATTCGGTACTTCGACGCTCAAGTAGACGATGCTCGTTTTGTGGTGACTTTGGCTCGCACCGCTGCATCCTACGGCGCGGCGATCGTGCCGAGCGCCCGTGTCATTGATGTGGTGCGCGACGCTCGTGAGGTCGTAGGCGTACGGGTACGCGACGCTGAGACTGGGGAAGAGTTTTCGGTTTCGGCCCGCACGGTGATAGCGGCAACCGGGGTGTGGAGCGATGATATTTCGGAGATGCTGGGCAGTACCCGAGGACTGCGTGTGCGCGCCAGCAAAGGCGTTCACCTGGTGGTACCACGGAGCACCATCAACGGCGACAGCGGGTTGATTCTGCGCACGGCCACGTCGGTGCTGTTCGTAATCGATTGGGGGGGCCACTGGATCATTGGTACCACTGATACTGACTGGGACCTTGATCGAGCGCACCCAGCCGCATCCAGCGTGGATATCAACTACATTCTCGGCCAGCTCAACACAGTGTTGGAGCGGCCGCTCAAGCCTGAAGATATTGAGGGCGTGTACGCCGGGCTTCGTCCGTTGTTGTCCGGTGAGTCCGATGTGACCAGCAAACTCTCCCGTGAGCACGCCGCGGTGGAACCCATGCTGGGCTTGATGTTGGTTGCTGGCGGCAAGTTCACCACCTATCGGGTTATGGCTGCCGACGTGGTGGATCTGGCCGTGCGTCGACTTAGAGATGTCCGGCCTAGTCGCACGCGAGACGTTCCGCTTCTCGGAGCGGATGGTTTTCGTCTGGCCTGGAATCAGCGTGCCGATACCGCGGTGCGGCACGGCGTATCGGTCGGCGTTGTGGAGCATCTACTAGAGCGATACGGCTCTTTGTCGGTGGAGTTACTGCGAATGATCGACGCTGATCCCGAGCTTGGTCAACCAGTCGCTGGCGCCCCTGAATATGTGGCCGCCGAAATTGTGTACGCGGTCACGTCCGAAGGGGCGCTGCATCTGGATGATGTACTCACGCGCCGCACTCGCATCTCGATGGAGACCGCGCATCGCGGGCTAGACTCCGCCGAGCACGCGGCCTCGCTGCTTGCCCCGGTTCTGGGCTGGAATAAGGCGGCTCGACGGGCGGAGATCGCCCATTATCAGGCTCGGGTAGCCGCGGAGCGAGAATCGCAGCGAATGCCCGACGACCGCACCGCCGACGCCGCCCGACTGGGCGCTGCCGACGTGCGCAGCCCGCTCACGGCAGTCTGAGCTGGCAACACAAATCGTTGACCAGGGCATGTAATATGCGTGGGTTGCTAGCCTATCGTTATGCCACACCCACGGATGTACAGCGACGACGATCCCTACCTTGCGCAGCTACGTAAATTGTGCCTGGCCTTTCCTGAGTCGGTAGAAATCGAAGCATGGGGTCGGCCAACGTTTCAGGCCGGGAAGAAGCTCTTTGCGCTTTTTGTCGGGAACGACGAGCATCCCTATGCGATGGTATTCAAGCCTGATGCAACTGACTCTGAGGCGCTGCTGAGTGACCAGCGCTTCTATTCGCCGCCGTATTTTGGTGCTGCCGGTTGGCTTGCGCTGGACTTCACCGTTGCCGCTGTGGACTGGGCGGAGGTCGCCGAGCTGCTAGACGCCTCCTACCGTCAGATGGCACTCAAACGCATGCTGAGAGCATTGGATGAACTCTGATGAGCACTTCCTGACTGTTCCTCGCGTCTGTTTCGGGGTTGTTGACACTGGGCTACTCAACCTCAGGAACCGCTGGGCCGAGTAAGTCGTCGGCGTCGATGATGGTGTAGGCGTAGCCCTGCTCAGCCAGGAAACGTTGCCGGTGGGCGGCGAAATCAGCATCGACGGTGTCGCGGGAGACCACGCTGTAGAAGTGCGCTTGCCGGCCGTCGTGTTTGGGCCGTAGTACTCGCCCCAGCCGCTGCGCCTCCTCTTGGCGGGAACCGAACGTTCCAGAAACCTGAATCGCCACGGCCGCTTCGGGCAGATCAATCGAGAAGTTGGCGACCTTCGACACCACAAGCACTGGAAGCTTCCCGGTGCGGAAGGCGTCGAAGAGCTGCTCGCGCTCTTTAGTGGACGTAGAACCTTGCAGGATCGGAGCTTCAAGGTATTCACCCAGCGCGTCGAGCTGGTCGAGGTAGGCGCCAATGACCAAAGTTGGCTCCCCAGTATGCCGCTCCACGATTTTGCGCACCACGGGCAGCTTGGTGGCCGCGGTTGAGCACATCTTGTAGCGAGCCTCGGTTTCGGCTACCGCGTAAGCCATACGCTCGCCGTCGGTGAGTGTGACGCGAACTTCCACGCACTGGGCTGGCGCGATCCAACCTTGCGCTTCGATATCCTTCCACGGCACGTCGTAACGCTTGGGGCCGATCAGGGAAAATACATCGGATTCCCGGCCGTCTTCTCGCACCAAGGTTGCGGTCAGGCCGAGTCGGCGTCGCGATTGCAAATCCGCGGTGAGCCGAAAGATCGGCGCCGGCAGCAGATGCACCTCATCATAAATAATCAAACCCCAGTCGCGGGCGTTAAACAGCTCGAGGTGCCGATAGGCCCCACTTCGCCGCGCGGTCATTACCTGGTACGTAGCGATGGTGATTGGCCGGACCTCTTTGCGCTCGCCGGAGTACTCACCGATCTCTTCATCGGTGAGCGAGGTGCGCGCGAGCAGCTCGCTCCGCCACTGGTGACCAGCAACAGTGTTGGTGACCAAGATCAGCGTTGTGGCTTGCGCGTGGGCCATGGCCGCGGCGCCAACCATGGTTTTGCCTGCCCCGCATGGCAGCACTATCACGCCAGAACCACCTGCCCAAAAACTTTCAGCCGCATCTCGCTGGTAGTCCCGCAGTTGCCAGGTGTCTTGCGCGAGCGTAATGGCGTGGGCTTCCCCGTCCACGTATCCGGCGAGATCTTCGGCAGGCCAGCCCAGCTTCAGCAGCGATTGCTTGAGCCGACCGCGCTCGCTGGGATGCACCGCTATGGTGTCGTCGTCGATCCGATCGCCCAGCATTCCCTCGAGCTTTTTGGACTTGGCAACCTCCACTCCCACCGCACGATCGGAAGCGTGTAGCACTAAACCATGGTTGGGATGGTTGAGGATTTGTAGCCGGCCGTAGCGATCCATAGTCTCTGCGACGTCTACCAGTAGTGCGTGCGGCACCGGATAGCGTGAGTAGCGCACCAGCGCATCCACAACTTGCTCCGCGTCATGCCCAACCGCACGGGCGTTCCACAGCCCCAGTGGCGTCACTCGATACGTATGCACATGCTCTGGCGCGCGTTCTAATTCGGCGAATGGCGCAATGGCCAAACGGCACTCATGAGCTTGTGGATGCTCGATCTCCAGCAGCAAGGTTTTGTCCGACTGGACAATTAAACACGACATGAGGTCTAAGCCTACTCCGCATCGTTATCCGAAAAATTGTGCTGAGAACAGACGCTGGCGCGACTCAAGGCGCAAGGCGTTCGATGACCCATTTCCCTTCTGTCCCTTCTGCTTGTCCCTGCAATCGGTAGCGCAGCCGATCATGCAATCGGTCGGTATGGCCTTGCCAGAACTCCACCGTTTTAGGTGTAACGCGGATCCCTCCCCAATGAGGTGGTCGAGGCACCAAGCTGCCGGCCGGGAAACGCTTGCGCATACTCGTCGTGGCTTGCTCTAGCTCTGCACGCGAGCTCAGCAGCTGCGACTGGACGCTGGCCCAGGCCCCGACCTGCGATCCGTATGGACGGCTTGCGAAGTACTCATCGGATTCCGCGGCCGAAACCGGCACGGCGTCACCGGAAACAATCACTTGGCGGGCAAGTGATTGCCATAAAAACAGCAAGCTCACCGCGGGTCGTTGCGCAATGTCGCGCCCCTTCCTGGAGGTGTAGTGGGTGAAAAACACCAGCCCTCGCTCGTCAACAGCTTTCAGTAGCACGGTGCGAGTGCTGGGTGCGGCGGCGGCTGAAACTGTTGCCAGGACCATCGCGTTGGGCTCAGCCACTGTTTCGTGAAGCAGCGCGGCATCTAGCCAGCGCCGAAATTGAGCCAGCCAATCGGGTGCTAGCTCTGCGCGTCGCAGCGGTGAGCCCGAATAACTCCGACGCAAATTTCCCAGCTTTGGATCCATATGTTCACCTTCGGTGTGCCTATTTCGTCACATTATGCAAATTTTGCGGGCTAGACCAGCACCTTAGCTATCGCCAGCTGCACGAGGATCAGTAAGTTACTCGCCAGTTGTCCAATAAAACGATGTGCGATCGCCACCGACGCCCCCACCGAGGAGATAGTCAATGTCCCCAGCACCCGCTGCCCCTGCCGATGAGCTCCGTCCTGGGCTAGAAGGGGTTATCGGTTTCGAGACCGAAATTGCCGAACCGGATAGGGCGGGTGGCGCGCTGCGCTATCGTGGAGTCGACATTGAAGATCTTGTTGGCCATGTGTCGTTCGGAAACGTTTGGGGCTTGCTCGTCGATGGGGCGTTCGGCCCAGGTCTACCTCCGGCCGAGCCGTTTCCGCTTCCCGTGCACTCCGGCGACATTCGGGTTGATGTGCAAAGCGCCGTTGCTATGCTCACCCCGTATTGGGGGCTGGGCCAGCTCATTGACATCAGCGACGAGCAGGCCCGTACGGACCTGGCCCGCATCTCGGTGAACACGATGTCCTTTGTGGCGCAGTCGGCGCGCGGCACTGGTCTGCCCGCGGTTCCACAGGTACGAATAGATGAAGCCCGCACCATTGTCGAACGGTTTATGGTCCGCTGGCGCGGCGAACCCGACCCTAAGCATGTAGCGGCTGTGGACGCCTACCTGATTTCGGCTGCTGAGCATGGTCTGAACGCATCCACATTTACCGCACGAGTCGCGGCCAGCACCGGCGCTGACCCGGCGGCATGCATCTCCTCAGCCATCGGGTCGATGTCTGGTCCGTTGCATGGTGGCGCACCATCGCGGGTACTGGCGATGCTCGATGAGGTCGCCGAGCTCGGCGACGCCCGCGCCTGGGTGCGTGCGCTACTCGACAGCGGCAAACGCCTGATGGGCTTTGGCCACCGGATCTACCGTGCCGAAGATCCTCGCGCTCGAGTGCTGCGCAAGGCCGCCAAACAGCTGGGCTCGCACCGCTATGAGGTAGCGATAGCGCTGGAAGAAGCCGCGATCGCCGAGCTTCGCGAACGCAAGCCTGATCGAGTGATCGCGACCAACGTGGAGTTTTGGTCGGCGGTAGTGCTCGATTTCGCCCAGATTCCCGCCCATATGTTCACCGCTATGTTCACCTGTGCACGCACCGCTGGATGGAGTGCTCATATTCTGGAGCAGAAGCGCACTGGCCGTTTGATTCGCCCAGGAGCGCGCTACATCGGTCCCGGACCGCGTAAGCCTGCCGAGGTAACTGGTTGGGGCGGCATTGAGCATCACTAAACCGTGGCGGAACACGTGGCGTCCGCAGCCGCATTAGGGGCGTTTGTTCAACGCCTAGTGTGGGTGTGCACACCCCGCGGCCCATCTATCGCGTTGCCTGCCGAGTATGCAAGTATCTAGTTTCATGACCGTTGCAGCTGATGCGATACCTACTGATCTGCTACCCCGCGACGGAAGGTTCGGCTCCGGCCCTTCCAAAGTGCGGATGGAAAGTCTAGATGCGCTGCGCGCGGTAGGAATGAGCTATTTGGGTACGTCTCATCGCAAGACGACGGTGAAAACCCAAGTGGCTCGGTTGCGGCGCGGCATTGCCGAGCTGTTTTCCCTGCCTGAGGGGTATGAGGTCCTACTGAGCAACGGTGGAACTACCGCATTCTGGGACACGGCCGTTTTCTCCCTGATCCACCAGCGCGCACAGTTCTTGTCGTTCGGTGAATTCGGAGGCAAGTTCGCCAAGGCGGCAGAGGCGCCTTTTCTTTCCGCTCCAGTAGTCATCTCCGCAAAACCAGGAAGTGCACCATCCTTTGCCCCCACCCCGGATATCGACGTATACGCGACGCCGCACAACGAGACATCTACCGGTGTTGCGGTGCCCGTGTTGCGCCCCAGCGGCATCGACTCGGATGCGCTGATCTTGCACGACGCAACATCGGCGGCTGGCGGCATCGCCGTGGACGTAGCACACTCAGACGTCTACTACTTTGCTCCACAGAAATGTTTTGGCTCAGATGGAGGTCTGTGGGTGGCGCTCGCCTCTCCGGCAGCGATCGAGCGGGCCGAACGCGTAAAAGCCTCCGGTCGATATATCCCAGCTTTTCTCGACCTGATGACGGTTATCGAAAATTCGCGTCTTGACCAGACGTACAACACCCCAGCGTTGGCGACCATCTTTCTGATGGCCGAGCAGGTCGACTGGTTTAACGCACACGGCGGCCTGTCCTGGTGCGCCCAGCGCACCGCCAGTTCAGCGGCGATTCTGTATGGATGGGCGCAAGCCAGCAGCTATGCCACGCCATTTGTTGCCGATCCCCAGCTGCGCTCACCTGTGGTGGGCACAATTGACTTCGATCCTAGAGTCGACGCGGAAGCTGTGGCAAAAATCTTGCGCGCGCACGGGGTAGTGGACACCGAGTCGTATCGCAAGCTGGGTCGTAACCAGCTCCGGATTGCAATGTTTCCCGGAATTGATCCGGCGGATGTGGAAGCGCTCACTGGCTGCATCGACTACGTGGTAGAGCGCCTAGGCGCTGCGCCGTCTAAAGCCTTAAGTGGCAGAGGTTCAAGCGGTAGAGATTTTAAGGGCGGAGAAGTTAGTGGTGGAGAAGTTGGCGGCAGAGAATTAAGCGCATCATCGACTTCATGATCGTGTGTCGCGACGCAGGTATTTGGCTCGCGAACCGCTGAGCCGAGCTGCCCAACTTCAGTGTGGCCCGATTCTGACCAGCTGAAACCCGCGGCAGCGTCAATATACTCGCGGTACTCCCGAATGCGCTTAGCCATGATGCCCCCTTTGATGTGAACTAGCACACCACAGCCAACTCGTAATTTATAGATATACAGTTCTCTGAGTTTTTGAAAAGTCTTCCAAAGTCGACGGCTCGAGAACGGTGGCCTGGACCGCAATCTCGGCTTACCCCGTGTGGTGCTAGCCCGAATCCGCATTGCGGCTGTAAGGTGAGCAGAGGACACGCAGCATTGTCTACCAGGGCCCCTGTTAATCAGTGGCTCTGTTATCAGTAGCACTGTTTATTAGCGACCCCGTTTATTAGTGGCACCGTTTATTAGCGACACCGTCGGTCGGCCGATCAGCTCAAGTGGGAGGTGCGCGATGCGCCCAGTGCGGTTCATCGCGCTCGCAGAAGATGGCCAATCGCTCATCCTCACTGATGAAGTGGGTCGAATGCTGTTTCTCAAGCTTGACGATTCCCTGCTCTCAGCGGTACGGCACGAGCGGGGCGTCGCGAGCAAGCTCGGATTCGAGGTGGAAGCTTCGTTGACTCCTCGGGACATCCAAGCCCGCATCAGAGCGGGCGATCCGGTAGCTGAAGTAGCCCGGCTGGCCAACGTCCCGGTGGAGAAAGTGCTCCGTTTCGCGGGCCCCGTGCTACAAGAACGGGCAGCAATTGTCGAATTTGCGCAGCGTAACTGCTCCGCGAACACGCCTGGTGAAAACTTTGGAGAACTTGCCCGCAAGCGGCTGACTGAACATGGCGTCCAACCGGACACGGTAGCGTGGGACGCCTATCGTCGGGATAACGGTAGCTGGCGCGTCGTAGCGGAGTGGCAATCAGGGCGTGCCGCCGCACGAGCGCTCTGGGATTTGGATAAGCCTCGCAAGCATGTCCGGCCCATTGATGACATGGCGCATTTCCTATGTGACCCGCCGCTGAGCTCTGAGGACGATGCGCCTCAAATCAGACCGACGCAGCGTGAAGTCCAAGATGGTCAAGTGCGTGGGCGGCCCCACGTGGCCGCAAGCCGCGCATTCCACGACGATCAAGAGGTCGATCCACACGAAGAACCAGTGGTTCCAGCGCTTTCGGTGCTGCGGCGCAGCCGAGATGTCGCCAAGCCCTCAGCACCTGCCGCGGTGCCGCGCCAGCCGCAGCAACAGCCGGCCGTTGCGCGAGATCGACCTCGGTCGAGTCAGGCCACGGCATCAGCACTTGGGCTAGGCCCACCGACTTCACGCAAGGCAGCAAGTAGTAACCTCCCCACCTGGGATGACATCCTGTTCGGCCGTGCTAACGATTAATTACGTCGAGGTACGCGTACTAACTGGTGGGATTGCGCAATCACGTTTCCGGCAGTGTCTCGAACCGTGCAGTCTTGGTCGAACCATCCGCCGCCGAGTACACGGCCACGTAGCTCACCTCGCAGCCAGCCCGGCACCGGTTTGGCGCGCAGATAGGTGCTTAGCTGCACGCTAGGCGCGCAACTGTGCCGCCCAAGCGTGAACGTGACGGGAGGAAATGCATCGGCGATAGCCAAGCACGCAAAAGCATCGAGCTCGGATTCACCCGTCATTCTCGCCCAGCCGCGAAGCGCGAAACTTCCATCTGCCTGCCCTCGCAGCAGTGGCATAGATTCTGGAGCTAGCCGAATCTCCACTCGATCCATCAGCGGCAGAATTCGGCCAGGTAGGGTGTCGCTCTCTATTCGGGTGCAGAGGCCAGGCGATGGCACGTCGGCGCTGACGGACATATCCATATCTGCTGGTTTTCCGTCCAGGGCTCCCACCACCACCGAAGAGACCAGTACGGCCCGACCGTTTTGTCGCAGAATGACTCGGATGACGTCGATGCTGTTGCCAAAGCGAAGCGGCTCAGTGATGAGCTCAGCCGCACCACCTTGCGCGGCGATGAGGAAATCTGTAGTTACAGCGATCGGATCATCGTGTAACGCTGTTTGACAAGCGGCGTTGGCGGCGACACTTTGTAGGTATCCGCCGTTGATCCGCTCGCCAAAGGACCAGTCTTCGTCAAGCTCTGCGGTAAAACGATTAGTGTCGACTTGCTGTACTTGAAGGGGGGTATTGGACATCTGGTTAGCTTGCCACGAATCGGCACGCCAAACTACGGGTTAGAAAATTTGGCACACGCATAAGAGGGCCCGCCAAAAAGTCCCTGCCGGCGCTGTGCTAGCGGCGGGGCACCCGCCACCCGGGCAGTCGCCTTGCCTGCGCCCGACGCAGCTTGCAAGTCGGGCATAGGTAGAGCGCACGCGGCGGCTCCTGCGGCCTTGGCAGATGCACGTTTGCTGATCGAGTTAGATCGCGACAATCGGCTCAGCGGCGGAGCCTCTAAGGTGTAAGAGCTAAGCCAGGCGAAAATACCAGACCTTTGAGAGGTATGGAGCTTACTTAAGCGCTAACTAAAACACATTCCTCTGCTACGGCCTGCGGTCTATGAATACGCAGCTAGTGGAGATCAACACCGGTAGTGCCGCTAGTAGCGCCTTGAGGAGGACATCCGGATCGGAGACCAGCTCAACTTTCTCCTCACCTTCAGCGTTGGGCTCTTCGGTGTTGGCTTCCTCGGCTTCCTTGGCGATGGTGGTGATCGCTTCCCACAAAGTGGGCTGCCGGTGGCAGAACAGCCACATATGGTAAACGTCATAACCCACTGAAACCCTGGGGGCGTTGGGCAACCCAATTTGGAACTCGGCCGGGTTCTGCGCACTGTTACCCAGACCCAGCGCCAACGGCACCATCTGATGCTGCTCAGCGAACGTTTGGCTCGATTTACCGGTAGGCATCACCGAGACCAGTAAGCCATCGTCGATCAGCGAATCAAAGATCGGGCCGGGCTCGTCCACACCCGCCGCCTTGGCGGCGCCTTCAACCACCGGGCGCGACTGCGGCTGCTTGGAGACTTTTTCCGGATCACCATGCGAGACCGCCCACACCGCGTATTCCTCGGCAGACAGCGAAAACACACCGTCACGGAACCGAACCTCAAACGATTCTGGAACCTCAGCCTCGGTGGACGTGTGCATGGGGCCGGCAAAATGCCCAACCGGCACAACTAGAGCAACCACGTTGCCGACCTCCTATAAGCGCAACTACATATTCTGCTGAGCCTACTCGAATGCACTATACGATGGGCAAGAACACCCGGCGATTTGTGCTGAGATTCTACGGGGTCGCAGTTTCCTATACTGGACAGTACTTGTCTGGCAGAACTTGCTCAGCACACGTCTATGTAGGCCGCGTCGGTGGCCAGCAGCACCGGCAACGCTTGCAGCACCAGTAGCGCGAGACTCTCCGGGGTGAGTTCCTCCCCCCAATCCGCGGTTTTCTCGCACGCTTGCCAGAGCGAAGCGCCCTGTGCGCTGAATGCCCAGACATCGAAAATGACCGCGCTCACTGTTGCTCGAGGAAACCCTGGCTGACCAATGGTGAATGCCCCCAACGCGCTGGCGCTGTTACCTAGCCCCATGCCCAGTGGCATGAGCTGGTGATGTTGGGCGAATCCGCGAGCCTGCGCCGCCACCGGGAGCACCCGCGCCAGCAGGCCACGCTGCAGCAAGGCATCGGTACTATGCTGCGCATCGGCAATGTCCAACTGTCTGGCAAGCTTTTCTACGGCGCCCCGCGATGCGGTGTTCACCTTATCGTTTCCGGTGCCGTGCGAGAGCGCCCAGATGCCGAATTCCGACTCGTTCAGGTCTTCCAGCTCCGTTCCGAGCCTAACCCCGTAGCCCCAGCTTTGCGCCTGGCCAGCAGTGTTAGAGGCAGGCACAGGACCAGCAAACATGGTGCCAATAAACTGGCCAATCGGAACCAACGGAGCAACCACAGGAAAGGCCATCAACCGCGGCCATGCGCAGCTGAAACGGGCCGCTGCATACCGGCAGGTAAAGATGGATATTGAGGGCTGGGCTGCGTATGAGCGCTGGGAGGAGGGATTACCTCCCTATCGCTAAACCTTGCCGCAAACGGCTGATTTACCCGTGGTTGATCGGAATTGTCCGGAGCCTCTTCGGGATCTGCCTCCGGAACCCCTCCGGCCTCGGCATTCCGGAGGTGTTTGGGATCGGTCAAGCGGTTTTTGCCCGCGAGGAATGCCCGAGTAGCCAGGTAGGCTGCGCCTAGCGCCGCAGCGCCCACTGCGAGCGCGGGCAGCGCCGTCATGGCTGGGACACCGATACCGGTTATCCCCATTGCCCCGGCCACAATTCCGGTGCCCAGCACCCTCTGGAGGCGGTGTTTCCCCCGCTCCGCTTTCACCGCAGCGTGTAAACCTTCGGGGTCGTTAGGGAACTGCTTGTGAAGCTCTACTAGATGCTCCGTGTGCTCTTTATGGTCTTTGTATGCTCTTATTGCGGCGTATAGTCCAATACTGCCCATAACGCCTATGGTCATGCCCAATGCGGCGCCCGCGATGCCTCCATAAGCGCCCCCTATCGCCCCGCCCACCGCACCGGCGGAGCCGGCAGCAGGAACAAACGAATACAGCAATCGGTGCAGCCACAAGGAGCGTGCCGGCCGCACCGGGGGCGCTCCCTCAGCCACCGGGAGGGCTTCCTCAACCATCGGTCCTCCGATCTAGGCACGCGCATCCGTGGACCAGCAGCGGTGATAGGAGCGTGATCACGTCTGCCAGTACGGCGGCTGGATCCACTTCCGCACCAATCATGAGCTGTGTCGTATTCACTACATTCTCGCACGTCTGCCACAAACTGGGGTAGCGATGGCCAAACATCCAGGCCAAAAACGCCGAAGCGGGCAGCGTAACCGCTGGAGCACCCACCATTCCCACTATAAACCGATCCGGATGTTCCGCCGAATTCCCCAGGCCCAGGGCCAGCGGCAGCACCCGATGCGAACGGGCAAAACGCTGTCGCGCCTGGGGAGTGTCGGGCAGTTCGACCAACAGGCTCCGCGCGGTGAGTTGGTCAAACCACCGATCCGGCTCATCGACCAGCTGCGCCGCGGCGGCGATCGTTGCGGCCCGCGGCATCCCGCTGTCTACCCCAGGCTCGCCGTGTGCGGCCGCCCAAACCGCGTAGGCGCCCGAGGGAATGGAGATCAGTTCCTCGCCGAGCCGAATATCGACGGATTCTGGAATCTCGGCGTGCTCATCGGTGAAGAACGGGCCCAAGACGTGCCCCACAGGAAGCACCACGCTGGCCAACTGCCATCTCCGATACCTCGGGAAGCTTTACGGACCTATCGTCGAATAGTGTGCCACGATATCGGCTAACGTGAGCCCATGCCGCACACGCCACGCACCCAACTTCCACCTCCCCCGCTGGAGCTCAACCTAGTAGGGGTGAGCCTCGTCGGCACATTGATCTGGGTGCTTGCCGCTGCCGCGCTCACGCTGTTTGGGCAGGACTGGCTCGGCGAACATGGACGCACATGGTGGCTGGGCACGGCCTATAGCGGCATATTGATCGGCATTCTGGGTACATTAGGCGCTAAACGCATCACGCGAGCGACTCAACGGCCCAAGTAGCGCTCCACAGCCACGTGCCGCTCGCGCATCACACCGCGACTGCCTCCGAATGGGCACCACAACCGTGGTCGGCGCTGACGATTCTACCGTCATCGGGAGCGTACAAATTGGCGCACGCCCCAAACGCGGCACCTAGTGAACCGGATAGCTGTACGTAGAATCCGCAGGTGCCGCAGCGTTCGCGAGTAGCTTTGGCTAGTTGGGCTTCCGGGCCCGCATCGGAGTCATACCAGCGCTGCGCGGCTTGTTCTCTGCCCAGCACGCTCATCACACGAGGTCGGCCTACGCCTGGGATCTTGCCCACTTGTTCATCGGGGTTTGGAAGATTATCGTCGGAAAGCGGGACGTCTTCGGGAAGCAGGAATGATGGCGCGAGCCGCTCATCATCGGCCGCAGCTGGCAGTAGATCCCCCACGCCCACATCGCCTGGTCGCAGCCGCCTGCTCCACGGCACCCACGCAGGAGCTAGTAGCGCCTGCTCTGCCGGCAGTAACGCCACATCGCAGACGGTCACCTGCTTACCGCGCGGCGCCCGCGCGGTCGTCACCGACCAATACCAGGCAACGTACCCCGGCTGGAATGCCGCAAATCGATGCTCGACAAGGCGCTCTGCGATCCCCACCGCCTGTAAATGTTCACCCACACAAGCTTCTCCCACCACGGCTACGAGAGCCGCTCGGGCAAGATCGGCGGCTTGCGCACACGTCGCGTCGAGACGAATCGCTGCGGACCGGGCAGGCTGCGCCGGGAGGTCAATACTCACCAGGGTATTTTTTCCTACCATCCTCTTCATGCGCTGCCCCGCCCCTTTGTGCGCATTTTCACAGAACCACACCCGCGGCATAGGGGCAGCAGGGCGATGGAGGGATTTCAACGGGAGCACGACCTCTTAAAGTTGCGGCAGCCATGGACACGATGATCGACGACTCTACACAGGGCAGCAGCCCGACCGCGCCGCCCACGGTGCCTGTCAAGCGGCTGCGCGGCGCACGCCGCTTCGGACGAAAAGCCGTTAAGGCCTGCCGAAGGGGCTGGGAACGGGTAATCAAAGCCCGAAACGCCGACGGTGCGGGCCAAACCGGCATGCACCGCCTGATCGATCTACATGCGGCGTCGGTAGCAGGTGATGCCGCGATTGCGGTTGCACTTGCCGGAACCATTTTCTTCAACGTTCCTGTGGGTGAGGCCCGGCTGCAGGTGGGCCTGTATCTCCTGATCACCATGGCGCCGTTTGCGCTGCTAGCGCCCGCGGTGGGGCCGATTCTGGACCGTTTTCGGCACGGCCGCAGGTACGCGCTGGCCACTACCATGCTCGCCCGGGCATTCCTGGCATGGCTGATCGCCAGCCAGCTGCATAGTTGGATTTTGTATCCGGCCGCGTTCGGGGTGCTCGTGCTCTCCCGAGCATATGGTGTAGCTCGCAGTGCCGCTGTACCCCGGCTTTTACCCGAGCGCCTGACGTTGGTGGAGGCCAATGCGCGAGGGTCCCTGGCCGGCATGATCGCGGGTGCTATCGCTGGCGGTGCGGCTGTTCTGCTTGCGCATTTTGGTGTGGAATGGGCGCTCCGCGGCGCGGCGGTAGTGTTCGTTGTAGGCATGATTTCAGCACTTCGGCTACCCCCGCGAGCGGACTCGCAACGCCCCGAGGCGTTGCCGCGCATGCTCCAGTTCCCCGGCCATAAGACCAGCGTAAGGCTGTTCAGTACGGAGATCTGGACTGCTTTGGTTGCCACTAGTGCGCTGCGCGCACTCTATGGGTTTTTGACGCTGTACTTCGCGTTCCGTACTCGCGAGGACAATCTTGGCCCACCGGCGGCAGTAGCTTTAGGCGCTGTTGTGGGTGCGTTAGGGCTGGGCTCGCTAGTCGCGACTGTAGTGGGGACCAGGCTCAAACTTCGTCACCCGCTGCGACTGCATGTCGCAGCGGCGCTGGCGGCGACGCTAGCTTGTGCCGGTGCTGCCGCGACCTACAGTTTGCCGGCTGCGATCGGCCTGGCGTTTATCACCGCACTGTCGAGTGGGCTGTGCAAATTGGGTGTGGACGCGGTGATTGCGCAGGGCGCCGACGAAGGTTATCGGGCCAGCGCGTTTGGGCGCTCTGAAACGCTGCTCCAGCTAGCTTGGGTATTTGGCGGCGCCGTTGGCCTCATTCCACTTGCCGGACACTGGGGGCTGAGCCTTGCCGCGATATGCGTGGGAGCTGCGGCAGTTGCCGCTCTACGGCTGTGGACTGTGGCTCAGCGAACGCCTGAATTGTAAATTGACCTTAAAGCGCCTGCTCCATTGGTTTCTGCCAAGGCCGCAGGAGCCGCCGCCTACGCCATACCCATTGCCGGCTCGCAAGCTACGCCGGGCATAGGCAAGGCGAACGCCCGTGTGTGGGTGCCCCCGCACACGCATGGTGCCGGCAGGGGCTTTTTGGCAGGCGCTCTAGCCTTCTAGCTCGCGGGCGATTGCATGAACCATCTCGGCGAGTTTGCTAGCGACTTTTCGATCCGGATATCGACCCCGGCGTAAATCTGGCTGGATCTTTGCCTCGAGCACTTTGATCGTGTCCTCGATGAGGCCGTGTAGCTCATCGGTGGGACGGCGGTGCGCTGTACTCAAGGATGGGATGGGATCCAGTACCCGCACGGACAACGCTTGATCGCCTTTGCGTCCGGTTACTATGCCGAATTCCACTCGGGCGCCCACATTGAGCTCGTCAACGCCGGACGGCAGTGCTCCGCGGTGCACGAAAACATCGCCGCCGTCGTCTCGAGACAGGAAGCCGAAACCTTTGTCGGTGTCATACCACTTGACCTTGCCTGTGGGCACGTTGCAACTCGTCTTTCTTGATGATGTTTCTGGTCTACTCGGTGTTGCTTCAGCACGCACTACAGTAGATAAGCGGGCGCCTTAAATATAGTAGCTGGGATGGCTTGGCTTCGTCCGTCACCGCTGCTCAGTCAGCTGCGCAGTTTCATGGGCGGAAGCAGTTGGCATAGGAAGTTTGACGCCAGGTTCACGAAGCTCATGGGGTGGCAGCGGAAAGCGTATGTCGCCGAATGGACTACTTGCCCCCTGAAACTCGCCGAGCAACTCTGAAACCTGTAGTTTGCCGCCCTGGATGCCCACCGTTGTAGTTTCCGGTCGCGAGTCCCGCTGTGCACCCATCACCGCTCCTTTGATTAGACCCGAAATGCTAGAGCTCCCAGTATCACCGAACACTATAAACACCCTCTAAGCCTCTCCAAGAATTTCTCCGTTGGCAAGTCGGATAGCGTTGTAGGGATGACTATCGCCGACACGTCCGAGTTCGCCCAATTCTTGCGTGAGCTTGACGAGCCAGCGCTGTCAGCGCTGCTCACTGCCCGCCCCGATCTGATGAATCCGCCGCCACCGGATTTCGACGCCTTAGCGGCCCGGGCTGCTAGCCGCAACTCGTTGGACCTTGCCACGCTCCAGCTGGATTACGTTACGCTCGTGCTACTGAGCGTGCTGCACACCACCGACGACGAGCCGCGGCAGCAGCTGACCAGAATCTTGCAAGCTGAACCAGACGCGGCGACCCTCCGTAGCGCTTACACCACGTTGCAGCGGCTGGCCTTGGCGTGGTCGAAAGGGGACACTCTCTTCGTCGCCGGAAGGTTGGAGAACGAGTTCCTGCAGCCGCTCGCTGCGCGGCGCCCCTCACTTCCGCCGCGCCTCCCAGCCTTGCCAATCACCGTTATTGATGCAGCCGCGCTAGATCATGCGGGAGCAGGCTCAGCAGCAGAACTTATCCGGCTGGCCGAACAACTGTTGACCGCCTGCGCGCAGCAACCAGTCCAGCAACTGCGCGCCGGCGGCGTTTCCGCTCGCGAGCTGTCTCGTATAGCTAAGAGCGCAAGCATCGATGCCGAGATCGCTGCTGTGCTGCTGGAGCTCTGTTACGCCGCTGGACTGCTGGGCATCGACGCCGCCGGCGAGGTCGAGAGCTGGCTACCAACCGCGGTTTTCGACCACTGGCGAACGGACTCTCCTGGACAACGCTGGACAACGCTGGCCCGAGCATGGCTGAGCATGCGCCGCCAGCCGAGCTTTGTTGAGCGCAGCGACGAACGCGCTCGACGCATTGCCCCGTTGAGCGCGGAACTCACTCGTGCCGAGGCACCGTGGCTGCGTGAGCAGTTGCTCGCCTGTTTCGCGGATCTCCCAACTGTTGCAGTCACCACGCCAGCGGCGGTGTTGGAACTACTTACCTGGCGAGCTCCGGTGCGAATCGCGGCAGCTGAGCTCGCCCCTGATGGGCTGCAGACACCCATCGTGCAGGCTGTGCTCATCGAAGCTGCCACGCTCGGGATACTCGGCATGAATAGCAGAACACCTAACCACTACGGACTGACCAGCTTTGGGCGCGCACTGCTGAGCGGTGAAGATTCGGCTGACGTGCTCAGCAAACTGCTACCGGAACCTGTCGATCATGTCCTGGTCCAGGCGGACCTCACAGTGATTGCACCTGGTCCACTCACCAACGAGCTGGCCCATGACATTGCGCTGTTGGCGACCATGGAATCAGCCGGTGCCGCCACGGTGTATCGTGTCACCGCCGACAGTTTGCGTAGGGCACTGGACTCGGGCTGGAGCCGGGACGATCTGCACCGATTTTTTGCTACTCACTCCGCAACCGGCACTCCGCAGGCATTGAGTTATCTCATTGACGACGCTGCCCGTCGGCACGGTGGCTTGCGAATAGGAGGCGCCTCGGCCTATCTGCACAGCGCTGACGAATCTTTGATTGCCGCTCTCCTTGCCGACCCGCGCTGTGCGCAGCTGCGGCTCCGCCGGTTAGCCCCGGCCGTGCTCATCGCACATATCGCAGCAGCAACACTAGTGTCAACATTGAGATCGGCCGGATATGCCGCCGCCGAAGAAGATGCCTCCGGCGCGCTAGTTCTCAGCGCTCCGACCCGCCGGCGAGCGATCGGTGCCTTGCCTATTGAGCAGAAACGGCCGGCGCCTCCTTGCACTTCCGAACAACTGCAGCGCGACGCACAGGAGGCAATTACGCGGGTACATTCTGGCGAGGAGCGGCGCCGAATTCTGCAGCGGGTTTCCCGCATCGGCAACACAGATAGGGATAGCAGCGGCGCAATAGATACTGACCTTGGCGCTGGCAGCGAAGCTACCTTGGGTTTAATTTACGCCTGTATCGCCGACAAGCAGCGGCTATGGGTCCGGTTCATTGATGCCCAAGGCGCGCTGCAGTGCAGGCTTGTGCGACCGCTTGCGGTAGGAGCGGGTTATCTGCGAGCCGAAGATGAGCGCAACGAGACTAGCCACACGCTTGCGCTACACCGCATTGCCTCAGCCAGTGTTGCCGAGTAGCAATAGACAAAACTACAGCGTCGGTAGGGTCGTGTGGTCGGCCTCTAAGGAGTAATGCATGGCGGTGCGGTGGTCTGGACAAAAACGGGTCAGCGTAGGTGGTGATTGGCCCTACCCATCAGGGGAGCAGTGGAGCATCAGCTCAGGCGACCATCGGGCCACGTTGGTGCAGCTGGGTGGTGGAGTCCGTAGTTACGAGTTCGGTGGTGAGGCACTGCTCGCCGGTTACTCTGAGCACCAGCTACCACCGGCGGCAGCTGGGCAGGTCCTTGCGCCATGGCCCGATCGACTCGCGGGCGGCGATTACAACTTTCGTGGTGACTCCTTTTCGCTGCCGCACTCTGAACCCGAGCTGCACAACGCCATCCACGGCCTGTCTCGATGGCTGCCGTGGCAGTGCTCCCAGCGCCGAGATGACGCCGTGACCCTGAGCTGTCTGCTAGCTCCGCAGCCCGGATATCCATGGCCGCTGAAGCTATCCACTATGTGGCATGTGTCATCTGATGGATTGCGAGCTACGCATGTCGTGACCAACGTAGGTGACAAGCCCTGTCCGTTCGGCCTTGGCGCGCATCCTTATGTGGGTGTTCCTGGCGTTCGGCTTGACGGTCTAATGCTGCAGCTGCCGGTAACCTGGCGACTTCTCGTTGATGAGCAAAAACGGCCGATCAGCAGAGTTCAAGTGGCTGAGACAGAGTACGACTTCCGCTCGCTGACTCCGGTCGCCGAGCTTGCGCTGGATACCACGTTCACTGGTGTGCGGCACGGCGCCGATGGTATTGCTCGCTCCCGGCTTGCACTGCCGGACGGCTCGCGCGGCGTCGAGGTATGGCAAGACTCGGCGTTTGGCTGGTTGCAGGTGTACACCGGCGCGGGCGTGACTGGCCGTTCCGGTGAGGTGGTGGCGATCGAGCCCATGACCTGCCCGCCAGATGCGTTTAACAGTCGAGAGAGCTTGATCGTGTTACAGCCCGGCCAGCGGTGGACAGGGAGCTGGGGCATCCGTCCGCACCGCTAGAGCTTGCCTCTTTCCCCGTTCGTCGGGAGGGTCTGCTGGTCAAGTCGTTAGCTAAGGCCGGCGAAGGTTGCTGGATTGACCGCTATCCACAGCGCAACGGCTCCGGCCATCAGTTGATTGTTGGCGTCATACACGGCGGTGGCAGTAAAGGCTTTTCGTCCTTGCTTGCCTCGACAGTGGCCGACCGCTACGTACTCCTGCCCCACCGTGAGATCGTGGTAGATCGCCGCGGTGATCCGCCCCAACACAATGGGTCGCCCGTAATCAAAGTCAGTTGCCCAGGCGCCAGGGCAATCCAACGCGGCCCACACTGCCGGTATCGCAACGTTGTCATTGTTGTGGGACGCGGAGTTTTCGGCTGGCTCCGCGGTGCCATCCCCCAGCCCAGGTGGCATGGCTGCTTGACTGAAGTTGGGATACGGCATCCACGGGGCAGCCACTGTGGCATCGCGGCCGGGAACCGGTCCAGCAAACAAGCACAGCGCATCTGCCGGCTCGCGCGCGGTGCCACAAGCGAAGCAATAGGGAAATGGGTGATCACTTCGCCCTCGGTACTGTGCACTGCTCGTCGTAGCGACCCGCAGGCTCACTGGACCAGGGGCGGCTTTAAGAGCCGCGCTGGCATCAGCCAGTTGAGCTTCGGCTACGAGCCGTCCGTCAGCGGTGTGGGCCTGTAGCTGCGTCGGTGACGGCACGGTAAGCGGCAGCGGAGTATCCAGTGGTGGCGGAAGCGCAAGGGTGACCGTGACCGCCTGGCCACAGACACCTGCCGTGCCGGATAGCTGTAGGAGTCGTTGCGCGAGCGCGCCGGCGGTGTATCCGCCATTGCCGGAGTGGTGCGGTCCGCGAAATCGCGCGGCCACTACCAGCGGGCTCGCCGTTGTATTAGATAGGGACACTGTTTACCTTTTTGAAATGAGAGCGAAAAGCCTGGCTGGTTACACGGTTACGAGTAGTGATACTTCATAATCTCCCATTGTGACCATCGCTAGCTTGCGGAATCGATTTCGCCTCGCCGCGGGCGTAGCCGCAGGGGTGCTTACCGTAAGTTTGCTTGCCGGCTGCGGTAGTAGCGAAACCACGTCGGGAATTGCGAGCTCGCTTGGTGACGCGGAGGGTAGTCTCAATCTCATTGCATGGCCCGGCTTAGTGGAGAATGGTTCTACTGACTCCAGTGTGGACTGGGTGCGGCCATTCGAGCAGCGTACTGGCTGCAAGGTCAGTGTCAAGACGGTCACCTCTTCTGAGCAGATGCGCGATCTGATCGACAGCAATGCCTACGATGGCGTATCCGCGCCCGGTGAGCTTTCCGGTGAGCTGATAAACAACGGCTCGGCCGAACCGATCAATACTGAGCTGGTCAAAAATTACCGTGATGTGGTTCCAGGTCTACGCATGCAGCCGTGGAACTCGTTTGAGGGTCACGCTTACGGTGCTCCGCTGGGGCGCAGCGCCTCTCTCCTCACGTGGCGTTCGGATCAGGTAAAGGCCGCGCCGGTTTCCCTTGCGCCGCTTTTTGCCGCCGACTCGTCGTACCGCCAGAAAGTGATGATCCGTGACGACGCAGCTTCGCTGGCCGCTGCCGCACTTGCGTTGCGCACCACGAAGCCTGAGCTGAAAATCGGCAATCCCTATGCGCTGAACCGGGAGCAGTTTTCTGCTGTGATCGAGCAAATGCGGGTAGCGCAACAGATCACCAACCTGTATTGGAGCGACTACACAGAACAGGTGCGAGCATTCGAGGATGGCAGTTCGGTGATTGGGCTGGCAAATCAGGCAGTGACCTCGCTGATGCAGGCACGGGGCACAAAGGTGCAGACGGTGCTACCAGACTCAGGCACGGTCGGCAGCTCCGATACCTGGATGCTGCTCCGCGGCGCCAAGCATCCCTCTTGCATGTACCGCTGGATGGATCATGTGCTGGACGCGAAGATCAATGCGCAGATTTCGGAGTACTACGGGCAAGCACCAGCAGTGCCCGGCGCCTGCGCGAACACCGTGGATAAGAACTTCTGTCAGGCGTATCACGCAATCGACGAGAGCTACTATCGCAGCGTCTGGATCGCCACTGCGCCGCAGCGCCGATGTGTAGACGGGCGTAACGAAGCCTGCGTAGCGTATCCGGACTGGCATAGGGCATGGCAGCAGCTGCGAGCAGGCTGAGTTAGCGTGCCGGCTAGCTGGACTGAAGGCTAGTCGTGGTGCCGTCGGTGGGTGAGCTGGTTTGTCCTGGCGTTGAGATTATCTTATTGCCGGCGTCGTTGCGCTGGGCAAGAGCCAACAACAACATCACCGAGGCGAGTACGGCAAGGACGATGAGCAGTGCGTATCGCTCCTGCCGAAACCACGATTGATTGTGCACAGCCATAAAAGTTCCTTGCTCAAGGGCGGGGATTTGACATTACTTCCGCTGCAAAGTTTCTCCAACTAGGAAGTGGGTATTGTACGTTGGACCGGGTATTTCTACGGATCCGAGATGGAGGGGATGGAATGGTCACCATAGACAGCGCTATCACCGGAGGCGATCGGGAGATCGTGGCCAACGTGCTGCAGGCGGCGTTGGTAGATTTAGTGGACGTTTCGTTGCAGGCTAAGCAGGCTCATTGGAATGTTACTGGTCCGACGTTTCGTTCGTTGCATCTACAGCTTGACGAAGTTGTGACTCTGGCGCGAGAACACGCCGACGTAGTAGCCGAGCGGGCCGCGGCGCTGGGGATTAGTCCGGATGGCCGGGTCAAGACACTGGCCGATTCAGTGCAGACTCCGCAGCTGGACTCTGGATATTTGCAGGCTGAATTGGTTGCCGAAAGCATCGCCGCACTGCTGCTGATGGTGGTGTACCGGTTCCGAGACTACGTTGAGCAGACAGATGAAGCGGATCCGGTCACGCAGGATCTACTCATCGCTGCCACCCAGGGGCTCGAGCAGCAGCACTGGATGTTTCAAGCCATGACCGTGGAGAGCTGATTTCGCACCAATAAATAGGCTCAACGGTGGACACCCTGAGCAACGTTTGCATGAGGTGCATAAAGGACCTTTCACTCTAATCTGCCATACCTAGTGCACTTCTCCGCTGAACGATGCAGGATATGATCCATGTCCATTGACGGTGGCGACCATTTCGTGTCGTTTAAGAATCAGACGTCACAGCCCACGTTCGATCAAGTGATGCGGGGTTATGACCGCAAGCAGGTAGACCGTTTCGTCGCTGTTATCGAAGCCGAGCTCATCGCGCTGGCCAAGCATCGTGATGAGCTGTTCAGCCGAAACGAGTCGCTGAACAGCAAACTACGCAAATTTGACAAAGAAGCTACGCGCGGCTCCTCCGTCCCTGTTGTTGGGGAGGAGCCGTCATATCGCCATCTAGGTGCTCGCGTTGAGCGCATTCTTTCGCTGCTTGACGACGAGGTTGCTGAAGCGCGGCAACGTGCGGATCGAGAACTTGCAGAGCATCGTGGGCAGATCGAGAAAGCCGAGGCCGAGCGTAGGGCCGCTCTGGAGAAAGACCTGGCCGGTCAGACCAAAGCGGCGCACCAGTTGGTAAAGGATGCACGCGAGCAAGCGGAGAAGCTGCAACGTGATGCGGAGTCGCAAGCGGATCGGCGGCGCAAAGAGGTGGAGGTTCGTGCCGAGCGAGCCCGCATCGAGGCCGAGCAATACGCCGCTGAGGTGCGAGAGAAAGCTGATCGGGAATCCAAGGAGCTGCGCCGACGTGCTAGCGAGGAAGCCGATGCGTTGTTGGCGAAGTCGCGATCTGATGCTGAGCAGCAGCGCGAAGCGATGGCCAGGGAAATGGCGGGATCCCAGGACAAGCACGACCGCATCAAGGCTGAGATTCGCCAAATGCGCGATGCGGTACGTCGTATCGCGGGTAGCTCGCTGGACTTGTTCGTGGAAGGCACCGAGGATTCCGAGGACTCAGAGGGAGCACGTAGCGCCAGTAGCCCGCGCCACGCGCCGGGTTATGACAACGCTTAGTTTCCTACGTCTGCTTTTCGCTCTGGCCAGCTGGAACATTGACACATCTAGAAGCGAGTTTACGAGCTAACGCTCGGCTTCTCGATGTACAGCGATGTCACCGAGCCGGCGCAGCGACTCTATATTGCGCGGCCGCAGTATCAACCCCTGCACGACTTCCGGAATCAACTGGCCAGTACCTGAGCTAAGCGCTTCAGCCATGCAAACTTCGGTAGCATCTTGCCCAACCGGATTGAGAGTGAGCCGAACCCGGGCAGCTCCAAACGGCCACACCCGCGCCTCAAGCTCCAACATTCGTCCCGGATCAATAGCGCGGACTCTTGTCACATCTTTCACTTGTAGTGGCCACGGTCCTACATTGTGGTGAATGCAGGTATTCACCGCCGGCCAGCCATCCTCTACTTGACGAATGTGGGAGGCCCCGACTACCCATCCGGCATAGGACCAGCCGTCGGCGAGTACCGCAAAGACTCGCTCGGCGGTAGTTGCTACGGTTCGACTGACCTCGATCACGGTGCCCCCTCGCGATTGCTCATCAATAGGTGTCCAGTTTCCGCTCAGCCTCCGGGTAAACGTATGCCGATGGGGTAGTTACTGAGACGCCGCGTGGTGCATAGGATATGGATCGAGGTGGAACTGATGCAAACTTTTCTGCCGTACGCGGACTTCGCTGCCACCGCCGCGGTCCTTGATCCACACAGGCTGGGCAAGCAGCGAGTTGAGGTGCTACAAGTACTTCGTGGGCTTACAGTTTCCGGCTACGGATGGCGCCATCATCCGGCGGTGCTGATGTGGGCTGGTTACGAAGAAGCGCTGGTCTGTTATGGACTCCACATATGCGCCACGTGGTTGGCGGGCGGGCGAGCCGATACGTGTGCCGCGAGTCTTATTCGGGAGATCGCCGAGCGCCGTGGCATCAACGGCATCCGCCAACAGTCAAAGCTACTTATTGCCGGGGAGCTTCCACCCTGGCTCGGCAACGAGGGTCTACACCGTAGCCATCGGTCGGCGCTGCTGCGCAAGGATACTGAGTGGTATGGCAAATTCTTTGACGGCCCCTCCGACTTGCCCTATGTCTGGCCTAAGTCTGATCGATAACAAGTGTATTTAGGAGTCCCTGGTGGCATCGTTGGCGTCTTGGCTTTTGCTAGGAATTTTCTTGGCTTCGGCGGTCGTGATTTGGTTTGCTGGAGTCAAACTGTCAAACACCACGGATGTGATCGCTGAGCGGCTTCGCTTGGGATCTGCGTTAGGTGGGGCCATTTTACTGGCGGTGGCAACTAACCTTCCCGAGATCGCGATCGTTTCCAGCGCGGCGCTGGCACATGAGCTCGATGTTGCGGTAGGGAACATCCTGGGCGGCATCGCGATTCAGACCGTTGTCCTGGTAGTTCTAGACGCCTTCGGCGTGAGACCCCGACGGCCGCTGACCTATCTTGCCGCCTCATTGGTCCTGTTACTAGAAGGAGCACTCGTCGTTGCGGTGCTTCTTGTCGTGGTGATGTCAACCCAGCTACCGGAATCGTTGATTTTTGCGCGGCTCACACCAGGCGTGTTACTCATCGCTGTCTTGTGGGGAATCGGCTTAATGCTTGTCCGCCGGGCTGCGCGTGGCCTACCGTGGCACAGCAACGGGGATGCTCCGGGCGGCCAGGAACACCCGCGTGGGCACTCGAAAAAGGAAAAGGAGAAGGAGGCAACCCGTAAAGGCGTGAGCACTAGCCGCGCGGTAACCATTTTTGCCGTGGCGGCGCTGGCCACTCTGGCCGCCGGTGTGGCGATTGAGCGCAGCGGTGAGGAGTTGTTTGGACGGATTGGTCTATCGGGCGTGCTGTTTGGCGCCACCGTGCTCGCTGTGGCTACCTCGCTCCCAGAGATTTCAACCGGGCTCACCTCGGCCCGGTTTGGTGACTATCAGCTTGCTGTCAGCGACATCTTCGGCGGAAACGCCTTCCTGCCGGTTCTGTTCTTGCTTGCCACCGTGCTATCCGGCTCGTCCGTGCTGCCACTGGCCCACAGCAGCGATATTTACCTGACGGCGCTGGGTGCTCTACTTACCATCATCTACATGGCGGGGCTGGTCTTTCGGCCGCGGCGGCAGATTCTACGCATGGGCGTGGACTCGATCGCGGTTCTTGCGCTCTACATTCTCGGCATCGCTGGGCTGGCACTGCTGTAAGTGGGAAATCTGCTTGTGTTGTCTATGGCGCTAGGGGCTTGTTGTCGTCGTCGACGTGCACGATGAGTGGCTCGTAGGTCGCGAGTTCAAGCTCGTTATAGTCGGCGTACGTCAGTACGATGACTCGGTCGCCAGGTTGAACAAGTCTCGCGGCAGCGCCATTGACGCATATTTGCCCGCTCGGTCCTGAAATGGCATACGTTTCAAATCGCTGGCCGTTATCTATGTCAAGCACATGCACCTGCTCGTTGTCAAGGATGTCAGCACGCTTCATGAGCTCAGCATCTATGGTGATCGAACCTACGTAGTGCAGTTCAGATCCCGTCACTGATGCTCGGTGGATCTTGGATTTCATCATTCTTCGAGATGGCATACTCTTCAGGCTTCCACTATTTAGACCTGGTTATTTTGCGGCGGCGGAGGTTAGATGCTTGGGTTCCATGCCGACAGATAATGCGGCGGTACGTGCGTGACCAGCCATACACCATTGGCGCTAACCCGGAATTGGTGTCTTGCCGCGGCCATCGCCGCCGAATCTACCCGCAGCACCACAGGTGGGCCACGACGGGCGCCCACCGAAGTAGCGGTCTGTGCTGTGGCGGAAAGATGAACATGCCGCCGCCGCATAGGCCGTAGTCCCTCACGCCAGATGGCGCCGAGGAACTTCTCGACTGTGCCGTGGTAGAGCACGGCAGGCGGCACTGCTATCGGCAGGTCGAGATCCACGGGCACACTGTGCCCTTGATTAGCGCGGATCCGGTTGCCAGTCGCGTCGAAAGCGAACCGTTGTTTATCGTTGCCGTCCACAACCTCGTCGAGCTCTGCCCGCGTCAAGGCCAGGTTGTGTCGGGCCAGCGCCGCAAGCAGCTCCTCCACCGTGACCCAGCCATCGGGACTCAAGGTCAGGCCGATGCGCTCCGGCGCGTGCCGCAAATACAGCGAAAGCCGCTTAGAGACGCTTATCAGTTGAGTGTTGTTCATTATCGAATATTGAACTCGGGAAAGGACGGATGCAAAATGCGTTTCGCCCACATTAGTTGATGACATGAGGCGGCGTGGTGAAGTAGCCAGAGAGCGTGACAGTGCCAAGATGTTGGGCGGCGTGGCTCAAGCCGACTCCAGGCAGTCATCGAGTAGCTCCGCCAGTAGCTTGGTTTCACCGCGCAGCGTAGCGGCTAACGCCGCGAAGCTCCGCTGCTGATTGAGGCTGCCCCAGTTCAGTTCCCAGCCGGCATGTTGGGCGAGCTGGGCGAAGAAAGCACGCAAAGTGCGACTATTTCCCTCACGAAACGGATGAACGGCGTATACCTCAGCGACGTAGTACGTGAGCCGATCAAGGAATGTTTCGCGTCCCAACTCGCGCAGGTAGTTGTCGGCGTTAGCAAGTTTGCCGAACAGGTCGGTGGCGTATCCCACTATGTACTGCGGCAGGCAGTATAGGTCGAGCTTGGCGATGGCCACGGTCCGGATCTCGCCAGTCCACGGATAGATTTTGCCGAAAATGTGGCGATGAAAAGCCTGTAGGTGTTCGAGATCGTAGCTGCCGGGTAAGGGATTTCGACTAAGCAGTGCTATGGCCTTGAGGCTCAGGCCGGTCTCCGCTTGGCTTAAGTTATCTGCATCTGTAAGGCCTAGCTTGTTATGCAATACTCCAGTTGCGGGATCGGTATATGGATCGATGGTCATCGCGCTCCATAGAGCGCATCAACGTGTTGTTCCATCTCCTCATCGGAGATTTCGCCACGAGTCCACTGTGTCATGATCGCGGCCAGAGCTGAGGAGGGAGTGAGCCCTTCAGCTCGAAGGGAACCGAGTGCCGAGGTTAATGCCTTAGCTCTTCCCGCAAAATCTTGCCGCTGATAGCTGTCGACCGGGATTATCACAGCTTCGGTGCGGCGGTGAGAACCGATAAAAACCGGAGCCTGGGAACCGCGGCGAAACTCCTCCAAGATCTGAGGAAGGCGCTCACGCGCTTCGATAACGCCTAGGGTCTGCGGAGGCACTGCGGACGGAGGCACTGCGGAAGTCATAGCAGCAGTCTAGCCCTCCGGAGCGGGAATAGGTACCAGTAGAAGTACGCTGCACCGTAGCTGAGCTACGAACTGCGATACGACGTGATCCGCTCAGACCATGCGGTCGAGCCGCGGGGAGTTCGGCCAGGAGCTGACTCGACCGCACTCCCGCAGGCTCGCGGTAGGCGCTCTAGTATCTGCCAAGGACTTGGATGGGTAAAGACACAACATAGACACGTTGAGCAGCGACAGGTAACGCGGGTTGACTGGACGACAATAACGAACGTGAGAGCCCGAGCATGAGTAGTAAGCATCAGGAACTTGCCAGCTTCATCTGGTCTGTTGCAGACCTACTGCGCGGCGACTATAAGCGGTCGGAATACGGCAAAGTCATCCTGCCGTTCACCGTACTGCGCCGCTTGGACTGCGTGCTCGCTCCGACGCGCGAGGTCGTGCTGCAGGAGAAGGCGAAACGAGAGCGCCAGGGCATTCACCACATGGACGTGACGCTCAAGCGCGCGGCGAAGCTGAGCTTCTACAACACCAGCCGGCTCGACTTTCAGGCATCGGTCCGCGACCAAGACAACGTTGCCCGTAACCTGGCCGCCTACGTTGGTGGGTTTTCACGCAATGCGCAGGAGATCTTCGAGTCCTACGAGTTCGGCAGTCAGCTAGGTAGACTCGACAACGCCGGGCTCGTCTACCAGGTGGGCAGCAAGTTCGCTGAGATCGACCTGCGGCCCGAGGTGGTGGACAACCACCAGATGGGGTATCTGTTCGAGGAGTTGATTCGCAGGTTCTCGGAAGAATCGAACGAAACCGCCGGTGAGCATTTCACGCCCCGTGAGGTCATCAAGCTGATGGTGAACTTGCTGCTCGCGCCAGACACCGAGGACTTGGTCACCCCCGGTGTGGTGAAGACCGTGCTCGATCCGGCCTGCGGAACCGGCGGCATGCTTACCGCGGCTGAGGAGTTCATTCTCGAACACAACCCGCATGCGACGGTGAAGGTGTACGGCCAGGAGCTCAACCCGGAGTCGTATGCCATCTGCAAGTCTGACCTGATGATCAAAGGCGAGGACGCCGACAACATCAAGTTCGGCAACTCGTTCGGTCACGATAAGCATGCCGGGGTGCGGTTTCACTACCTGCTGGCCAATCCGCCGTTCGGTGTGGAGTGGAAGAAAGTTAAGGACGACGTGGAGCGGGAAGCCGCGCTCAAGCATGCCGGTCGATTCGGCGCGGGGCTGCCGCGGATCAACGACGGTTCGCTGCTGTTCCTGCAGCACATGATCTCCCACATGAAACGCACCGACGAGGGCGGCAGCCGCATCGCGATCGTCTTCAACGGTTCCCCGCTGTTCACCGGCGCCGCCGGGTCTGGGGAGTCGGAGATTCGCCGCTGGATCCTGGAGAACGATTGGCTGGAGGCTGTCGTCGCGCTGCCCGACCAGCTCTTCTACAACACCGGGATTTCGACGTACTTCTGGATCCTCACGAATCGCAAGGACGCCGCACACCAGGGCAAGGTGATCCTGCTGGACGTCCGGGGGCGCTGGGCGAAGATGCGCAAGTCGCTGGGAGACAAGCGGAAGTTCATTCCTGACGACAAGATCGCCGAGCTGACCGCGCTGTACGGGGAGGCGCTGACCGCCGCCGCTGATCCGGAACATCCGCGGCACGCCACGGTGAAGGTCTTTCCCACCATCGAATTCGGCTACCAGCGGATCACGGTGGAGCGGCCGCTGCGGCTGCGGTTCGAGGTCACCGACGAGGTGCTCGCGGAGCTTTCGGCGACGAAGCCGTTGGCTAAGTACGAGGCACGAGAGAAGCTGCTGGACGCGCTGCGTCCGCTGGCCGGGCAGCCACCGTCGTTCAGTAGAGCCGCGTTCCGTGGAACGCTCGCTGACGCACTCGCCGGTCTGGGCAAGTTGCCCGCAGCGGTGGACAAGGCACTGTGGGCGGCGGTGTCGGTGAGTGATCCGGAGGGTGAGCCGCAGACGGACCGCTCTGGCAACCCGCTGCCCGATCCGGACCTGCGGGACAACGAAAACGTGCCATTGGGTGAAGACATCGACGAGTACCTGCAGCGCGAGGTGCTGCCGCACGTACCCGATGCCTGGGTGGAACACGACAAGACCAAGATCGGGTACGAGATCCCCTTCACCCGGCACTTCTACGTCTACACCCCGCCCCGACCGCTCGCCGAAATCGACGCCGAGCTGAAGCAGCTCGAGTCCGAGATCCAACGGCTGCTGTCAGAGGTGACGGAGTGAGTGCGGCATATTCGATTGATGCAAGACCACTCGAAGCTGCCCCATCTCACTGGGGCAGACGCCCCTTATGGACTTTACTCAGGCGACGAGACATAACTAACCGCCCAGAGTCTGAACTGCTCTCGGTCTACCGAGATTACGGGGTCGTACCTAAAGGAAGCCGCAACGACAACTTCAACAAGCCGAGTGAAGATCTGAGCACCTATAGGTATGTCCGTCCAGGAGATCTTGTTCTTAACAAGATGAAGACGTGGCAAGGATCACTTGCTGTCTCTGAGGCTGAAGGAATTGTCAGCCCTGCTTACTTCGTCTGCAGTTTAACCAACGAACTGTACCCACGCTTTGCGCACTATTTGCTGCGGTCACGTCCTTACATTCACATGTATCGGGCAGTATCCAAGGGGATTCGCCCAAACCAATGGGACTTACCGTTCGAAGAGTTTCGAAAAATCCCAGCACTTCTGCCGCCACTCGACGAGCAGCGGCGCATCGCCGACTTCCTCGACGCCGAGACGGGACGAATGAGTCAAGTACACGTCCGCAGAATGCGTCAGGAAGCGCTGATAGTTGAGCGGTTCTCGATCACACTAGCGAGTGAAGTATCCCTGCTTGCGAGACGGACAGATGAAATCCCCCTTCGTCACGTAGTCGTACGCCTTGAACAGGGGTGGAGTCCACAATGCTACGACGAGGAAGCAGACTCTGATGAGTGGGGAGTTCTAAAGACAAGTTCGGTAAGCGCAGGGATCTTTAAGCCTCGTGAGCATAAACGGTTGCCGGTCGGGCAAAATCCAGATCTACGCTATCGAATTAATGACGGAGACTTATTGATGACGCGCGGAAGTGGTTCTTCGTCCAATGTCGGTGTGGCAGCTACTGCTAAGACGAATGGGCGACGCTTACTACTTAGCGACCTTCTTTATCGGCTGACACTCTCAGAAGGGTGGCGGGCTGAAGCAGTGAGGTTTTTCTTGGCTAGCCAGTCGGTTCGAGGTCAAATTGACCTCCTCTTACGGGGACAGTCAGGTCAAACGATAAAACTCAGGGCTGAAGACATACGCGAGATTCGAATTCCACACGTCTCTCTGGCGGAACAGGAAAAATTTGTCGGTCATATCCAAAAGTGGTGTGACTGGACTCGAGAGACGCGCGAACGTCTCTCGAAAAGTGCAGAGCTCCTCGCCGAGCGCCGCCAAGCGCTGATCACGGCAGCTGTCACTGGGCAGATTGATGTCACGACGGCGCAGGGAATCGAGGTCTAGTAGCGGTTCCTACGTTCCAGATGGTCCCGGTGCTCCAATGCGCTCGCGGACGGATTCCGATAAATCTCTTTCGTTTTGTTCGTTTTAATCGTACTGTTGATACATGGACGCAACCCTGACTGAGCGAACCGTTATGCCCGCCGAGTCGGGGCGGCGGATGGCCAATCTGTTGGCGGCACTGACGGTGCCGGGTCGCCCGGCACTCGTGGCTGCCGACGGCACACATATCGAGCTTCCAGAGGAACTGTACGAGGTTCTGAAGGATGTCGCCGCCGTGCTCTCGCAGGGGTTGGCGATAACTGTCGCCCCCCGGCACACCGTGTTGACCACGAGCCAGGCCGCCGACCTATTAGGGATCTCTCGCCCCACCCTGGTCCGGTTGCTGGAGGCCGGCGAGATTCCCTTCGACAAACCCGGCCGGCATCGTCGGGTCCGACTACGCGATCTGCTCGCCTACCAAGCACGAGCTCATCGCGCCCGCGCGGCTGGCCTCGACGAGATGGTGCGAGCATCCGAAGAAGCCGGGCTTTACGACCTCTCCGAAGACGCGGTAACCAAGCGGCTGCCGGACCATTCGGAAGCCGCAGGCTGATGTTTCGAGCGCTCCTCGATACATGTGTGCTGTTCAAACCTCTGCTTTGTGACACGCTGCTGACCGTTGCGGAAGAGGGCCTATTCCAGCCGCTGTGGTCACAGGACATCCTCGATGAGCTGCGCCGAAACCTGCTAGAGCATCGTGTAACGGAGACCGGGGTCGATTACCGCATTGGGCAGATGGCCAAGCATTTCCCTGGCGCCATTGTCACAGGGTACAGATCGCTCACAAGTGCTATGACTAACGATCTAAAGGACCGACACGTCCTCGCGGCCGCCGTTCGAGGCCGAGCCGACGTGATCGTTACCCAGAACATCCGCGACTTTCCGTCTAGCTCAACGGCGCCCTATGACATTGAGGTGACCGATCAAGACTCCTTCCTCCTTGACCAACGCGACCTAGATCGTGATGCCGTGTACCGAGCACTCGACCGTCAGGTTTCCCGATACCGTCGGGAGCCGCGTACTGTCGGAGACCGGGGTGCTGATCGCACTGGGTAGGCCGGGGAATGGCTGTCCTGGTTTCGCCAAGAGCTGCCACGCCGACGACACAGGGGGGCTTACGCCGTGAGCGTGCACAAAGAGATCGCGTTCGAAGACGCGATCGAGCGGGTGTTGCTCGGCTCGGGCTGGCACCAGGGGTTGCCCGACGGATACGACCGGAAACTTGGGCTCGACACCGATCAGCTGTTCACGTTCATCGGTGCCACCCAAATTGAGCAATGGAAGCAGCTGGTGCACTTCGACGGCGGTGATCAGGCCGCCACTCAGCGAAGGTTCCAACAGCACCTCGCGCGGGAGATCGACGCCCGTGGCGTACTCGATGTGCTGCGGCACGGAGTAAAAGATCGGGGCGTGTTGATCCGGCTGGTCTACTTTAGCCCCGCGCACACACTTGCCGACGACGCGCTGGTGCAGTACCGCCACAATCGACTATCGGTCACCCGTCAGCTGCGGTATTCGACCAAAGCCCCGGATAAATCCCTCGACCTCGCGCTCTTCATCAACGGCATCCCCGTGGCCACCGCCGAACTGAAAAACCCGCTCACCGACCAGACCGTCGAGCATGCCAAAGCCCAGTACCGCCGTGATCGTGACCCACGCGAGCTACTGTTCGCGCGCCGAACACTGGTGCACTTCGCGGTCGATCCGGAGCTCGTGTTCATCACCACCCGGCTCGCCGGCGAGAAGACGCGCTTTCTTCCGTTCAACACCGGATCCAGCGGCCCCGGCATCGACGGTGGCGCCGGAAACCCGGCCGCCCACGACGACGGCTATCGCACCTCCTACCTGTGGGAGCAAGTGTGGCAGCCCGAAGCGTGGCTCGACCTGACCCGGCGGTTCCTGCACGTGGAGAAGGTCCCCGATGCCAGCTCCAGTGGCAGAGCGGGCGGCAGGAAAAACGTGCACGAACGGCCGACGATCTTCCCGCGTTTCCACCAGTGGCACGCTGTCTGCGCGCTCACCGAGCACGCGGCACACCATGGCTCCGGACACAACTACCTCATCCAGCACTCGGCGGGCTCCGGCAAGTCCAACACCATTGCGTGGCTCGCGCACCGGTTGTCCAACCTGCATAGCGCGGAGAACGAGCCGGTATTCAACAAGGTCATCGTGATCACCGACCGGTCCGTGCTGGACCGGCAGCTACAAGACACCATCTACCAGTTCGAGCATCGCTCCGGTGTTGTGCGCAAGATCAGCGAGAAGTCGGAGGGATCGAAGTCCGATCAAGTCGCCGAGGCGCTGTCCGGAGAAACCACCAAGATTCTCATCGTCACGCTACAGACCTTTCCGCACGTCCTGGACAAAGTAACCGACCTGCGCGGTAAAAAGTTCGCGCTCATCGTGGACGAGGCGCACTCCTCGCAATCCGGCGAATCGTCGGCGGCGCTGAAAAAAGTACTGCTCAAGCTCGGCACCGACGACATTACTGACAACGACGACCTGCTCACCGCCTCCGCGCTCGCCAGAGGCAAGCACGACACGCTGTCGTACTTCGCGTTCACCGCAACACCGAAAGCGAAAACGCTGGAGCTGTTCGGTACACCCCATCCGGTTACCGGAAACCTTCAGGCATTCCACATCTACTCGATGCGCCAAGCCATCGATGAGGGCTTCATCCTCGACGTGCTGCGCAACTATGTCACCTACAAGACGTACTGGAAGCTTGCCAATGGGAACCCCGATGACCGGGAAGTCGACGAACGCAAGGCCAGCGCGCAGCTCGCGCGGTTCGCGGTGCTCAGCCCAGCTAGCCTTGAACAACGGGCCGAGATCATCGTTGAACACTTCCATGACAAAGTTGCGGCCAAACTCGACGGTCGCGCGAAGGCGCTGGTCGTTACCCGCTCTCGCGAGCACGCCGTGAAGCTGTACCGCAAGATCAAGGCATACGCGCAGGTCCGCGGCTACCACGACTGCGGCGTGCTGGTGGCGTTCTCCGGCGAGCTGGAAGTCGATAGGAACCCCGAAGACAAGGTCACCGAGCCGGGCATCAACGGCTTCAGCGAATCCGCGCTACCCCAGAAGTTCGGTTACACCAAAGCCGACGATCCATCCGCCGCGGCGAACCCACAGCCTGAGTATCGAATTCTCGTGGTAGCTGACAAATATCAGACCGGGTTCGATCAGCCGCTGCTCACCACGATGTACGTGGACAAGAAGCTGGAGGGTGTTGCCGCCGTGCAGACTCTCTCACGACTCAACCGGACCCATCCGCGCAAAAGCCAGGAAGACCTGTTCGTGATCGACTTCGCCAATGAGGCCGAGGAGATCAAGGACGCGTTCGCACCGTTCTACGAGAGTGCGATCGCTGCTCCGACCGACCCCAACCTGCTCTACGCCGCACAGCGGGCGGTGATGGACTCGGCGCTGCTCATCGATTCCGAGATGGACGCTTTCGTAGCCGCCTACCTGCATGCTGAGCAGAGCGCGATCACTGATGCGCAGTGGCAGCGCGCCCACGCTGATCTTTACCGCTTCACCGATCCGGCTCGGGACCGCTTCGCGGCGCTGATGGACGACGATTCGGACGCGGCAGAGGAGTTCCGCTCCGCGCTGCGGGACTACACCCGCATGTATGGCTTCTTGTCTCAGGTCGTTCCCTACGTCGATCCCGAGCTGGAACGGCTCTACCTCTACGGGCGCCACCTACTCAATCGACTGCCGCGGCGTGAAGACCCCGGCGTCGACCTCGGGCAGGTCGACCTCACCCACCTGCGCATCACCCGCACCGGCGAGCACGACGTGCGTCTCACGCCGCAGGGCGAGCAGCTGCTGCCCGGATTCACCGGTGACGGCGCTGGTAGCCGCACCGAGCCAGGCCAGGTGCCCCTGTCGGAGCTGATCGAAGGGCTCAACGAGAAGTTCGGCGTCAACCTCGGCGACGGCGACCTGGTCGTAAATTCCGCACGCGACGCAATGACTGCTCCAAAGGTGAAAGCGGCGGCGTTTGCCAACAACGAGGAGGACTTCGGGCACGTCTTCGACGGCGTGTTCGAGGACAAACTGATCGCACGAATTGAGGACAACACCGTAGTCCTGCAGCGGTTCAGCGACGACGACGTCTTCAAATCTGAGCTAACCTCAGCCGCCCGCCGCTACGCCTACGAGGCACTACGGCGCAGCGTCGCTTGAACCGCACGCCGATGACTCCGGCGCCAGTGCCAGGTGGTGGTTCCCTTGCGCTTGCAGTACGGCATCTGCAGTTCTCTTAACCTCGCCCGGTGGAAGTTCAGCCGACATGGCCGGAAGAGGACCAGGTCCAAGTAGTGCTATCCCAGCTGCTGTCGGCGGGTTCTGTGAAGCTGAGTGCTGGCCGCCAGAACGCGGTGAGTGCTTGATATGCACTGTCGAGGGTCAAGAATCTGGTGCCGTAGTCACGGACGAAGCCGGCCCACGGTCCGATCCAGGTAAGCGGTGGTGGGTTGAGACGTTGCGGAGGCCATGGGGTCTCGCGGAGTGCAAAAGTCGTTGCACAGGCGTCGACGAGGTCACCGAGAGTGGGAATCGTCAAATCGGCGGCTATGAGAAGCATGTCGTAGAGATCTTTAGCTCTCGTGTTTTCGTGTAGGCCGTAGTCGCGGGTGTAGGCGTGGAGTTTTTCAGCGAGTTGCTGCCCAGGGCTGATTGCCGGGACGACGACAGTGGGCAGTTCAAGAAAGTCGAAGAAGTTGCGCAACGACAACTGCTCGATGGGTCTGGGGTCGTCCGGGGCCAGGTTGATGTCAAGGCGCAGCGGTTCGAACAGCCGACCGGCGAGGCGGGCTTGGACGCCGAATCGGACGGCGCCGTCAGGCCCTTCGCCGCGCATACTGGTTGGTGGGGCGATGAGGAACTGAAAATGGTCATCGAGGTTGAGCGCTGCGGCGGCAGCCAGGGTTGCCTGGAGCTGGACGGTTGCGGCTCGCCAGGTTGCGTCGGCATCAGCTGTAGCTCGGGCATGGTTGCCGCTGCGGGCGATCATAGCTTGGCCGCCTTTGAGAGCCCAGCTGCCAGTTGGGGCGACTGCGGCGATTCGGGCGAGCAGACGTTGGAAGGCGGCCTCTTTGCGGAGCCGATCCAAGGGCAGGCCAGATTCGCGGCTGTAGGTCTTGAGACGATCTTCTAGCGCTTTGCGCAGTGCCTGCGGCTTCAGATATCGACTTGTCATATTTACACCGCCCTGAGTCGAGCCTTGTCAAGCTCGAGCATGCGGCGCAACGCGGCGTGGTCCGGGTGCGCGTCAGCGTAGGCGATGAGCCGCTCACGGGTGGTCAGGCCTTGCTGCTGAGCCTGCTGCACGGCTTCGGCGGCAAGTGAGGGGTCAATGCCGGTGGCAACGTCGACGATGGTCCGCTCGATGACAGTAACCGGTACGTCGTCCCATACGGTGACCTCGCGTGGTGTGAGGGCTTGCTGGTGGATGACGGTTCCAGGGCGTCTGCCTCGGAACCGATGAGGCACGGTGATGTGAATGACCGCCGGCATCGCCCCGGCGAGTTCATATACCGTCAATGCGCTGTCGTGACTGATCGCGCTACCCGGACCGGCCCACAGGGTCGCGGCGATCATGTCACCGAAACGATGCGCTGGAAACCGCTCTAGCCGATACACTCCGTGCGCAACTCGCTTGATGTCTCCAGCAGCGGCGTAATGGGTGAGAAGTCGGGTGGAGACTCCGGTTGTGGCCGCCAAGCGTGTAGTGAAGTACCCCCCCTGTGGCTCGGCGACATCGTAAAGAAGATCTAACCCTCGAGGCTGCACGAAAACTACACTACATGTAACTTCCATGGAGCCCAAGTTTTCTCGGGTGGAGCTAACCTCAGCCGCTACGCCTACGAGGCACTACGGCGCAGCGTCGCTTGAACCGCACGCCGATGGACTCCGCTCAGGCTAGAGAAGCGTTCATGCTCTGGTGGTACTCGATGGCCTCGGGCTGCTCCTCGAAGGTCAGGAGCTCCCCGGCCAGCTGACTGAGGTGGCTGCGGGCCTCACCTGGGGTGGCATGGAAGAACTCCCGTCGGAGATTGACGCGGTTCACTCTGCGATCGGCGAGACGCTTGTGCATCTCGGTTTCGATGCCGACCGCGTCGGCGGAGAAAAACAAAGCGTGCACGTCAAACTTAAACGGCACGGATGCGTCGCCAAGTTCCCGGACACGTTCCATGGGTTCGAGACGGCGGGTCATGCCGACCTTGATCATGCGATCGCCGAATGCGCCGACATTGGAGATCACGTAGACGTAGCCGGCGCGGATGTTCGCCGCCCGATAGTCCACGTCATCGATAGATTTCTCGACCTTTCTGAGTCCATCCTCCAGACGCTTCCTCGCCTGTTCGTCGGTCAAGCCGCGCAGCGCGTTGACGTAGTGCTGCCGCTCCTTTTCTAGCCGCTCGCATTCTCGCTCGATCTCTTGCTGAACTTTGCGTTCCTCGCGCAGCCGCGCCCGCTCCTCGCGTTCCCGATCCTTTTCCTCTGCCAGTTTTTCCTGGAAGTCCGCGGTCAGAGCGAGTTCCCATAGGCGTAATTGGTGATAGGGAAGCGAGATACCAATGCTCATGGTGGTGCCCAACTTGGCAATGGTGGTGGCGACCTTGTCGAGCCGTTCTTCGGCGGATTGGAGTTTGTAAGGTTTCAGTCCACGCACCAGGTTGTCCGCTTCGGCGTTGTATGCCCGCAGCATGAGCTTGGAAAAGTCGTTGAGCATTTTGCGGCCCTGGACCTGAGATCCGTTGACGGTCCAGTCCTGTGCCGTCTGAATGGCACCGCCATTCTTGCGTGCCATTGTTTTGATCTTGTCCTGTAGCTTCGCAAGCTCTACTCGATAGGCGATCGAATCGCTCAAGGGGTGCCGGTACTCGTAGATACCGGCTTCCTGGAGGACGGCGGTCTCTTCGGTGACAAGGACCTGTTTGCGGAGCTCACCCAGACGTTTACCGAGCTCGACAGCTTCTTGATCCAAGGTCACACGCTGCTCTTCGACCGCGGCTGTGAGCCTCTTCTTTTCCTGCTCAAGTTCGATGATGTCGAGCATGCCCAGCCGATTCATGTCGTCGCGAAGTTTTGCGATCTCGGCGACCGATTCCTTGGCGAGGGCACGGGCACCGAAGAGCGGAACTTTAGGCGCCGCCGTCACCGGGACGGACGTGGATGCTTCCGGCTGATCGTGGGATCTATCGGCCACATGCTGCGAGTCGGCCGGAGTCACCACGGTGACTGGAGCTACGGCAGGAGCTGGAATGGCTGCGGGAACCAAGGGAGGCACCCGTGGAGCCCGGTGCTGGGTCCATGCGAATCCATTCCAGTAGCGCCACTGAGTTGGATTTTCAGGATTTGGATACCAGTTGGCCGTCGCGCTCATATTCCCTCACGTCTCGCTGATTCTCGATGTACGATGGGATCGTTTCGATGCGGATCAATCGTTACGAACCGGGCAGCCCAAGGTTGCTATGTCCGTTCACTCCGCCGCGCCTGACCGGCCGGGGATGAATGCCTCGATCAGCTCCATTCGCGGCCGGAGTGCGCGATCGCTGGTCTTCTCGGCAAGTCCAAGTTCGACCAGTTTGTTTACGTCGCGGCTAATCGTTTTACTTCCCTTGCCTGCGTAGCGTTCGGCCAGTTCAGGGGTGAGCCTGCGCAGCGAGTCAAGCGGGCTGCCGGCTGGGTCGAGTGCGAAGAGCCTCTGGCGTTGGCGCGTAGCCGGCTCTGCGTTGGGTTGGCCGGCGAACCTCTCGTGCACATAGTTGATCCACGAAACCCGCACTTGTTGAGCCTGGACGCCTTCGATCTGCTCGTGTAGTTGGTCGATGAATCCAACCGCGGCATAGTGCAGGAAGCCCAATACAGCGCCGGATTGTGATGCCGCATTGAGCCGACGGTAATACTCCCCGCGCGTGCGGTTGTAGTGATCAGACAACAGGTTTGTCGACACCACGGTACAAGCCCGGATCGAGTCAAGATCGCGCACTCCAGTAACCGTGCCGTCCTGCCGTTCCCGTCGCCGAATGGGTGGATCCATGCGAGATAGAGGTGGCCCAGAGTGGCGGCGAGGAACGCCTGAAAGAACCGCAGGTTCTCGGGCTGCCCTTCTTCAGGTGTGGTGAGTTCATCCAGCCAACGGAGCAATTTGTTTACCAGTAGTGGGATGTCTTCGGGCGGCGCGCCGCGGTAAGTTCCCACCACAAGCGGCGTCGTGGTGTATTCCCCAGGCGTGACGTGTTCGTCAAAGTTGAGACCGGCAAGTACCCGTCGGTTCTGCTCTTGGATCCACTCCGCATCCAGTGTCAACACCGCGCCCGATTCGAAATGCTCCGCCAACGTGCCTAGCGCACTCAGTACGTTCTCGACCTCGGTTTGCAGGTACTGCTGCGAGGGAACTGAGTAACTCGCAGTGAGCCAGAAGGAATCAAACGGCGCACGTTGAAACAGATCACTTGGAACGTGCTTTATGGGGGAATTATTTGGAGTAATCTAGACCAAGTGGGACGCCCCTAGCGGTTCGGAGAGCACTGATGAGCCTCGATTCTGAATCGTTGGGCGCTGAAGTGACGTATCGGGGTTACCTACGGCTCGGTGAGCTGCTGGACCTGCTGAAACCTGTCAGTTCGGCTCACGACGAACCGTTGTTCATCACGACACACCAAACCTTCGAATTGTGGTTCCGGCTCATTCTCTACGAGCTCGAAGCAGCACGTTCGCGCATGTGGGAGGAAAACCCCTCGGACGCCGCTCGGCTCCTACTGCGCGTTGCGACAGTAGAAAACCTGCTCACCTCGCAATTCGACATTCTGGACACCATGACTTCCCAAGGTTTCTTCGAGTTCCGCGATCGGCTGAACTCAGCGAGCGGGTTCCACTCGGTTCAGTTTCGGGAGATTGAACTGCTATCCGGCCTGGGTGGCGGCGGCTGGGTCAAGCTCACCAAGACGTCCCCCGAAGATGCGTTGCGACTAGAGCGGCGGCGACACGAGCCTACAATGTGGAGCGCGTTTCAGGAGCTGGTCACCCGCCGTGGCTGCCAGGCGCTGACAGATGTGTTTAACCAACGGCAACGATATAAGGAACTGTTCGAGTTGTCCGAGGCGATGATCGCTCATGATGAGGCATTCGCGCTCTGGCGTGGCCGCCATGTGCGCCTGGTAGAGCGAATGATCGGTACCAGCAGAGGGACCGGCGGGACAACCGGGACCGGCTACCTCAATAAGACGTTGCCGAAGAGGTTTTTCCCGGAGCTGTTGGCGGCGCGATCACGCGCGAAGCAAGATGGCGGGCGGGGGCACGACGACAACCGACCCGAGAAACCGTGACGCATGAAGACGGCAGCTTGTCCAGCGTCACTGGTACGGGCTGGGACCAGGCGGCTTGCGTGAATCAGGCTGGGCCGTTCCGGTGGGCGGCGCTGTCGAGCCAGGATGCGGCATAGACGGAGCCGACCGCCGGCGAGGAGGCGGCTGTTCCTCGTTAACTGTCACGTACATGGGCCTGACACTGATCCTACGGGCGGCCTCACGGCTTGCCGGAGTGTAGGTCACGTTCCCGGTCATGGTCGCTATCTGGAGAGTCGGCGTGGTTGTATCAGCATGCGGCTCAGGATCAGCGCTGTCTATGCGCACGTTCCCAGAGACACTGTTGAGTTTGCCGCGACCGCAGAAACTTCTCACATGGATTTGGGCGTCGCCGGTGCTTGTCGTCAGAATACTGCCACTCGGGACTTCTCGGACGTAGATTAGGCCGCAGGTAACGCGGGCATCAGCTTCTTTAAACGATCCGCTTATTCCGAGCTGGCCGTCCAGCAATGAGACGTCTATCTTGTCGAATAAGCCAACGAACGCCATTACTGGTTCTCGGAGATTTGCTATGACGCTGGAGTTTGCGGGTAGGTAAGCGGTCATCCAGTCCCTACCCTCCGGCTGTTCGTTGTAGGAATGGTCGGCTGTGCTCGACATATCTTGGGGAATGAAGGAGACGGAGTCTTTGCCGCTAGGGAAGGCGCTATCGTTTGGGCTGATCTGCGGAGTCGCTAAGGAAGACGCCGCAAAGGTGAGGTAAACGTGCCCATTCTGTGTATCCAGAATAGGTTCTTCAAACTTCGGGTTGTCCGGAAGAATAAACCGTGGATATATAATGGCCGGATCAGCGATGATCTGCACGGCTCCCTTAAATGCTCCCAACGATTGAAGGTGGAGCGTAATGGGCTCTGTGAGTTCTTCGAGAGATAACGTACGTTTTACCATTGGCCCATTCTCTGCCATAGAGCTATGTTCGTGGTCGGGAGCGGTTGACCACATCGGCGAACTCATTCCGCGACATGTCCAGCAAGGCATTGCCGTCGCGCCCGATCAACACGTCATCGACAAGCCGCTCGGTTGCCAGATGCTGCTGCAACGCCTCCGCATAGGGCTCCTCGGTGAAGGCGCACCGTTCATACAGCGGGGTGAATTTAGTAGAAAAAACGTCATAAAGCCGCCCGGTTACGCGTTGCCGCAACACGTCCTGAGCGGTAGCCGTAGTCGTGGGCGATGCCAAGTGCTGATAATGCTGGATGGAAACTTCAGCGATGGCCTCGACGTGAGGTTTGCGCAGACTCTCATATTCGGCAAAGGCGCCCGCCCAATCAGCGGGCTCGCCGGCGCGAGCCAGACACTCGTCGAGAATTCTCGCGTCCTCGAAACCGCAATTCATGCCTTGTCCCATGAAAGGGGCCATGGCGTGCGCCGAGTCGCCGACCAACGCGACCGTGTCGCGCCATATCCAACGATCACAGCTCATCGTGACGATGGAGTTCACCGGGTGGCTCTCGTATTGTTCAGCGAGGTCAGGTATAAGACTGACAACGTCGGGAAATAGCTGCTGAAACAGAGCAACGGCATCGCCGTCGGTCTGGATCGTCTCGAAGCTGATGTCGTCGCCGTGGAGTGGCAAAAACAGTGAACCCGTGAAATCTCCCCCCGGATTGGGAAACGCCGAAAAGAGCAAACGGTTTCGTGGCCAAATGTGGAAGAACTGGTGAGGGAGAGGCCAGCCTCCGTCAGGTCCGGCCGGAATGCGGATCTCCTTGTACCCCAGGCCGAGCGTGTTCATCTGAACTCGATCGTGGCGGTCAGTTAACGCTTCTCGGACTCGCGAGAACGCGCCATCGCAACCGACCACGTGCTCGCATGTCAAGCGAGCCCGCCCTTCTACGCCAGTGGTGCCCTCTATGCCGGCTATACCTTCTAAGCCTTCGACAAGAACCGCGGGCACATCAGGCTCCACCGCGAGAACGCGGGCATCATGACGCACCCGCAGACCGGGAGTGGCCACCGCGGCGGCCCTCAACAGGCGATTGAGGCGGGACCGCTCGACGCACCAGATCTCCTGACCCCGCCGGCTATACGGTTGCTCGGTGAGCTTCCCGGTCAGGCTGTGTTCGAGGCGTCCCCGCAGCGGAAGGCTGATCGAAAGAACCTGTTCTTCCACACCCAGATCGCGAAGGGCGTGCCATCCCCGCGCGGATACAACAACATGGAGAGACCGGCCGGTTGGAACAGGATCGGCTGGGGCTGGAGCGCTCTGGCGCTCCAGCAAGGTGACGCCGCCGAAGCGCCGGGCAAGGTAGATGGCCACGACGGGCCCCACCATGCCCGCACCCACCACAACGATAGGAGCCGGCTGGTCAGAAGAAAGAGGTTCAGCCGCCCGCATGGGTGCGCTCCAGGAGTGGAACCACATGAGCCTTGAAGGCACGCATTCCTCGGATGACCCGTTCGTTGTCGTTATCGTTGAAATCGAACCACGCCATAATTCGGTCGTCGGGGTGGAATCGAGAGGCAATCTCGGTGGCGACCTGCTCGGGATTACCAAAGACCGCGTTGGACATGCCGTTAACGACCTTCTCTTCGTCGATGGTGCCTTCCATAGCGTGCTGGTAGGCCCGGATGGCTGCCTCCGCTCGGGCTTCCGCTCGGTGTGACTGCTCGGTAGGGGTCAGCCCGGGATCGGCTTCGACGAACACCATCACCGTGCGAGGAAGGTAATCCCGACGCCAGGGCCCGCCAGCCGGGTGGTAGCACTCCCGCATCCGCTGATGTGTTTCCTCCAACACTTTGCGCGGCGTGACCGACAGGTTGAAGACCCGCACGGGATAGAACCAGTTCGCCAGCTTCTGCAACTGCGGGTCGTGGGATCCCAAGGTCAAACGCAGCAACTCCAGGGGAGCCTCCTCAGGAATGATCCTGAGTCGATCGAAGGTCCAGAACGGCGGAATCGGCTGCCCTTCCTCCCCACCCGCTGCCAGGACGTGCTGCCAGGCCTCCTCTGTCCGGAACTGGGGCCGGCTGAGCCGTTGGGCAGCGATGTCCTGGGATGACAAGGCGTCTCCGCGCAGCAGTCGGAGAAAGATCTCAGCGCCTTGTCTCATGGCGAGACCTCGCACGACCGGCCACGCGGCCTCCTCGATTGCGTTGCGTGGCCGGACTCCAAACGGGGCGTTAGAGAATTCGAAGCGACCAGTTCCAAACCCGATATGGATCAGACGACCCTCTTGCTCGGTAAGGCCGTGCAACGTAAGGAAGGTCCGGATGGCTTCGGCATGCGCGATGGGCCCTCCGTTGCAGAGAATATTGCGGATCGCCGAACCCATCTGAATGCGTCGAGTGCGCGGATACACGTAATGCGCAAGCTGCAGGATATCGGTGTTGAGACAGACCTCGCCACGAAAGTGGGGTAGGAGAGGAACGTCTTTGCGCTGTTCTTCGCGCAACGCGAAGTGCGCTTCGCCAACCCATGCGGTTTCGAAACCACAGTCGTCGGCAGCTTTGATTTGATCAACGAGGTTACCGAAGACCTCGGCCTCAGACGGAAGATAACCATCAATTTCCATCCGAGAAAAACTGAAGAATATGTCGTACTTCATGGCCTTCTCCTGATCGAGCTGCCGATCAGCCAAAGGTTACTCCCCGAGCCGCCGTAGCTCGGGCGAATGCCCGAATCAACTGCGACAAGAGCGGTGCGCCAGCTGCTAGGGTCCAAATGTGGCAGACCCGGATGACCTGGTGAGACGGCCGGCCAACAGCCCGGACCGAACCGTTCGCTATGGTCGGCATCCCGACCAGGTCGCCGATCTGTGGCTTCCTGCCTCGGTAGGCCCTCGCGCGCTTGTGGTCGTGCTGCACGGTGGCTTCTGGCGAGCTAGGCATGACCGCGCGCACGCTAAACCCATGTGCGCGGCCCTGGCCACACAGGGGTACGCGGTGTGTGCCCTCGAGTACCGTCGTGTTGTTCAGCCGGCCGACGGCTGGCCGAGTACGTTCGACGATATTGCGGCAGGGCTAGACGCCGTCCCGCACCTTTTCGGCGATCTGGTCGATAGTGATCGTCTCGTGCTGCTCGGCCACTCCGCGGGCGGCCATCTAGCGCTGTGGGGCGCCGCGAGACACCGGCAGCCGCCCGGTAGTCGATGGCGGAGCGATAAGCCGATGCCGCTAGCAGGGGTGGTTTCGTTGGCCGGCGTCTGCGATTTGGAGCTTGCCGCACGGCTGCGGCTGGGCTCGGACGCGGTCAGCTCACTGCTCGGCGACGCAAAGGACACCCAGCCGGAACGGTATGCCGTTGCCGATCCAATGGGTCTGATTCCGACCGGAATTAACACCATCCTGGTTCATGGCGATCTGGATGACACGGTTCCGGTTGAGGTGAGCCGCGCTTACGCCGTGGCCGCGCGAGCCGCCGGCGATGACATTGAGCTGCGCATTTTGCCGGGGGCTGACCACTTAAGTCTGATCGATCCGTTGTCGGCGGCATGGCCGCAGGTGCTCGAAGCGGTGGCCGACATATTGCGTTCTTCTCACACTCAGGACAGCACCATCAGCCAGTGAGCTCCAGATCTACCCCCGCGTCCTAGGCACGCCGAGGTTCCCGTCCGCTAGGCAGCACTCCAGGGAGCGCTCAGTTTCTAACCTCCAGGAGTCCACCGTCGTGTCCATTGGCGGATGACCCGGACAAAGTTGGAGTCCTCCGGCGCGCATATCTTGTGCAGAACGGTGAGTGCGCCAGACAGCCACCCCATGGCGTTCCTGGCTGGCCGTAGTTCGAATAAGACCACTTTGGTGCCCCCGGCAGGATTCGAACCTGCGACACACGGTTTAGGAAACCGATGCTCTTCCCCTGAGCTACGAGGGCTTACTCCGATGATCCTAACTACGTGGCGGGACGTGCCACTTCGGCCGGGTTGGTGGCAGCTACACCCGGGCCACCGCGGCATAGAACCCACTGCGCTCAGTCTCCTGCTCCCCTTCATCTGGGTGCCAGTCAATGGCATCCACGATTCCGGGCTTCACCAGCTGTAAGCCGGTGAAGAATCGCTCCAGTTCGGCCTTGTCGCGTGGATACACCGGGGTCGTGCTGGATTTATATAGCTCGGCTACCTTGGTCCACTCCGGCGCAAGCCCCTCGACCGTGCAGTGCGAAAGCGCTAATAGGCTGCCTGGCATCAGCGCAGAATGGTACCGCTGAAATATTTCCCACGGAGCTTCGCTATCCGGAATGAAGTGCATGACAGCTACCGTGAGGAGCGCTATCGGTTGATCAAAGTCCAGTAAACCAGCGATGCCTGGCGCCGATAACACCGTCTCGACATCTTTGAGATCGGCCTTGGTGATAGTCGCGTAGTCGTTGCCGGCCAACAGCTCTGTACTGTGCGCCACGGCCACCGATTCGTTGTCCACGTAGGCTATTCGCGCTGTGGGGTCGCGCTGCTGCGCGATGTGATGCACGTTGCCCGCGGTCGGAATGCCTGAACCTAGGTCCAAGAACTGGTTGATACCGAGCTCGCTGCTGTAGCGCACCACCCGGTTGAGGAACCTGCGGTTAAGCCGGGCGGAGCGCGCCAAAGCGGGGCGCACAGCCAATGCTTGCTCGGCGAGCTCGCGGTCAGCAGCGAAATTGTGTGCGCCACCCAGGTAGTAGTCATACATTCGTGCGGGATTGGGCCGCTCTACGTCGACCTCGTGAGGAATCCAGCTCTGGCTGTTGACCATGCCACTTCACCTCTCCCGCGCATACTGAGCAAATTGTTGATTGAGGACGGCTGCTTAGCGTAACGGCTCTACCCGTCCCCAACCAGTGCAAGCCTAAAGCTTCGCTACGCACTGCGTGGCCTTCCTTGTTCTTAGCAAGCCCCTAAAAATTTCCTTTCGAGTTAGCCGAGCCGGTTGGCTCGTTTGAGTTCAGGTACCGTTTTCATTTGTGAGTGTTGAGTCAGCTGACGCCGACCGTGAAGTGCCCATGAATGATGACGTTGAGGTGCTCGCAGACCAAATTCGTGATGACCCGACGAGAGTAGCGCGGGGTAATGACGGCGACAACGATGCGCGGCTGCTAGAAGACCGGCCGCCGCACTGGTGAAATGAAGTTAGGCCGAACTGCTCGCCGCGGCCTTAACTGGAGCCTTGGCGTTGCCGGAGCTGGTCTCTGCCTTAGCTGTTGCCGATTTGACCTCTGGCGATTTGGCGTCCTTTGATCCTTCTTTAGGGGCAGAGCCGCCGCTGTCCGGCGCTTTTGTTTCGGCTTTCTTGCTAGGTTCACGTGAGTCATTGCGGTAAAAGCCAGAGCCCTTGAATACCACGCCCACCGAACTGAAGACCTTGCGCAATACTCCCGAACACGCCGGGCATTGCGTGAGTGGGGCATCAGTGAACGACTGCACAGCCTCCAGTGGCTGGGCGCAGCTGGTGCAGACGTACTGGTAAGTGGGCACAGACCCTCCGTTGGTAAGACTGCAAAATCGACGGACCGTTCGCAGCGGAGTGCGGTGCACTAACGACCGGTTTAGGGAGCACTTGCGGCTAGACAGTGCCAGCTGACTGCCAGCTGTTACTCAGTAACAATAGGCTCAGCTCCGCAGAGGGCGCCAACCAGATGGAGTGATCACGCTAGCTACCGCGATGTCGTGGTCTGCGACGGGCACCTCGGCGAGGAGTTCGTGCTCGTAGAGCAGTGCCGCAATCGGGGCACGGGCGTATCCCAGTGCACGGTCGTAGCAGCCGGCTCCTCGGCCCAACCGGTTTCCTACCGTATCTACGGCGAGCGCAGGAACCAGCATGAGGTCAGCCGCAACGATCTCGTCGGGGGGAAGCGCGGGTTGCCTAGGCTCCAGCAGCCCACGGGAAGTCAGCCGCAGCGACTCGGGGCCTCGATAGTAAGCCCATCCCAGCTCGTTATCGGGCTTCCAGATTGGTAGGAGTACCGCCAGCCCTCCAGTCTTCGCTGCGGCACTTAGCAGTAGCTCCGGTAGCGACTGTTCATCGTGATGGGCAACGGGTTCGGTGCCAATCGGCAGGTAGGCGGCCACGACTTTGGGCTGTTCGCGCTCCACTAGCCACCGGATCTGCGCTTTTAGTGCCCGGTGGGCGCTTATTCGTTCGGCTTCGGTCATTGCCCGCCGGGTAGCCAGTAACTGCTCGCGGAGCGCCCGCTTACGCTCATCGATCGTTATCGTCACACCCATCCTGTCTATGTAGTCTCTTCCGTGGGCGTAAGCTCTTCCGATTGATCGAAGCAGATTGTGCCCCCACAGCAGGTAAGTAGGGACGCCGCATATCAATCCGGCTCGATGAAGGTGGTAGTCCGAGAAAAGGGTAGACCTTCGACCAGCTAATCTGCCCGACATGGCAGATGCATCCGTTCACACGCCCGTAAGCAAAGTCGTCATCCCGGTAGCCGGCCTGGGGACTCGCTTTTTGCCCGCCACCAAAACCATTCCCAAGGTGCTGCTTCCTGTGGTGGACAGGCCGGCGTTGGAGTACATCGTTGAGGAAGCTTCACGCGCCGGGCTTGATGACGTTTTGCTGGTAATCGGGCGTGGTCAAGACTCGGTACTCGACCACTTCGATCGGCGCCCCGAGCTGGAAGCCGCGCTAGAAGCAAAGGGCGACAAGGCGCGGCTGGATGCGGTGCGCCACTCTGCCGAGCTCGCTACCATGCATGCGGTGCGCCAAGACGAACCGCGTGGCCTGGGTCATGCGGTGCTCTGCGCACAGCGCCACGTGGGCCGCGAGTCGTTCGCCGTGCAGCTGGGCGACGACATGATCGATCCGCGTGACCCGCTACTTCCAGCGATGCTCGACGTGCAGCGTCGTTACGGCGGCGTGGTGCTGGGCCTCATCGAGGTCCCGAGTGAGCACATTCACCGCTACGGTTGTGTTGCCGCCACTCCTACCGGGGAAACCTTCGATGGTTATTCAGCCATCAACGTGAGTGCGCTCGTGGAAAAACCTACTGCCGAACAGGCACCCAGCAACCTTGCCATTATCGGACGTTATGTGCTGCCGCCTGAGGTTTTCGACGCGATTCGAGCCACTCCACCGGGCGCGGGCGGGGAGATTCAGCTCACCGACGCGATCGCCAGACTCCTATATGATGGCATGCCGGTGCATGGTGTGATCTTTACCGGTCGTCGTTATGACACGGGCGATCGAAGCGACTATCTCAAAGCCGTGGTGCAGCTTGCGGTCGAACGTGATGACCTTGGTCCGGAGTTTCGTGCATGGCTGAGCGAGTTTGTGCGCGCACAATAAGAGATCGACACCGGCGGATTCCAGCCGGCTAACTTCACTTCCGAAAGTTGCGAGTATGACCGCAAGTGTGCAGCCAAACCTGGCGGAGTATCTGGCTGGGGTACTCACGAGTGTAGTACCGCTGCGGTCGTTCCAGCTTCCGTTGCTCGACGCGATCGACAGCGTGCTGGCTGATGACTTGACCGCTTCGGGTCCGATGCCGGCATATGATGTAGCCGAGATCGCTGGTTATGCGGTCTGCTCCGAGGAGGTCGCGACGGCTACGCCGCAACGACCGGCGTTGTTGTCAGTGATTGGTGAGATCGGAGTAGCTTCCTGGCATCCGATTCGCCTGCCCATGCGCGGGTGTTTTGTGATCGCCGCTGGAGCGCCGCTGCCGGCCGGAGCCGATTCAGTGATCCCCCCCGACTGGACCGACCAAGGCGTGGTTACGTTAAAGGTGCGACGCCCGAGCGCGCCGGAACTCAATGTGGTGCGTGCCGGTACCGAGTGTGCGGCCGGTGAGGCACTCGCCGCACAGGGTGAGGTAGTTACCCCGGCGTTGCTTGGGCAGTTGGCGTTAGCGGGGTTCGCCGCGCTGCCCGCGCGGCCTCGGCCGAGAGTAATCACGCTGGGCATTGGTGACGAGCTTGCCGATGCTGGAGTGATCAGCACTCCAGGCCGAGTAGTGGATGCCGCGTCCTACGTCCTTACGGCCGCGGCCCGGCAGAGCTTTGCGCAGGCATTTCGGCTCGATACCATTGGCGACGATCCGCAGCGGTTGAAGAGTGCGCTGGATGATAATGCCATGCGCGCCGATGTGTTGGTGCTCACCGGCCTACGATTGGCCGACGCGATCGCGCCGGTGTATCCGGAGGTGGAATTTCGGCGTCTTCCGGTTTCGCCGGGTGGCGTGGTGGGTTTTGGCCGCATCGGAAGTGAGCAGACTCCAGTGATTTGCCTACCTGGAGATGCCGGTGCGGTGTATGTGGGATTTGAGCTACTGGTGCGGCCGGTGTTACGGCGCCTGGCGGGCATGGATCCGGTTTTTCGGCGCTCGGTGCGGGCGAGTCTCACCGAATCGCTGACTTCCTCGGCTGGCGTTCGAGAGTTTCGCCCAGCCGTGCTGCGGTCACGGCGCGGCGGTGGCTACACGGTGACGCCACAACCGGGCGGTAAGCAGCTGTTGCGTGGGCTGATGAACTCCAACGGGCTTATGGTGCTGGGTGACCACATCACTCTTGCCCCTCGTGGCTCCGTGGTAGATGTACTGCAGCTGGACAGGTGAAACATGGAGCGACAGCACGACTGGCCAGTCACCCTCAACGACGCGGAGGTGACGCTTCGACCGCATGAGCGTAGTGACCTGGCTGCTTGGCGTGAGGTGCGCCTAGCCAACCAGAGCTGGCTCGAGCCGTGGGAGGCCACCGCTCTAGGATCATGGGAACAGCGCCACGGCCCGAGAGCGTTTCGCCAGATGGTGCGCGCGCAGCGCCGTCCAGCGCGGCTTGGTCAGGTCATGCCGTTTGTGCTCTGTTACCGCGACAAATTCGCTGGCCAGCTTACCGTCGGTAACATTGTGCGTGGGGCATTCTTCTCCGCAACTGTTGGCTATTGGCTTGATGAGCGGCTTGCTGGACGAGGCATCATGCCTACCGCATTAGCGCTGGCGTGCGACTTCTGCTTCTTCACGGCGGGCTTGCATCGCATCGAGGTCAATATCCGCCCCGAGAACGTTGCTAGCCGCCGCGTGGTGGAGAAGCTGCGATTCCGTTATGAGGGTTTTCATTCGCGGTTTTTGCACATTGACGGCGAGTGGCGCGACCATCTGGGTTACGCGCTCACTGCTGAGGATGCCGCGCCGCACGGTGTATTGGCGCAGTGGCGAAGCAACGCAGACGAGCGGAACCCTAGCCGAAGGTGGTTCGGCGTGGCAGCCGCTGAGTAAGCGCCTCACGCCGTAATGTCAGGGCTCGTGCAGCACTCGCTGAAGAACCGCGTCGGGAGGAAGCCGCCATGCCATCTGGTGTGCCGTCAGCCGTCCTGTTCGCAATCCTGATCGGGGTAGCCCTGCTGGCATTGGTGCCGGCTCTGATCTCCAGAGGCGACTCTGTCACCGTGGCGCAGCAAGAGTTAGACGCCTCCAGTATGCGGGTGCTGGATCGAGGTAATGGTTCTACCGTGACGGCAGAGCCAGTCCCTGACGACGCGGGAAAAGCCAGCGAAGTCGATGTTGTGGCTAGGCAGGACAGTCCCCCTGAGAACCAATCGCAGCGAAAACGGGCTCTGGAGTTCGTAGAGAAGCTCGCCCGCACCACCACGATAGACGCGGTTGTGCAACGTGAAGTGGTGGCGTGGTTGGCTGCTCCGGCGCAGCGGCGCGGTGCGCCATCTGATCGAGTCAGATGGTTACTTGCAGCCGGCGACAAGGAGCCATTTCAACGAGCTGAGGCTTGGTTGGTACGTTCCATTGTGCGCCCCCGCCCTCGGCTGGTCGCACCAATAGATATGCCCTCATCCCCGCAAGCCTTCCCTTCAACGTCTAACGCTCCGCATCGCCGCGCTGCCTGATCGGGCACGAGGTCAGCCCTGCGGCTGAGCGCGAGCACCTGCTAGGCTTTGGCCTGATTGGGGGCTGTGGCGCAGTCCGGTAGCGCACCTCGTTCGCATCGAGGGGGTCAGGGGTTCGAATCCCCTCAGCTCCACCACAGTTCACAGGGCTAATTCTTCCCTTGAAGAGGCGGCCTTTTGCTCAAGTACAGCAGCAGTCATGCATCGAGACTGTCTCCCAGCTTGCGAAGGGCCTCACGGGTAGATGCCGACGAGACCTGTGTGTAAATCTCCATCGTGACCGCAAATTGAGCGTGACGTAAAATCTGCATAATCACCGTGGATGTACATCGAGGTCCGCTAGAAGAGTGGCACATGTCCTGCGAGCGTCATGAACTTTGATCCTGCGAACGTCAGCTTTCATGCAACGAGCATGAAAAGACCTATTGAAATTGCGGGGCTCGATAGGAGAACCGTGTTGGGTTGTAAAGACAAGACCGGAATCTTGCCACAGTGACACCTGAGATTTGCGTGCCTCGACTTGTTGTATTTGCTGAAGCCTAAGGGAAGCGATACAAATAGCCGGCAAGGGTAGAGCGGCGTTTGAAGTTGCGAACCGTAGCTAACCGCGTCGGCGCCAACTACGGCGTGGTTCTGCACCTGTCGACCTTAAGGGGCTCTTTCAGCCTTACCCTCTCGTACGGATCGCCGAGCATGGATCGCGGGGTTGTCGCCGGTACCGCGAAGCTGCTGCGTGAGCGGGCCGGCGTCGTCGATCTGCCTGATCCGTGACTTTTTCCGATTTATTAGGCCCCGGACAGGCGGTCAATTAAGTTACGTAACGCCCCGACGTTCGTCACCTGGCTTCCGCAAGACCAGTTCGAGCAGGCCAGGAAAACACTCCTCGAACTCCGCCCGGCGCAGCCGGTTGTACCGCTTGGGCCCGACGTCCCGCTGTTCCACCAACCCGGCGGCGCGCAGCACCGCGAAGTGGTGGCTGAGCGCGGCCTTACGCACCGGCACGTCGAAGCTGCCGCAGAAGCGCTCCCACTCTGCGCTGTGAGCCAGCTCCTGAACCAGTGTCAAACGGACCGGGTCGGCCAGTGCGGCGAGCGCTGTGGCCAGCGAAACCTCGCGAGGGTGAGTGTTCTCCGGTGCACCACGGTGACGCGGCGTCACAGCTTCAGAGTCCGTGGCCATGGTGACCTCCCTGCCAAAGGTTTGCTAAGTGTTCGACGATATGCATACACTAGCCTAGTGTTCGAATCGCATCGAACAGTTCCTCTAGCGGATCGCGCAACTATGTGCGCGGCCGTGATTGAGGTGTTCGGCCACCGAGCCCGAGATCAACAAGCAGCGCGGGAGGCCGGACACCGGGGCCGGCCTCAGGGTCTTCTCTCGATCGGACATCCAGGAGTAGGTAAGTATGTCTCAAGCTGAACCTCGTGATTCGAAACGACAGTTGACACTGCTCGCGGCCTGCCTCGGGTTCGTCGTCGTCATCCTCGATGTCAGCGTAGTCAACGTGGCGACGGATGCGCTGAGCCAAGACTTCGGTGCCAGCCTCTCCGGGCTGGAATGGGTGATCAACGGCTACACTCTCACCTTCGCCGCCTGTCTGCTGACCTCCGGCGCGCTGGGCGACCGATTCGGGCCGAAGCGGATCTTCCAGGGCGGATTCGCGCTCTTCGCCGTCACTTCCTTCGCCTGCGGTGCGTCCAACACACTGATGCTTCTGATCGTGTTCCGGATCGCCCAGGGGGTGGGTGCTGCGCTGATCGTGCCATCCTCGCTCTCGATCGTGAACAAGACTTTTCCGGACCAGGCCGAGCGCACCAAGGCCGTGAGTCTGTGGGCCGCTGCCGGTGGTCTCGCGCTTGCCCTCGGCCCTGTGGTCGGTGGCGTGCTGATCTCCCAATTCGGCTGGCGGTCGATCTTCTTCGTTAACGTGCTGGTCGCTGCGGTCGGCATCTGGCTGACCCAGACCAGCGCCGCCCGCACGCCCGTTCGTGCTCCCGGCCAGGGCCGCCGTTCCTTCGATGTTCCGGGGCAACTGTTGGCGATCGTCGGTCTGGGGGCCCTCACGGCCGCTGTCATCGAGGCCAATGGCATCGGGTGGTCTTCGTCGTTGGTAGAGATCTGCGTCGCGGTATTCGTTACCGCGCTTGTAGGGTTCGTCTTCGTCGAGAAACGCAGTGCGGATCCGATGCTGCCACTGAGGCTGTTCAGTCGTAAGGTGTTCACATCCGCCTCGCTAATTGGCGTGCTGGTAAATTTCTCCTTCTATGGCCTGATTTTCATCTTCAGCCTATTCTTCCAGAAGGGCTGGAACTACTCGCCGCTCGCCACCGGACTCGCGTTCCTGCCGATGACTGCGACGATCATGATTGCGAACCTCGCCTGCGGGCCGCTGACGAAGCGTTACGGCGCGCGGGCCGTTCTTATCAGCGGAAGCATCCTGGCCGCGTCGGGCTACCTCGCAATGCTGCCCGCTGTCCGCTCGGGCTCTTACTTGGCGATCGTCGTCCAGTTCCTCGTTGCGGGCGGCGGTATCGGCCTAGTGGTGCCAGCCATCACGAACGCCATGCTGTCAGCGGTCGACCCGGGCAATGCCGGCATAGGATCCGGTGTCCTGAACGCATCCCGCCAGATGGGCGGACTCATCGGTGTGGCGGTGATGGGCCTGCTTGTAGGCGGTGTGGCGTCCGGCGGATTCTTGTCTGGCCTTCAGTACGCGCTGATCGTTGCCGTGATGGCGCTAATCGTCAGCGCGCTGCTGAGCGCGTTCGGAATTCGCTACGTCGCTGCGTCCACCACGGTCGCGACGCCGAAGCCCGCTCCCGCGAAGGCGGACGCTTCGGAGTCGGTCCAGCGAGCCCCGCAGATCCCGGTCGTAACAGCTGGCGGTTGATGTTCGCTCTGCCGGCGGTGTTAGCTGCCGCGCTCGTTATCGCCGTGCAAAGTTGCCGGAACCGGCCAGGGAACAAAGCATTCGCCGACCGGGCAAGCGGCTTGGCCGCGGTGTTCGGGCTTAGCTGGAGTTGGCTGATCATGGCTCTGGGACTGGTGGAAGGCGCCGTGTCGCTCGGCGGCTTCACCTTCTTGGTGCCCGCACTCGAGCACAGGGGCCTCAGTTCGGTTGGCGCGGGAGCGGTGACCGAACATCTACGGCATCGGCACGCTGGCCTTCTCCCGCGTCCTCAAGGTGGTCGCTCTGCGTCCTGCCTGGTCGCTGCTGACCGCCGGAGGAATGATGATGTGCACCGGTTTTGTTATCGCCGCAGTGAACCAATCGGTAATCACATCGGCATGGCCGCGATCCTGCTCGGCGGCGGCTGGGCATTCATGCACTCGTCTCTGTAGACGTGGGCTACCACTTTGGTCCCAGCCGCCCGGGGTATGACCGTCGCCTCGCTCGTGGCCGCATTGTTCATCGGCAGTGCCATTGGCTCGGTATTGGGCGCGCCACTCGCCGAACGAGCTGCGTACGGCGAGTTGTTTATCATCGCCCCCTTTGTCACGGTCCCGCTAACCCTCGTGGGAAGTCTCGCACGCCGTAGGTTCGTACCACCCAGTTCATTGCGGCGGCCAACAGCCAACCATGGTTGCTACCTATCCTCGGATGTCCATCCCTGATCATGCTGTCACGTTGCGTCCCGGACGCCCCGACGATCCTCAGGTAATCGCGGAAATCTGGCAGCACGGATGGAACGACCGACACCTAGGCTACATTCCTGATGATCTCGTTGCCGCCAGGATGCAAGAGTCAGGCCGTAATTAGAGGGTTGTTCGCGAGCACTCAGCAGTTGACCAAAGATCGGCTGAGCCACAAGAGCTGCGGCATTACGCGCGCTCTCGCCAGCGTGTCCATTTCTACTGCGAGAGCGGACGTTACAGCTTGCAGGCTGGTTTCGTGAAAGGGTTCGTGGTCTGTGGCTAGCTGTGTCCGGGTCGCATGTACACGCCTGCGCGCGCTGCGATCACGGCAGCTTGGGCAGCTTGGTCTGCCATGGTTTCGTCGATGCTGTCACCAGTGACTAACAGATGGTAGTAGAGAGGAGCTGACACCGCGCGGATTACCTTATGGGTATCCGTCCCTTGTGGCACCTCGCCACGTTCGATGGCCTGTTGTACGCAGGGCACCCACTCAGCAATGCGTGTGTCGTAGAAACCGTGCATTGCGGACGCGGCGCGGGCGTCGCACATCGCCGCCGCGATGATCGATTTGAACAGCGAACCCTGCCGGGCGTCAGCCAGTGTCCGCCGCACAAGTTGAGCGTTCGCCTTAAGGTCGTCTAGTAGGATGCCGGTTTCGGTGCGCGGCAGCGACTGTTCGGCCATGTCGATCAGTAAGTCGGCCACGAGGCCGGCCACCGTTCCCCAACGACGGTAGACGGTCGTCTTGCCCACCCCCGCCCTGCGTGCGACGTCGGCGAGATCGAGGTGGGTGAACCCTTGCTCGGCCAGTACATCACCGGCCGCCTGGAGCACTTGCGCCCGCACTCGTGTCGTGCGACCCCCAGGCCGAAGAGCTCGCGGCTGTACACGCCCACTACCCATAACAGGACTCCAGTTCCCTTAATGGTTGTCAGTCTGTTACGGTCACCTTAATGAGATTACAGTACCGTTAGCTGGAGGCTGTGATGGAATACCGGCGGTTGGGAGCGTCTGGGCTCAGGGTTCCCGTGTTGAGTTTCGGTGCGGGTACATTCGGTGGTCGGGGACCACTGTTCAGCGCGTGGGGCGATACTGACGCCGAGGAGGCGCGTCGGCTCGTGGACATTTGTCTTGAGGCCGGTGTGACCATGTTCGACACCGCCGACGTCTACTCCGACGGCGCCTCGGAGCAGGTGCTCGGCGCGGCGGTCAAAGGACGCCGAGACCAGGTGATCCTGTCCACGAAAGCCAGCCTGCCGACAGGCGACGGGCCAAACGACGCCGGCTCATCCAGGGCACATCTGATCAGGGCATGTGAGGAGGCGTTGCGCCGCCTCGGAACCGACTACATCGACCTTTTCCAACTGCATGCCTTCGACGCGGGCACGCCCATCGAGGAGGTGCTGGAAACGCTCCACGGTCTCATGCAGGCGGGTAAGGTCCGCTACATCGGAGTCTCCAACTTCTCAGGATGGCAGGTGATGAAGTCTCTGTCGATCGCCGAACAACATCACCATCCGCGCTATGTGGCGCATCAGGTTTACTACTCGCTGGTAGGCCGTGACTATGAGTGGGAGCTGATGCCGCTGGGTCTCGATCAGGGTGTCGGCGCCCTCGTCTGGAGCCCGCTCGGTTGGGGAAGGCTTACCGGCAAGGTGCGTCGCGGCCAACCGCTACCGCCGCAAAGTCGACTGCACGACACCGCCGATTACGGGCCTCCGGTGGCCGACGAACTACTGTTCAACGTCGTCGATGCCCTCGACGAGATCGCGCAGGAGACTGGCAAGACTATTCCACAGATCGCTATCAACTGGCTGCTCACAAGGCCAACTGTGGCCTCGGTCATCCTCGGTGCCCGCAACCAGACGCAATTGCGCCAGAACCTTGGCGCGATCGGCTGGCAACTCACCCCAGACCAGATTGCCACACTCGATGCCGTAAGCACCAAGACCGTGCCGTACCCCTACTTCCCCTACCAGCGCCAGGAAGCCTTCGCCCGCATCAATCCCGCCGCCGTCTGAGGGCTGTCGGCAACACTGGCGTCTTCACAGGCTAGTTCGACATTCGTAAAGTTCGGGAAGCCTCGATTGCCTGGTGTGATTCACCCCGGCTTTTCCGGAGACTTCGTTCTTTGGGAAGGATGGAGTCATGTCAGGATCACCGAAGAGGTACCCGTCGGAGCTGCGTGAGCGTGCCGTGCGGATGGTCGCGGAAGTTCGAGTCGAGTACGCTCGGCGTCGGGTCTGCGAGACGTTGCGTAGCTGGGTCCGCAAGGGTCAAGTCGACTTGGGGCAGCGTCTCGGTGTGAGCATCGACATGTCGGCGCAGATGCATAAACTTCGGGCGGAGAATCGAGAACTTAGGCGTGCTAACGAGATTCTGAAAGCGGCATCGACTTTCTTCGCGGTGGAGCTCGATCGCCGCGACACGTGATCATCGATTTCATCGACAACCACAAGCAGGTGTTCGGCGTCGAGCCGATCTGCCGGGTGCTCACCGAGCACGACTGCAAGATCGCGCCTTCCACCTACTACGACGCCCGAAACCGGGCAGCGTCTAAACGGGCCGTCCGTGACGAGCAACTGGCCGCTGAGATCACTGTGATGTCTCAAGAGATAGGAG
>QHCE01000072.1 GCA_003243955.1 Acidimicrobiales bacterium | reverse complement strand
TCCGGACCGCACCCCATCACTAGACGCCGCGCCCAGCCCAGATTATTCGCGAGCAGTGAGATGACCCAGCGGTCAGTTCCGTCCGAACGCACATGTTCACAGGGGTAGTACTCGGCTATCCACCGCGAAGCAGGGCCGACGCGCAGCCTCACCAGCGTCGCATCGGCCGCCGGAGCGAAGACCCCCTCACTAAAGCGCGGCTGCCCAGTCGGCTCATGACACGCGGCTAGTTCGGTGAGTTCCTCCGCTCGCTCCATGCGATCAAGCCGAAACAACCGCTCAGCTTCAGTGCCGCGGCACCACGCCTGCAGATAGGCCGTTCCCGAGACCAGCAATAGGCGGATGGGATCCACAGTACGGTCAGAAATCACATCCCGCCCGGCTGTGTAGTAGCGCAACCGCAGCACGCGGCCTCGCTCCAACGCCCCGCTCACGACCTGCATAGTGCTCTCGTCCGTGTGACTTGGCGCCACACTCACCATTGGAGTAGCGCTGAGCCCAACCGCGCCCTCCAGAGTTGCCAGAGCACGCAACACCACATCCTTCGCCGACAACCCCGGCACATCAGCCAAGGCCCGCAACGCCACAACCAGCGCTGTCGCCTCGTCCCCGGTTAAACGCAAGGGTCGACTGATTCCAGCATCGTAGGTAATGGTGACCGCATTATCAACGATGGTCATGTCGATCAAATCACCAGGACCATATCCTGGTAGTCCGCACAGAAACAGCAGTTGAAGATCTTCGCGAAGCTGTGCCTCGCTGATTTCTAGATCATTCGCGGCTTCGAGCAACGGCATTCCGGGCCGAGCCAAGAAGTAGGGCACAAGCAGCAACAGCCGGCTCAGCCGATCATCTGGGCTCATTAATGCTCCCCGACACTTCGTTGCCGATCCCCGCAAGCTCCCGGTTGTCGCCCCCAGGCAGCTCGTCAGCCAGCGCACGCAGTCGCGCTATGACAGCCTCACGTAACTCCGGCGGCTCCAGCACCGTGACGCAAGCACCATAACTGGTTAGGCGTGTCGCGAACCAGTCACAGCGCTCGTAGCGCAGCGTGAGCACATCAGTGGCGGCAGCGCCCTCTCCTGGCTCCTGCGTGACCGAGTCCGCGTAGCGGCGCAGACCTGCCCCGCCATGGCGGGGCACTCTGACGCAGGCGAGATGGGAATGCTCGACTGGGGCAAACCGCACTACGTGGGAGAGTAGGTCCACGTCGTCAGGAACAGTGTAGGAATCGGGCTTGCCGATCAGCGCTACCTGCGAATTCACCCGGGAGAGCCGGAAACAGCGGGGAGCGTTCCGGTGCAGGTCGTGACCAACCACATACCAACGACCCCGCCATGCCACCGCGCCCCACACCTGGAGTTCTCGCCATACCAGCTTATCGTCACGATCTGGAGTAACCGAGGATTCGCCTGATGCACGCTGAACAGTCTGCCGATAGCTAAACCGCGCTACTCTGTGCTCACGCGCCGCGGTGAGAAACGATTCAAGCGTTGGCTCGTGACGTGCCACTGGAGCAAGCTCCACCGTGCGCGATAGAACTCCTTCGCCCGGTTGCACAACTTCACCTAACGCCCCGGCGGCTCGCAGCTTGCGTAAACCAGAGGTAGCAGCTGAGCTCAAGCTCGCGTTCTGCCACAACCGAGCCGCAAGACCAAGAGCCGCGGCTGCCGCCGGATCCAGCTCGATCGGCGGGAGCGCGTAATCCCCCGGTGCGATTCGATATCCGGGCTCTGTGTCAAAAATCGAGGTGGTGCCCACCTCGACCGGTACACCAAGCTCCCGCAGCTCGGATTTGTCACGCTCGAACCTGCGTTGAAACGAGGCGTGGGCTTTGGGATCTGATTCATCGTGTTCATAACCGGGAACTGTCCGCGCGATCTGACTCGCGGTCAGGAATCGGCGGCTGGCGAGCAGACAGATCACCAGATTCACCAAGCGCTCATTGCGACGACGGGACACAGCTGTCACGGTAGCTGATACTCCGATTGCCCGCTGCGGGCATGCACAGGCAACGCACAGTGTTTGAACCATGTGTGCCCACGAACACGGTCGTGACAGCCTCTGATTGGTTGAACGCTCCCCGTCGGTCGACCGCTACGGTGGCATACATGATTCGGTGGCGAAACGGTACGGTCCTTGCGCTCGGGAAGAGCTGGCGCGGGGCACAAGAACTTCAGGTCACACTCGAAGCGCCGGAGCACGGGGTCGAAGTTAGGGCGCTGGCATATCCGCAGTTGGTAGGCGTTGCTGAGCCCGGCGATCGGGTGGTGCTCAACGTCACCGCCTTGGCCATGGGGCTGGGAACTGGCGGCTACGCCATGGTGGTTGCCATACCGGATCGCCTTCCACCTGATGCGGCGGGCCTCGAGCGTAGCTGCGGTCATGTGGTGAAGGCCCGCTATACCCCGCTGCAGGTGACCATGCTGGGCGTCGACGAGCAAGACTCGGAGCATCATGAGACCATCGCCGCGGCAGACTCCATTGAAAACATGCCGGTGGTGATCGCCGATTTACATTCAGCCCTTCCCGCCATACTGATGGGCATTCGCGTGGATTCGCCCACGGCGCGCGTCAGCTACGTCATGACCGATGGCGGTGCGCTGCCGATCTGGTTTTCCCGCACCGTGAGCGAACTACACGAGTGGCTGTGCGGCACTGTGACCGTGGGGCAGGCGTTCGGCGGCGACGCCGATGCGGTGACGCTGCACTCTGGGTTGCTGGCTGCCCGGCATGTCCAAAGAGCCGACATCGCGATCGTGACCCAAGGCCCCGGCAATCTCGGTACCGGTACGCCGTGGGGGTTTTCTGGTGTAGCGGCAGGTGAGGCTGTAAACGCAACAACGGCGTTGGGCGGACGACCAATTGGTGCGCTGCGGATCTCTGACGCCGATCCTCGCGGTCGCCACAGCGGGGTCTCGCACCATTCGACTACGGCTTTTGGGAAAGTGGCGCTTGCCGCCGCTGACCTCGTGATACCTGAGGGACTTTCCGAGCAACTTGCCAGTGCTGTCGCCGAGGACCTGGCACCTCTGGCGTCACGACACAACGTAATACATGTTTCTAGCGCCGGGTTGAATACCGCGCTTGCGGCCTGCCCAGTCAAGCTATCCACCATGGGCCGCGGGCTGGATGCCGATTACGCATACTTCCTCGCCGCGGCCGCAGCAGGACGTCACGCCGCAGCGCTGCTGAATAGCTGAATCCTGAGAAGCAATGCCGCAGACAGCAAAGAGCACGTCGACACCACGATCGCCAAGGCCATTGCGGCAGGCGGAAAGCCGTGGAAACCCGTCATGGACGACGGCCCCATGTACGGCGGGAGCTTTCAAGATCTCGATGGTCACGTCTGGGAACTGATACATATGAGCCAGCCCGTAGGTTCTTCGCTTTTCAAGCAGGTTACTGGTATCTGACCACCTGGACGGTCCTGGGTTGAAGACAGTTGCATTCGACTACGAGTCACCGGCGTGTGTAGTGCTAAATACTCGAGCGAGTGTGCCTTGTCGCGCACGTAGGCCGCGTGGTAAGCCGGTACGTATGAGGTTTGAGATCTTTGATGTGGTGATTGTGGGTGCCGGCTCTGCAGGCGGGGTACTTGCGGCGCGGTTGTCAGAAGATCCGTCTCGATCGGTTTTGCTGTTGGAAGCGGGACCTGATTTCGGGTCATTCCCGGCGACGCAGCCGCCGGAGATCGCCGATGCATATAATCCCTCGGCCACTAGCTACGACTGGGGCTACTCAGGGAAAGCGCTACGACTTGGCCGCAGCCTGCCGCTGTACGCTGGCCGGATTGTGGGCGGCAGCTCGGCGACCAACAACGTGATGGCGCTACGTGGCCACCCATCGGACTACGACCGTTGGGCCCAGTACGGCTGTACGGGCTGGTCGTTTCAAGATGTGCTGCCAGCCTTCTGCCGCCTGGAACGCGATGAAGATTTCGACGACGAATGGCATGGCACCAGTGGACCGATCCCAGTTCGCCGCTACGCTGAATTGACACAAGTCCAACAGGCATTTCTCGATGCAAGCGCCATAACGGGCCACACGCTGATCGCCGATCACAATGCACCGGGCGCGATTGGGGCCGGGCGTCTGCCGGTCAACGAGGCCGCCGGCGTGCGACAATCGACTGCCCTAACCTACCTGGCCGCCGCACGTGAACGGCCCAATTTAACGATCCGGGCAGGCCAGAGAGTCGACCGAATCGTGTTCAGCGCGGCTCGCGCGAGCGCGGTCCGATTGGCGGGGACCGGTGAGGAGATCGCAGCAGGCCACGTGATGCTAGCTGCCGGCGCCTACGGGAGCCCAGCAATCCTGTTGCGATCGGGTATTGGGCCGGCTGAGCAGCTTGGCGAGCTCGGTATTCCGGTCACACAGGACCTGCCGGGTGTAGGTCGTAACTTGCATGATCACCCGCTGCTGCGCCTGCCGTTCGAGGCGCACGGCGAGCCAGAGTCAGTGCTGCATCAGACGGTGTTGACCGCAACTACAGATAGTCCGCGCGGTGTCCGCGGACCGGACCTGCAAGTGTTCCCCTCGGGGATCAGCTCCGGAGGAGATGGCCTTACACTCACGCTGCTCGTCGCGCTGCTGCAGCCCTACTCTCGTGGCAAGCTGCGTCTCAGCAGTCCCGATCCCGCCGCGGCATTGCGGATCGAGCCAGGGCACTTCTCCCACCCGGAAGATTTATCTCGTCTGCTTGCTGGCGTGCGCCTCGCCCGAGAAATCGCCGCCACCTCACCCCTGGTCGATCACCTGGCCGACGAGCGCTGGCCCGGTGCTGGTGTCACCGACGAGAGGGAACTTTCCGCAGTGGTACTCGCCGAGGTAGCTACTTACCATCATCCGGTTGGCACCTGCCGCATGGGCCTAGACCACGACCCCAAGGCGGTAGTCGATGAAACCAGCCACGTCCACGGCGTAGACAGGTTGTCGGTCGTGGACGCCTCGATCATGCCTACCATCCCCAGCGCCAACACCAATCTACCCACCCTCATGCTCGCCGAACGAATGAGTGAATACACATGACGCCGAACAGCGGCGCATAAGCTACCTAGAACTCAATGTTGATGCGGTAACTGACCTAACAGATTGGCGTGCGCGCCAAGGCTTTGGGAGAGCCGCAGCACGTAGCCATCCGGGTCTTGCACCGCAAACTGCCGAACCGTAATCGCATCACTTCCGCGGTCGTACCGACGCTCTTCCAGCGGCAGGAATAGCTTCAAATTAGCGCCTGGACGTAAGCATAGCTGGCATTAACATCGCTGACGCCTATCTCGAAGTTCACTCCACGCCCATTCGGAACTCTCCCACAACAGCGCTATTTACCATCGAACTGCCCCTAGTCGATAAGCGCCTCGCCATGCGATCCGCTTATATTTCAGAATCTCGATGGTCACGTCTGGGAACTGATACACATGAGCCAGCCGTAGCGTTCTCGGTTAGTAACCAAGTGTCTGCCCGGCGTTGTCGCAGGTGCGCCCGGTGTGAAGGCTGCTCATGACCATGATTTACATGCTGGCTTCCTCTGAAGCAGGGCTTGGCATCAGTCGATGGTGATGACGACTTTGCCGTGTATGCGACGCTGCTGGAGGGCCGCGAGGGCTGGCGCGAGGTCGCTCCATGCGGCGGTGTGTGCGATGTGTGGATGTAGTCGCTCTGCGGCGACCAGGTCAGCAAGAATCTGCAGGTCCGGGCCGAATGGGTGTGGCGAGGCGTAGGACATGAAGACGTGAATGGTGACGTTCTCGTGGCCCAGAAAGTCGTACAGGCTAATCGGCGTTTTCTCGCCGCTGCTCGCGCCGAAGATAACGATTACACCATGTGGCTTGATGCGGGAGATGGCTGCAGCCAGAGCAGTTCCGCCGACTGACTCTGTGATCAGGTCGAATAGTCCGGATGCTTCCCGCACATCCGAGACGACGGCACTAGCGCCCGACACCAGGAGGCCTTTGGCGTGCCCAGGACTGGCCACGGCGATGACTTCAGCACCGCGCCGGGCCGCGAGTTGCACCTGCAGCCGGCCAACACCACCGCTGGCACCCGTGATGAGCACCCTGCGTCCGAGCAAGTCAGCTCCGTAGCGCAGCGTTCGCAGAGCGGCGAGCCCCGCGAGGGGCAGCGTGGCTGCCTGCTCGAAACTGACGGTGTGCCCGAGCACAGCAATCTGGTCAGTCGGTACCGAGACGTATTGTGCCCACCCAGCGTCCTCCACGATGCCGAGCACCCGGGTACCCACTGGTGGACCGGAGCCATCCGCGGCAGCCTCCTCCACAATTCCAGCAACATCCTGGCCCGGCCGCCACCCGTACGGGCGCGCCTTGAGTAGAGCGAGTTCGCCACGATTGACCGAACTCGCCTGGACGCGTACTAACGCCTCGTTCGATGCCGCCGATGGCGCGGCGACCTCTTCTATAGTGACCGGGGCCGAAGCTTGTGGAGTATTCACAACAGCGAGCATGTTTCCTCTTTCAGTCGGGTGTCTGACTGTCATCATGAAGACTTTGACTCTCTGATGTGAAGAAGGCACTTTAAAGTGCGTAACGGTGGAACCGGTTCGTTGAGAGCAATGCCGCACAGAGGCTGGGTAGCCGCTGGCCCGAAACGGAATGCCAACCAGTGAAAGGCCGGTCTAGAGTGGGGGCATGGTCCATACAGAGCTGCTGACTGACGCTTTCGACCGTGTTCGCGGGGTGGTGCATGCCGCGACGGCCGGACTTACCGGCAAAGAGCTGGCCATCCGCCTCGATAGCGAAGCCAACTCGATCGCCTGGCTAGTGTGGCACCTGACTCGGGTTCAGGACGACCACATCGCGGAACTTGCGAACACAGAACAGGCGTGGACCGCCCAGGGCTGGTATGAACGGTTCCAGCTTCCGCTACCGCCGGACTCCACCGGCTACGGACATAGCAGCATGGACGTCGCAACTGTGCAGGTCGACTCTGCGCAGCTGCTCACCGGCTATCACGACGCGGTTCACGAGCAGACAACCCGTTACATCCGAGAGCTCGGAGACAGTGACTTTTCTCGAGTTATAGACGAATCGTGGAATCCGTCGGTAACGCTGGGGGTTCGACTCATCAGCGTCATTTCCGACGACCTACAACACGCCGGCCAAGCCGCCTTCATCCGTGGTGTAATACGGCGCCGGTAGCCGCTCCGTCTGCTACTCCGTAGTGCCAGTGATCGCAAAGGAGACAGTACCGTGACGACCCTCTTCAATGCCAATACACGGTCGGCTTATCAGGCGGGCTACTACACCGGCGCCTTCACTATGAAGACTCTGCTCTGCCACGGCGACTTTGGACTAGGTGCGCTGAACCGCAACGACGGTGAGCTTGTAGTTCTCGACGGCCACGCCTACCGCACTGACGTCGACGGGGCTACCAGTGAACTACCCGAGAGCTACTTGACGCCCTACGCCGCTGTGCTGCCCTTCCGCGCCGAGCACACCTTCACAGCTCAGCGATCCACAAAGGCACAGTTCGAACAGCAGCTCGCCACTGAGCTACCACTAGGCAACCGTATCTGGGCGCTGCGCATTCACGGCCACTTTGACCTCGTCACCGCCGGGGCCGGCGAAGCCCAAACCGCCCCCTACCGCCCCCTGGCCGAAGTCTTTGCCACTTATCACCATCTTGAACACCGCAACATCACCGGAACCCTCGTCGCGTTCCACTGCCCCGTGTTCCTGACTGGAGTCGATCAGGTAGGAGCCCACTACCATTTCCTTGCCGACGATCACACCCGCGGCGGCCACGTCATCGATTTCCGCTTGACCACCACCACCGTCGAAACCTGCGAAGCCACGAGCTACACCGTTGACCTACCTACTGGCCCTGGCTTTACCAATCTCGACCTCGCACCATTCCATTGAACGACGCGTCGATAGCGCGCAACGGCCGCCTGCTGCAGGTCGCGAACTGCCGAAGAACTGACGGAACTACCGAACGATGTCTTCGGGAGCCTCTTCGGAGAGGAAATGCCCGGCTACGGCGGGTCCGCCACGTACGTCTTCAGCCCACTCAAACTGGGACCTGCAGATGCGTCAACTTCTCCGGAGTCCGCACTACCCGAATCGCGGTCACCAACCCTGTGGGCAGTAACTCCACCGAAACGGCCGCGTACAGCTCCCCGTCAGCCACCAACAACCCTCCTGGGTCAGAATTGAATTCTGCGTACCGCAATTGAATGCCATCCGGGTATCGGTGCGCGATTGACTTCAGGTATTCCCCGATCGTTCTTGCACCGTGGATCGGCTGGCGAGCACCTTCGGACGTGCCATAGGCATCGACCCATAACGTGACATCCGGTGCAAGCACTTCCATCAGCTCACTCAGGTCCCCGCCGAGGCACGCCGCCAGAAACCTCTCTGTCACTCGGCGGCTTTCCTGAGGTTCCGGCTGGAACCTCAGACGGCGTTGCTGCATGTGGGTCTTCGCCCGATGCCCCAGTTGCCGCACCGCCGACTCCGACCGGCCGACAGCCTGCGCCACCTCGGGGTAGCTAAAGCCAAAGACCTCCCGCAGCACGAATACCGCGCGTTCCAACGGTGACGTGCTCTCAAGCATCACCAGGATCGCCATCGATATCGAGTCGTCATGCACTGCGGCGTCCGCCGCACCGGAGCCGGTCAGCAACGGCTCCGGTAGCCACGATCCGATGTACTGCTCACGCCTGGCCTTCGCCCGCCGTAGCTGGTCGATAGAGGTCCTGGTCACCGCCCTGACCAGATACCCTCGAGGATCGATGACTAATGACTGGTCAATCTGGTTCCACCGCAGCCAAGTCTCCTGGATGGTGTCCTCAGCATCCGCGACGCTACCGAGTACTCGGTAGGAGATGCCGAACATCAGCGATCGGTACTGCTCGAACACGTCTTCCGGTATCGGGTTTCCGGTCACTACTGGGTCCTTCCATCTTCATCGTGGCGCCCGCATCGCCAAGCGAATTGCTTGACAGCGCGCCGCCCCCGGTCCGCGACACAGTCAGCTCTGCACACCGCTGCGGACAATGCCCGCACGTAGAGTTCTCCGAGGTTCTGACAGCTCATCGCCGTGTCTTCTCCTGCCTTCGCGGTCACGAACTTCACCGTCGGGCGATCGACCGGCGGTGGCGCCTGGCTTGCCGGGCAGCAGCAGCGCCAACATCAGCGCAGCCAGCTGGACCAGCGCGGTCACCAGTAGCGCCACCTTCATAGCCGAGGTGAAGCCGCTGGCGAAGACCTGCTTCGCCACGTCATGCTGAAAGCCGCCGCGCGCCTCTTCAGGTAGGGCGCCGGTACGCTTACCAACTTCGGCAGCGGCTTCGGCCGCGAGCCTAGTTTGCAATAACAAGCCCACCACAGCGGCACCGATTACAGTGCCCAGCTGGCGGGTAGTAGACAGGATTCCCGCCGCGGCACCGGCCAGCGACGGCGGCACGTCCCGCATCGCCAACGCGTTGATCGGCCGGCGCTGTAGAGTGCCAAGCCAGGCAGTAACAGCGCTCTACCACCGACTTTCTGCACTAAGTTGCCAGCGATCGGAGAAAGCAGCAGCGACAACAGGGCCGGTGGCGCCAGCACCAAGCCGGCAGCGACCGCCGACATCCCCAGAACCGACTGCAGGTAGATAGTCAGCGGCAGGATCATACCGATGCCGGCGAACATCACCGCCCAAGCCAGCATAATCGACACCGAAAATACCTTGTTACCCAAAAGCTGGAACGGCAGCAGCGGATCACACTCCTGACGGACCCGCTGCACCAGCAAGAACGCCCCCAGCACCAGCGCGCCGGCAACCAGAATCACCGGGATCGTGAGGAACGACCACACACGGCCCCACTGGTAACGCTGACCTTCGATCGCTCCGAACACCACCAGGAAGAGCCCGATCGTGGATAGCAGTACGCCGGGCAGGTCCAATCTCGACCGCCGGCTCGACTGCATATTGGGCACCACGGCGAACGCACCAGCTACAGCCAGGACACCCAACGGCACGTTGATGAAGAAAATCCAGCGCCAGCCCAACGAGCTGACCAGCACCCCGCCCACGGTCGGGCCCGCTAGGATAGCAAGGCTGGCCACCGCCGACCAGACACCGAAGGCGGCGCCGCGCCGATGCGCCGGAAATACCGAACTGATCAGCGCCAGCGTCTGCGGCATGAGGGCAGCCGCGCCCAGGCCTTGTACCGCCCGCAGTACGATCATCTGCCCCGGCGTGCCGGCCATCCCGCAGGCCGCCGAGGCGAGCGTGAACAGCGCCAGCCCGGCAATGAACATATTGCGCGGCCCAAACCGGTCACCCAACCGGCCCGCCAATAGCTGGAATCCGGCGTAGACGAGGGTGTAGGCGTTAACAAACCACAGCACCTGGTCAAGCGACCCGTTGAGGCTCTTCGTCATGTCGGGGATCGCTATGTTCACGATCGTCGTATCTAGCAAGGTCATGAAGAAACCCACGAGTAGTACGCTCAACACCACCCACGGGTTTCGCTCCCGGTTCGCCACCTTGGTCCCTCTCTTTGCCCACCCTTGCAGCTCCCTGTACCGAGACCGACGCACCAGAGCGCCCGACTGTGACATAACGGCCTGAAACTCTCGATCTGGGGGTCTCGGCCATCGCGGCGAAGAAGGCGAACACACATCTTGGCCCGGTTCACGTGAGAAAGGGCCCTGAGAAGAAACTCGGTCTCGGGCGCGCTTCGACGTGGGCCTGGTGATCGTGTTCTAAGAATGGACCCGTTTGCGCGAAACCTTGCAGGGATTCATGGGCGGTGGTCGGTCGATGGGGCGACGCCGTCCTGTGGTGGTTGTTCTGTAGGGAACAGGATCAGGCTCACCAGGTGGGGGCTGCGGCCGGCCCCGGGCCGCTAACCCAGCTCGAGGGTGGTCACGGCAAAAATTCCGGTGATGTCGACATCCGGGTCGGAGCCTGTGTACATGCGGGCATTTTCGAAGGTCGGCCTGAGGCCGAGACGTTCCACCAGTTTGACCGACTTGGCGTTGATATCGGGGACGTCAAGGGTCACAGGGAATCCTGGCGTGGTGGCGGAAAGCCCGTTCGCCAAGGCCAGAGCGACATCTTCCGAGGCCGCGTAGAGCGGGCCGATCCGCGAACCCGTCCGGGCAGGACGCAACACCGCGAAACCCTGCAACTGACCGTCACGCACAGCGGCGAGGGACCTGTGCGTGGGCAGGCTCACCCACAGCGAGAGGAAGCATCCCGCTCTGCGGGAAAGAACCGACGGTCGTAGGCGGCCAACTGACCGAAGGGAACCGAGCGGCCGTCGACCAAGGTGATGTCGCTGGGGGCTTGCTCTCCGGACGGCACTCCTTCGTACCTGAGATGGTTCCAGGCCCGGCGGAAGCCTGACTTGCGATAGTTCTCCTGCTGCTCGACGACGCCGTCGAGACCCACGTTCCTACCTGCGAGGTGTTCCATAGCTGCTCGCCAGAGCTGGATTCCGTAGCCCTGGCCGCGTACCGAGGGGCGGGCGATGTAGAAGCCCAGAAAACCGAAATCTGCTCCGTAACGCACGCCTGAGACCGACGCGACCGGTTCCCCGTTCAGCTTCCCCAGGAAAAAACCCTTCGGATCAGCCGTGTGGAAGGGGAGCATGTCCGACTGCCCCGGATTCCACTGCTCGTCGTTAGCCCACTCCCTGAATTTCGACATTTCTCCTACGCTTGCTGTAGTAATCTCAAATTTCGCCATTTCTTCTCCAGAGGCCGGGAATCGTGTCGGTTGGTCTGACCCGGATATCCAAGTCAGCCGATGATTGGCAGGTGACACCTACAGTTGAACTGCTCAGCCAACGCCGGGGCGACGCGATGCCACATGGCGTGCATCTCGGGGATCCCGTGCAAGGGAAGCAGGGCTGGTCCCTCACCGCCGCAACGTCCGTGAATGGTGGTCCCGGAAACTCGGATGTCGAATTCGCCAAAGCCATCGAACACCCGTCTGAACCTCCTCGAACAAATCGTGGGCTTGCCTTGAAGCTTCGCGTGCTAACCCCTTCAAGCGATTATGAGATGGCCTACTCCAGGACTGTACTCAACAAGTTCGTTTCGAGGTTCTGTGAGAACCGCAGCACGTAGCCGTCCGGGTCTTGTACCGCAAACTGGCCAACACTAATCGCGTCACTTTCGCGGTCATACCGACGCTCTTCCAGCGCCAGGAATAGCTTCAGATTTGCTGTCTGGACGCAAGCATAGATGGCATCGACATCGCTGACGCCTATCTCGAAGTTCACTCCGCGACCATATGGATAGACTAGCTCGGCTTTGGGGAACAACCGATCCCGGTTAATGGGCTGCTCAAGCATGAGCTCGACACCTTTGCGCTCCAGGTACAGGAAGCGCCCTTGTGGCCGCGCATAGCGCACTGTGAACCCCAGGACGTCGCAGTAAAAGACGCGACTGCGCGCGAGGTCGGAACAGATGAGTTCAGGCACAAGATTTGACGACACAGCCGCACTCTCCCACGGCAGTGTTACTTACCGCCATACCCACCTGCCGCTGCCAAGTCGAACATACAGATCTGGGTAGCCGTCTCACATGCTGGCGATTAGCCGGTCCACCCGCTCGTCCTGGGCACGGAACGGGTCCTTGCACAGCACCGTGCGCTGAGCTTGATCGTTAAGCTTGAGATGTACCCAGTCCACCGTGAAATCGCGTCGTCGCTGCTGTGCGGCGGAAATGAACGCACCCCGCAGTTTTGCCCGCGTGGTCTGCGGCGGAATGGATTTGGCCTCAAAAATCCGCACATCATTGCACAGCCGGTCCACCATATCCCGGCCTTCCAGCACAGAAAACAATCCTCGACCGCGACGAATATCGTGGTAGGCCAGATCTAGCTGACCCACACGCGGACTCGACAATGGCAGATCGTGGCGCTTCTGATATCGCTGAATGAGCGCAAGCTTGGCGACCCAATCAATCTCGCGCTCCACGCTGGACAGATCAGCGTTGTCGACTGCTTTGAGTAACCGACCCCACAGCTCAACGACGCGTCTATCTACTTCGGAGCTGCCCTCGCGGTCAATCAACTCGCTGGCACGCTGCTGATACTCCTGCTGAATTTCCAGTGCAGTGCAATCACGCCCACTCGCAAGCCGCACCGTGCGTTGCCCAGTCAGGTCATGGGAAATCTCTCGGATCGCCCGGATTGGGTTCTCCAGCGTCAAATCCCGCATCGTCACGCCTGCCTCAACCAGGCGGAGCACAAGGTCGGTGGCACCCACTTTAAGCATGGTGGTGGTTTCGCTCATATTAGAGTCACCAACGATGACATGCAGGCGCCGGAAACGTTCAGCGTCAGCATGCGGCTCATCGCGAGTATTGATAATGGGTCGAGAACGCGTAGTGGCGCTGGACACCCCCTCCCAAATATGTTCAGCTCGCTGCGAGAGGCAATACACGGCGCCGCGGGGAGTTTGCAGCACCTTGCCCGCACCACAAATTAGCTGACGCGTCACCAAAAAAGGAATCAGCACATCAGCCAACCGACCAAATTCTCCGTGTCGGCTCACCAAATAATTCTCGTGACAACCATAAGAGTTTCCAGCCGAATCAGTGTTGTTCTTGAACAAGTAAATCTCGCCAGAGATACCTTCCTCATGCAGCCGACACTCGGCGTCTAACAGCAGACCTTCCAACATTCGCTCGCCGGCTCGATCGTGAGTAACAAGATCGACGATCGAGTCGCACTCGGGCGTGGCATACTCCGGATGGGAGCCCACGTCTAAATACAACCGAGCTCCGTTGCGCAGGAAAACGTTACTGGAGCGCCCCCAGGACACCACGCGACGAAACAAGTACCTGGCTACCTCATCCGGTGACAACCGTCGCTGACCACGAAAAGTACACGTGACCCCATACTCGGTTTCTATACCAAATATTCGTCTGTCCACGGCTATGACCCTAGCGGCGACAACCGTCTGCCGGGGCTCAAGTGCGGCTACGAATCGCTACGAGCTTGAGGGGTTTTAGCTGACGCCCCTTTGCCGGACGTTTTGCGGGCTGCTGAACCAGATGCTGGCGCATCCTCCTTTGCTGGGGGTGCGCCACGAGCCGCCTCGCCAGTGTCTACCGGGTCACCCGAACCCCGCGGAGCGGACTCTTGCGACACATCCGCTAAATCGGCCGTTTTGGAGCGGGCTGAGGCCTTGGTCGGAGTATCTAGCAGCTTGTCCAGTAACCGCTTGGCGCCGAACAACACTAATATGGCGCCGAACAACACTAATATAACGACAACCAGAACAATGATGTGCCACGGCTTGATCCCCATAGTGGGCCTGCCTTTCGGATACGGCTGCACGTTTCCCTGCTGTTGCTAGCCTAACCTGCGTACTGAGCCAGTGCGGCACGGGCATGCTGGCGTACCTCGTCTGCGAGCTCTATCGGGCTCAGCACCTCCACATCCGGACCGCACCCCATCACTAGGCGCCGCGCCCAGCCCAGATTATTCGCGAGCAGTGAGATGACCCAGCGGTCAGTTCCATCCGAGCGCACATGTTCACAGGGGTAGTACTCGGCTATCCACCGCGAAGCAGGGCCGACTCGCAGCCTCACTAGCGTCGCATCTGCCGACGGCGCGAAGACCCCCTCACTAAAGCGCGGCTGCCCAGTCGGCTCATGACACGCGGCTAGTTCGGTGAGTTCCTCCATCTGTCCACGGTTATGACCCTAGCGACGACAACCGCTCGTCGGGGTGCAAGTGCGGCTACGAATCGCTACTAGCGTTGGCTACCTTTAGCTGCCGCCCCTTTGCCAGACGTTTTACCGACTGCTGAACCAGATGCTGGCACATCCTCCTCCGCTGGGGGTGCGCCACGAGCCGCCTCACCAGTATCCACCGGATCACCCGAACCTCGCGGCGCAGACTCTTGCGACACATCGGCTGACTTCGAGCGAGTTGACGCCTTGGTCGGAGTATCTAGCAGCTTGTCCAACTGTGCCCCCACGACCCGACGAAACGCTCGCCCGGTCACACCACGTTCGAGCACCGCAACTTCCAGCTGACCAGCGAGCAACGTGCGGCTCTTACCATTCTCTCCACCGACACTCGACAACGCCGCGGCCGCCAACGCCAACGCGTCATGCAGGTTCTGCGCCGGGTCATGGCCATCCCGCAGCTTCGCCGTGATCGACTCCGACTGCCCACCCATGGCAACATAGCCCGGCTCGTCGCCCACTGAACCGTCATAGGTGAGTCGGTAGAGCTCGTCATCCTCGGGTGACTCCCCCACTTCGGCAACGCAAATCTCCACCTCGTAGGGCTTTGACTGCTCGGTAAAGATCGCTCCAAGCGTTTGCGCATACGTGTTTGCCAAACCAAGCCCGGTGACATCTCGTCGATCAAAGTGGTAGCCACGCATGTCGGCCAGGCGTACACCACCAGTTCGCAGGCTTTCAAACTCGTTGTACTTGCCAACGGCGGCGAATCCGATTCGGTCGTAGATCTCACTTACCTTATGCAGCGCTTTTGAGGGATTTTCGGCGACGAAAAGCACCCCGGCTGCATAGCTGAGCACTACGACACTACGGCCGCGCGAGATGCCTTTACGGGCATATTCGGAGCGGTCCCGCATGATCTGTTCGGGAGACGCATAAAACTGCATAGCCATAAGAGTGCAAACTCCCTATCCGCCTGGGTTGGACTTACGAGTTTCAAGGATCGAACCTGCGATGTTGGCTAACTCCGATTCGGCAACGCGCCGAACCCCCTCGGCGTCTACCACCAGCACAGTGGGGTACAGCTGGCGGGTGAGATCTGGCCCACCGGTAGCCGTGTCATCATCGGCGGCGTCATAGAGCGCTTCCACGCACGCCCGTACCAGCTCATCGGCGGAGCTATCTCGTGCGTAAAGCTTCTTCAGCGCCGATTTGGCAAACACCGAACCTGAGCCGACCGAGTGATAGTACTTCTCCTCGTGCATGGCACCGGTGGGATCGTAGCCGAAGATGCGCCCGCGCTGCACTGTGCGCTTTGTACGTTTACCTCTGCGGTCGTCAGCCGCCTCATAGCCGGCAAACATGGGAACGACCGCAAGGCCCTGCATCGCCAAACCTAGATTGCCGCGGATCATGTTCGCGAGCCGATGGGCTTTACCGTTGAGTGAAAGCGGTACACCCTCGAGCTTTTCGTAGTGCTCAAGCTCTACCTGGTACAACCGTACCATCTCTGTGGCGATCCCAGCCGTGCCCGCGATGCCGACCACAGAATATGGATCGGCCGGAAACACCTTTTCGATATCTCGCTGGGCGATCATGTGTCCCATCGTGGCGCGTCGATCACCTGCCATCACAACGCCGCCGGGATAGGTTGCCGCAACGATGGTTGTGCCGTGCGCTCCTAGCTCTGCGGCACTGCCCCCTCCGCCCATGGCGCCTGTGTTGCCAGGCAGTAGCTCCGGTGCTGCCGCGGCCAGAAATGTAGAAAACGATGGAACTCCGAGTGCTGTGAAAATTCCCGGCAACCGGCCGCTGTAATCGCCGATCGACGTCACAGGCACACCTTCCTCTCTAGACAATGTTGCAGCTGGCAAACATAGGCAGGTTACGTGCTTGGAGAACCCGCACGCACTACCGTACGGCGAGGTGTCCACACCATACTCACACCCTCCTCTTCAATGATGACGGGTGATCTACTGGCCGCCTTTTTGGACGTAGCCCCTTACAAATTCCTCGGCGTTTTCTTCCAGCACCGAATCGATCTCATCAAGCATGTCGTCAACATCTTCGCCGAGTTTCTCTTGACGTTCCGCAGCCGCCGCATCGGGAGCCGGCGCGGCCTCATCTACCTCATCTTCGCTGGCACGTTTTGACTCACGAGCTTGTCCGCCAGTGTCTTTGGTGGCCATGGTGTCCATCCTTTCCGCAACCCGGTACAGCGCTCCTGGCGGCCGCAAAGCAACCAGTGTTATAGGACCGTACCGTGAGCTAGTGACAGTTTGCGAGCTTCTAGAGCGTGTCTGTTAATTGCGGATGTGATGGCGCATTCTCCTGGACGTGGGGAGGACGCCGTCGAGGTATGTAGTGGCGTATTTCATCAAGCGTCGCGCGCCGGCTGCGCGTTCATCGATGATTACGTCGCGCCGGTTCGGCGTGGTCGCAGGCCGGAGCTAGTGAATGCAGGATTGCGGCTTTCTTCACTGCGTCAGCCGGTGCGTTTCAGCTCTACTTGAGCACTCGCGCATTGGACGGTGGTGGTTCATCCCGCCTTTCAATTGTCACTAAGACATGGCGACGGTTTTACGCAAATGCACTAGGTTACCAACGGATATTGGCTGTCGGTCTGTCTCGACGTATCCCAACGCTAGATAGAGCGCAACGTTGCTAGCCATCTTCTCATGTGTGTACAACCGCAGCGCCGACAACCCGCGCCGAGCCGCCTCCCGCTCGGCAAAACCCAGCAGCGCCCGGCCGACTCCCTGGCCTTGCAGCCCCGGACGAACTGCGACATTTTGCACCAGCAGACAATCATCCTCGTCAACCAGCACCACGATCCCGTCCACTCCACCGTGGCCCATGACGTACACCCGTTCAGCCTCGATCAGACCTGCGTAGTCAGCATCCATCGGCGGAGGCCGAAACCCCAGCGCAATGGCCCAGGGCTGATAAGCCTCGGCGACCACCTCGGTGACCTCGGCAAGCTCTGTCGCCCGCGCTGGGCGGAACTCATACCTCATTGTCGATCTCCCTAGCGTGTCTTTCGGGATGCAGATCATGCACCCCCCTCGCACCCCCAATCAACAGACACGCTCTAGGCGCCTGTCAGGTGTGATACGAGCTCCTCGGCGGAATTACAGCTGTCTAATAGTTCACCGACATGCGTCTTTGTGCCGCGCAGCGGCTCCAGCATCGGAATACGCACTAGCGAATCCTGCCCAAGATCGAAGATGAGCGAATCCCAACTAGCGCCCACCACAGAGCTTCCAAATTTTTGTAAGCAGCGACCCCGAAAATAAGCACGAGTATCGGTTGGCGGCTCAATCATCGCCGCATCTACCTCTGCCGGCGCCACTAGCGTCTGCATTTCACCTCGCGCTACGAGCCGGTGATACAAACCTTTTTCAGGTCTAACATCGCAATACTGCAGATCCACCAGCTGAAGTCGCGGCGAACTCCACGCTAAGTTATCGCGACGGCGGTAGCCGTTGAGTAGGCGCAGCTTGGCTACCCAATCCAGTTCCTGCGCACACCGCATAGGATCGACTCTTAGGCGTTGTAACACCGATTCCCATCGGGTAAGCACATCGGCGGTCATCGCATCCGTGCCGCTGCTTGCACCGCCATCCTGGTCTGCGTAATGGGCGGTGTAAGCCTGAGCTTGCGCCAGGTAGTGCTCCTGAATGTCCAGGGCGTTCATTCGGCGGCCATCTCGTAGCGTGACTTTGTGCTGCAGCTCCGGATCGTGCGATACGGCGTGCAGGTCTCTCACTGGATCACTTAGTGCGACCTCAGCTAGGTCAAGCCACTGGTCTTCGATCATGGCAAGCACAAGCGACGTCGTGCCTACTTTAAGAAACGTTGCCGTTTCCGAGAGATTTGCATCGCCGATGATTACGTGCAATCTGCGGTACTTCTCTGCGTCGGAGTGCGGCTCATCGCGGGTATTGATGATCGGCCGCTTCAGTGTGGTTTCCAGGCCAACCTCGACTTCGAAGAAATCCGCCCGCTGGCTGATTTGAAATCCGCCGCCCGAACCGTCCTGCCCACGACCAACCCGCCCGGCTCCGCACATCACTTGGCGCGTGACGAAGAATGGCACTAAACCGGCAACCACATTACTGAATGGGGTAGCGCGTTGCACCAAGTAATTCTCGTGCGACCCGTATGAGGCACCTTTGTTGTCAGTATTGTTTTTGTACAGATTGATCGGAGCGCTACCTGGCACAGTGGCGGCCGCTCGAGAAGCCTCTACCATGATGCGTTCGCCTGCCTTGTCCCAAACCACCACGTCACGTGGATTGGTGCATTCAGGTGTGGAATATTCCGGATGCGCATGATCTACGTACAGCCGCGCCCCATTGGTTAGGATGACATTTGCCAACCCGGTGTCTTCATCAGCGGCAGCCTCAGTGGGATCGGAAAGCTTGCCGCCATAGGAGAACCCGCGGGCATCACGCAGCGGTGACTCCTCTTCATAGTCCCATTTTGCGCCTTTACTTGGCGTCTGCTCCGGACGGCTACGGTAGGCGTTGACTATCACCGAAGACGTCATCATTGGATTGGCGCTAGACTGACCGGGCACCGAAATGCCGTACTCGACCTCGGTTCCCATCACACGGCGCACATTCATGGTGTAACCCTACATTTCACGTTTTCGAAGGAACGCCGATCCTTGAGTTCCGCCACAACGCTTTAGCTTGAGGTGAATCCCAAGGAAATGGCTGCGACCTAACATCTTCGGCCACGCTGAGGTAGAAGGCACGGCTTTTTTCACTGGGGGGCTTCCGCGGCCAGCTGTTCCCAGTGGGCAACGTTATCAGCCGTCTCGCGTTCGACGAGCTCTTCCATCGCTCGAATATGCGGATCTTTCATGGTCCATTCTCCTAGTCTCTGATCCAGCATGCCAAGCTGGTACTAGTGGTGCTTAATGCGATATTCATAGAAGCGAATATTTTCGTAGTACGAATCACCACCCTTGTTCTCGCTCAATGTTGAGTTGCACCTGCATCCGTTCGATCTGTTCCTCGTCGCTCACATCTGAAACCTAGCGGTGAAGTGTGATAATTCCGGTCACAGGTACTGCCCGGTGTTAGTCACAGTGTCAATCGACCGGCCAGACTCACTGCCCTTGCCGGTAATGAGCGTACGAATGTACACAATGCGCTCGCCCTTCTTACCGGAGATCCGAGCCCAATCGTCGGGGTTAGTGGTGTTCGGTAGATCCTCATTTTCCCGGAATTCATCCAAGCAACCATCCAGCAAGTGCTGCATCCGCAGACCCTTCTTTTCGGTCAGCAAGAAGTCTTTAATAGCCATCTTCTTCGCTCGATCCACAATGTTTTGAATCATGGCTCCGGAGTTGAAGTCTTTGAAGTACAACACCTCTTTATCGCCGTTGGCGTAGGTGACTTCAAGAAAACGATTGTCCTCAGACTCTGAATACATCCGTTCCACCACGGACTGAATCATCGCCTGAATGCAGGCCTGTCGAGAGCCGTTGTGCTCGGTGAGATCGTCGCGGTGGATGGGCAGATCTTCCACAAGATACTTGCCGAAGATATCTCGAGCCCCCTCGGCGTCGGGTCGTTCAATCTTGATTTTTACGTCCAGCCGACCTGGCCGCAAAATTGCGGGGTCGATCATATCTTCACGGTTGGATGCACCGATGACGATGACATTTTCCAAACCTTCGACGCCATCTATTTCACTGAGTAGCTGCGGCACAATGGTGTTCTCCACATCCGAGGAGACGCCGGAGCCCCGCGTGCGGAAGATGGAATCCATCTCGTCGAAGAACACGATGACTGGCGTTCCCTCGGATGCCTTCTCCCGGGCCCGCTGAAAAATCAGCCGAATGTGACGCTCCGTTTCGCCCACATACTTGTTGAGCAGTTCAGGGCCCTTGATGTTGAGGAAGTACGACTTAGGCTGCGCGGCTGAGGTGTCCTCACCCCGCGCGGCGGCAATCTTTTTGGCCAGCGAATTGGCCACCGCTTTCGCGATCAGGGTCTTTCCGCAGCCTGGAGGGCCATACAGCAGCACACCTTTGGGCGGTCGAAGCTGATGCTCGCGGAACAGTTCGGCATGCAAAAAAGGTAGCTCCACGGCGTCGCGAATCTGTTCGATCTGATTCGACAGACCGCCGATGGCCGTGTAATCAATATCGGGTACCTCTTCGAGTACTAGCTCTTCAACCTCGGATTTAGGAATACGCTCGTATGCATACGCTGAGCGCGGCTCGATCAGCAGCGAGTCTCCGGCGCGTAGCGGCAGTTCGGCGAGAGTGCCGGCCAGATGGACGACGCGTTCCTCGTCTGACCGTGAAACCACTAATGCTCGATCGGGTTTGGTTGAGTCCCCATCGGCACCATCGGCACCATCGGCAACGAGTAGTTCCTTGAGCATCACCACTTCGCCGGCACGCTCGAAACCTAGCGCGTCCACCACATTCAGGGCCTCATTGAGCATTACTTCTTGGCCACGTTGCAGCACAGCCGCATCCACCGCTGGTGAGACAGTAACGCGCAGCTTACGACCGCCAGTGAACACATCCACAGTGCCGTCATCATGTAGAGAAAGGAAGACCCCAAAACCGCTCGGCGGCTGTGCCAGCCTGTCGATTTCCTCTTTCAGCGTGATGATTTGATCGCGTGCCTCGCGCAATGTGCTAGCGAGCTTGGAGTTCTGATCGCTGAGCTTTGCCATGCTGGCTTGAGCATGGGCAAGCCGCTCGGCGGTGAGCTCGTCGGAATCAACCCGCTGCCCACGATTTAGTGCCTCATCGCGTTCGGTACTCATGATCGCTCACCCCCAGCATTCACGGACAGTTGTCCGTAACGGTAAAGATACCGCCTGTATCCAGTAAGCCTATCGGCTCAAGGTATCCGAAGTCCCGTACCGCTGAGCATATGCTTGCGCGCCGGTCGAAGGTTTCCGCTGGCGAGATGGAGCGATTACCCCTTGCGCCAGTCGGCGCGTTGTGAGTAAGAAGCCGGTGTGTCCAATCATGCGATGCTCCGGGCGCACCGCAAGCCCTTCGGCATGCCACTCTCGCACCATGGACTCCCAGATGCGCGGCTCGGTGAATCCACCATGCTGTCGCAGTGTCTCCACGACGCTGGACAGCTGCGGAGTCGTAGCTACATAACAGGTCAGCACTCCCCCAGACACCAGTACATCCGCCACGACCTCAAGCACCTCCCACGGCGCGAGCATGTCCAGTACAACGCGGTCGAAGGTGGGCTGGTCTTGGGAATGCACCATCTCGATGAGGTCAGAGCTCACCAAGCTCCAGTTGCTCGGTAAATGCCCGAAAAAAGTCTTAACGTTCTTGCTGGCCACTTCGGCAAAGTCAGCGCGACGTTCATAGGACGTGAGCGTGCCATGCTCCCCCAGAATACGCAGCAACCAGCAGCTCAACGCGCCGGAGCCAGCACCGGCTTCCAGTACTCGGGCGCCAGGGAAAATGTCGCCCTCAACGAGAATCTGTGCCGCGTCCTTGGGGTAAATCACCTGTGCCCCGCGTGGCATCGAGAGCACAAAGTCGGTAAGCATCGGCCGAAGCGCCACCAGCGCGGTACCGGAGGTGGAGCTGACGACACTGCCGTCAGGTGCGCCAATCAGCTCATCGTGTGCGATCGCGCCGCGGTGGGTATGAAATGACCCACCAGCGCTCAGGACCACCGTGTATCGACGCCCCTTTGAGTCGGTGAGCTGTACGCGCTCACCGACTCGGAACGGGCCATGTGATGTGCTGCGGTGCTGGGTAGAGTCACTGGTGGTCATAAAACTCCAAGGAACGCGGATGGCGGCATAGATAAGCTACGGCCTCGGCCAACCACTAGCCCCAGCGGTACAGAGTTAGGACACAGTGAGTTACGCGCTCCACGCCCAAGCATCGGAGTGCCACGCCAAGGGTTTCACCTATGGGTGTCTCCAGAGTTGCGCTGCTTTCCTGAAGGCCTGAGCGACCACGAAAGTCCTCGTATAACGGTGCTCCACTGCCACGGCGGCTCGATCGCATGCGCAAAATCGAGTTCACTCATCACACCGAGTAACGCCGAGGCACTGCTGCTTCCATCATGAGTGACCAAGTAACCCGTGGTGTCGGGATGCTGATTTATTCCGCGAAATACCTCTGGGCCTGTGGCGTGCCCTGCAAGTAGCGCATGGGTGGGCAATGTCCGCGCCAGTTGACCTACCGGAATGTGTTCATGCCTCTCCAGCGGAGTGGCATGAACAATCGCCTCGACTACGATGCCAGTCAGCGAGCCCGCCTCGTGTACCACTATGCGAGCGTCTCCACCTTCAGCAGCGGCCTTCAGCGCATTAGCCAACGAGATGTTCGACGCCACAACCACTGCTGGCTTAGCGAGTCCGGCCGCCGTCAAACGGCTCAACCGCTGGTTGATTCTGGTCCGGCGCACGGTGTGTGACGCCGCGGACCATAGGAAGAACGGTATGACAAAAACAAGCACCAGAACCCCGGTATTGATACCACTATCTTTGTACAGTAAACCAAAAGAAAATCCCAACATGAAGACCGCTAATGCTTGACCCGCCCGCGCCGCGGCAATAGTGGCTCGCGCGGAGTCTTGCCACAAACGCCACATGAACGCACGAACCATGGCACCGCCGTCGAGTGGTAGCCCTGGCAACGCGTTGAAGATTGCGATGGCCGCGTTAGTCAGCGCGAAGTAGCCACATAGCTCCGCTAACCAGGACGGGGTAAAGCTCGTCCAAGCACCAGCAGCGCCCACGCCACAGAGTAGCGCTGAGGTAAGGGGACCTGCGGCGGCTATCTGAAACTCGGCCCGCGGCGTGGCTGGTTCCTTACTCATCTCGGTGTATCCGCCCAACATCCATAGCGTCACTGCTTCCACGCCAACACCGTGCCAGCGAGCCACTACGGCATGCGCAAGTTCGTGCAGCAGGACGGAGGAAAAGACCAGCCCCACCGCAGCGGCGGCCGTCAGATAGGCGGCGGGCAAGTTGAGCTCAGGCACTCGATAACGCAGGTGTGACACGTAACCGAACAACAGTACGGTAGCGGCGAACAGCCAGCTGGGCGCTATGAATAAAGGTATGCGCGCCACACTTCCTACTGAAACCCCCCGAGATCGGCTGAACCATCGGCGAGGGCTGGAGGTGATTCGTTGAATCACCTCCAGCGGCGTATCAATGGGATGGTCGATGAAAACCGGCGCGGCGAACGCGCGCATAGCTGATTCGGTGTCGTTCTGCGGACCGGTCACACCGCTTGATGTTATGCGCACCTGTAGATACTACGTGCAAATTTCACTGTCACACGACTGCTTTAACCTGATCAGTCATGAGAAGCATGCAAACCCCCATTCTCGACGAGGTACGTCGCCCCACCGCGACTGAAGGCAATGGCATGCAGCTCGCTTTGTCGCCCTCGCGCGCAGCCGACTACAAGAACTGCCCGCTGCTGTACCGGTTCCGTAGCATTGACCGGCTCCCGGAGCCACCGTCTGCCGTAGCCACCAAAGGAACGCTGGTGCACGCGGTGCTAGACGAAGTGTTCAACGCGCCCGCGAATCTGCGTTCTCCCGCCGCGGCAGTTGCGCTCGTTCAGCCAGCATGGCAGACGTTATGTGAGGAAAAACCGGAGTTGGAACAGTTATTCGCATCGGATACCGAAGCGGCGGAATGGCTTTCCTCGGCGAAGGCCCTGGTCATGGGGTACTTCGAGCTTGAGGATCCACAACGCCTTGAGCCGGAAGCTCGCGAAATATTTCTTGAGGTTGAGCTGGATGACACACTTAAGCTACGCGGCTATGTGGACCGGCTTGACGTAACCCCAGCCGGCGAAATTCGCGTTGTTGACTACAAGACCGGTGCGGTGCCTAGCGAAGCTTTTGAAGCTAAAGCTTTATTCCAGCTGAAATTCTATGCGCTGATGATCTGGAAAACTCGTGGTGTTGTGCCCAAGCAGTTACGGCTGGTGTACCTGCGCTCTAAGCAGGTGCTTGACTACGCGCCCAGCGAACAGGAGCTGCTCAACTGCGAACGGCTGCTCCGATCGCTAGCGCGGGCGATAACAGCTGCCAAGCAATCTGGGAAGTTCCTACCGCGTCCTGGACGGTTATGTAGCTGGTGCCCCCATCAGCAGTTATGCCCGGCTCACGGCGGCACACCCCCTCCTTACCCATATGATTTGGTATAGCCTGCGCAGTTCAATACTGCTTATACAGTTCAATGCTGCCTACTCACCCCCGACTAACTGCTCTACTCAGCCCTTACTAGCCAGGAGAACATGCTGATGACCTCGCAAACCTCAGCGTCTGATACCGAGACTTCAGCTATCGCGGTACGAGCCGTAGACCTGTGGAAGATATACGGTGAAGTCGAACACACCACCGTGAACGCGCTGGCCGGTGTGTCGGCAAAGTTTGAACGGGGGCATTTCACCGCGATCATGGGTCCATCCGGCTCGGGTAAATCAACTCTCATGCACTGCCTGGCTGGCCTCGATCAAGCCACCAAAGGTGATGTGTGGATCGGGAACTCAAAGGTCAGCGGTCTCAGCGATCGCGGTCTGACCAAGCTGCGGCGGGAAAAAGTTGGCTTTGTATTCCAACAGTTCAATCTGCTACCCACGCTGAACGCACAGGAAAATATCCTGCTTCCACTCGAGATTGCTGGGCAAAAAGCTGACCCCGAATGGCTGGATCGGGTCATTACAACGGTAGGTCTTGCCGATCGCCTCAAGCATCGGCCGGCAGAACTCTCCGGGGGGCAGCAGCAGCGCGTGGCGTGTGCTCGTGCGCTTGTGTCACGCCCGGAGGTGATCTTTGCCGATGAACCCACCGGTAACCTTGATTCACGCTCCAGCTCCGAGGTACTGGGGTTTTTACGCCAGTCGGTGAAAGAATTCGGCCAGACCATCATCATGGTCACGCACGACCCTCGCGCCGCCTCGTACGCCGATCGAATCATTTTTCTCAGCGATGGAAAAGTCACGGCAGAACTTCTTAATCCGACCGAAGAACTGGTCTTTGATCAAATGAAACACCTTGACCGTGTTGCTGAATCAGACGGTGTAGCTGACTCAGACGATGTAACTGAATCAGACAGTGCTGCTGACTCAGCCTCTGAGCTGCCGGCGCCGAACGCCACACCAGCCGTTAAGGAGGCGTGATGTTGCGGGCAACTCTTAAAAGTCTGCTCGCCCGGAAACTCCGCCTCGTACTTTCTGGTTTCGCGGTGGTACTCGGAGTCATGGCGGTAGCGGGTGCGCTGATCCTGGGCGACACACTTAATAGCTCCGTAGGCAAACTGTTTAGCGGGGTATACGAAGGCACAGATGTAGTGGTGACGGGAAAGACTTTCGTCGACGCCAGTTCCGAAGGCGGTGTATCGACTAGTCAACCCGTTCCGGCGAATCTGATAACCCAGCTTCAAACTCTGCCGGATGCCGCAGCGGTACAAGGCGTGGTAGCCGAAGATGGCGCCCGTGTTGTCGGCAAGGACAACAAGATCATCACCAGCAACGGTCCTCCCCGCCTGGGTTTGAACTGGACTGGCGAAAATAAGCAGACTCACTTGCGTCGCGGTCGCGGACCGCAGTCCGATAACGAGGTCGCTATCAATGTGCCTTTGGCCGAGCAGAGTGGTTTCACGATCGGCGATCGCATCAACGTGCTCACCAAGGAGCCTAAGCAGGCCTTGCGCGTGGTGGGTATCTACGGCGTAGACGCCCACCAAGGTAGCCTCGGAGGAGAAACATCAGTCTCTTTCACCGAGGAAACCGCGCAACACCTCATGCTCGGAAAAATCGATGCGTTCTCCAGGGTGAAACTGAAAGCCAAATCTGGGGTTAGCCAAGGGCAGCTTCGCAACGAGGTTAAAACCAAGCTCGGCAATAACCGAGATGATTTTGTGGTGAAAACGGGCGTAGCAGCCAGCAAAGAAAACGCAGATCAGCTACAAAGCTTTGTGTCTGTTGTGAAAAACGTGCTACTCGGCTTTGCGGCTGTGGCGTTGTTCGTCGGGGTATTTCTGATCCTAAACACCTTCTCCATTCTCGTCGCACAGCGCACCCGTGAGCTGGCACTGTTCCGGGCTATGGGTGCGGGGCGAGGACAAGTAATTCGCTCGGTGATGCTGGAGGCGATGGCCGTCGGCATCATCGCCTCCACATTGGGATTAGCCGCCGGGGTTGGCATCGCGAAGCTGCTCCTGGAGGTGCTGGGAAGCCAAAGCGACGGGTCAGAGCTGTTCAAAGGCTCGTTTGCTGTGCCTGTCAGCGCAGTGATCGCCTCGTATGTAGTAGGTGTCATCGTGACGCTGATCGTGACGCTGATCGCGGCGCTGATCCCAGCGCTGCGCGCTTCTCGAATTCCGCCAGTAGCGGCGCTACGTGAGGCCACAGTCACTGCACGGCCGCTGACTAAGGTCACGATTGCTGGCGTCGCCGCAACCGCTCTGGGCTTGGCGGGGATATTGCTCGCCCTCTTCGCCAACGCAAGTGTAGTTCTGCTGTTGTTGGGAGTGTTGCTCTCATTTATCGGCGTTGCGATGTTGACTCCGGCAATCACTCGACCAGTCGTCGGCGTGATGGGGTGGGCGCTCTCGTGGTCGTTGCCCGGCAAACTTGGTCAGCGCAATGCCGCCCGCAATCCACGCCGTACGGCCATCACCGCTTCGGCGTTGATGATTGGGCTTGCGCTGGTGACGGGTGTGAGTGTGATCGCCAGTTCATTGACGGCAAGTATTGAGAAATCCGTCGAACGTGACATCAAGGCTTCGTTGTTCATCGCCGGTGATTCGTTCGGCGGCGGATCGTTGGTCACCTTCGATGCCCAGGTGGTCGATCAGGTCAAGCAGCTGCCCGGTGTCTCCGACGCGGCGGCCTACTACGGCGACTTCGCGAAGCTGGAAGGCCGAGTCCAGTTTGTCACTGCTGTGGACCCGTCCGACCTCACCAAAGTCACTGATGTTTCCGCAACTCAGGGACGGCTTGGCGACTTGAAGGCTGGCTCAGTGCTGATCGATGACAGTTTCGCCAAATCCAACAAGCTCAAAGTAGGTAACAAACTTGATATCACCACGACCAACGGAGGCCTGAAGAGCTTTGCGGTGGCGGCGATATACAAGAGGACTGTCATTTCACAAGGCCCCATCATGTCGGTCGCTGACGCCAAAACCGACTTTGGGCGGCCTGGACCAATCCAAGCTTTAATCGCTGTTGACAAGGACGCCAGCGTCGATGCGGTGAAAAAACGCGTGGCCAAACTGCTCGCAGACAATCCTGAGGTCTCGGTGCAGAGCCAGGAAGAGATCAGCAAGCGAGCCGCTACTCAAGTGAACCAGTTTGTACTGGTGCTGTACGTACTGCTGGGTTTGGCGATCGTGATCGCGGTCCTGGGCATCATCAATACTTTGGCGCTATCAATTCTGGAGCGCACCCGCGAGCTGGGCCTACTACGTGCGGTGGGGCTGAGTCGAGCCAAAACTCGGCGGATGATTACCGCTGAGTCGATCGTGATCTCGGTGTTCGGGGCGCTGCTGGGCATAGTCGTGGGCTGTGGTCTAGGTGCACTAATCGTGACCGCACTCAAAGATCAGGGCTTACAAGTGCTCGCGTTCCCGTGAGTGAACGTGCTGCGAGCCATCGCCTACGAATAGCGTTTTAGTTCCTCTTGTGCCGAGCGTGATCCTGCGACCCTTCTCGGTCCGAAAAACGGCCCTGTCGTCGTGCTCGGTTACTCTTGGAGTAATAGCCCAAACGAGCAGCATAGGCACCCGCCAGCATATCCCGTAAATTTTGCTGTTTACCGATCGTAATGTTTCGAGCAGGTGAGTAATCGCTTGCGTCTCTCTCCTACCCGTTCGAAGACAAGCCGAAGACTGGCAGATGCAGATGCAGATGCCGACCACGAGCCAGCGCGGTCGCCTTCAAGCTTGTGCACACGAAGAGAGGGATGCTGTTCGTTCATGTCCAACAGACGCAGTGCCTTGAGGATGGCTTTTCGATCGGCGGCAGCAAAGTCTTTGGCGGCGAAGGTTTCCAAAAACGTGACGGTAAAATCGAGCGTCTGATACTCACCACTCACTGAGTTTGGCCGATCACTGTAAGTTCTTCTTCAGTGAGGCGATGAACTCGTCCTTGAGTCGAGTCAGCATGGGCGCGCGCCAGCAGCGCTCGATGCTCAGGTGTGTATGCCCATGCGTCTGCACGCCGCAGCACTGTTGCCGGGCGAAGAATCAGTGCGTCCTGCTCGGGTGCGGCTTCTACCTCAAACGTTTCATCGCTACCCACACCAAGAGCACGACGAATATCGACCGGCAACGTTAGTCGCCCGTTGGCCATCTTCACAATTTCGCTCACGCCCCTCACTTTAATGCCAATTTGGCAATTTGGCAATTTGGCAAGCCTCCTGGCCACCTGTCACCGGGCGTTGAAGTATTTCGCCTCAGGATGGTGCACGATTAGCGCCGAGGTGGACTGCTCGGGATGCAGCTGGAACTCCTCGGATAGTTTCACGCCGATTCGCTCCGGTTGCAGCAGCTCCATTAGTGGCGCCTGATCCTCCACATTCGGACACGCCGGATAGCCGAAGGAGTATCGGGAACCGCGGTAACCTTGACCCAAGATCTCATCCAAATTGTCCGCATCATCTGCGGCGAGCCCCAGCTCGTCCCTGATGCGGGCGTGCCAGTATTCGGCGAGCGCCTCGGTGAGCTGCACAGACAGGCCGTGTACCTCCAGATAGTCACGGTAGGAGTGCGCGGCGAATAGTTCACCCGCGTACTCGCTGATTCGCTCGCCCATAGTGACCACGTGAAAAGCCACCACGTCAGTTTCGCCGCTACCGCGCGAGCGGAAAAAATCAGCTAGACACAACCTGCGGTCCCGGCGCTGACGGGGAAAGGAGAAACGCATCCGATCCGTACCGTCGTCGCCCAGCACAACCAGATCGTTGCGCTCGGAAACGCAGCGAAAATAGCCGTAAGCGACGCCGGCTTCCAACACTTGATCGGTGACCAACCGGTCAAGCCAGTACCGCAGCCGTGGCCGGCCTTCGGTCTCTACCAGCTCTTCATAGGACGGCCCCTCTCCCCCGCGGCTACCGCGCAGCCCCCACTGCCCCATAAACGTCGCACGCTCATCCAGCAACGCCGCATAACTTGCCAACGGCACGCCGCGCACGATGCGACTTCCCAAAAACGGCGGCGCCGGGATAGGGGCGTCAGGGGCCACGTCGGAGCGCACGAAATCATCGAGCTCTGGCTGCGCTTCGGCTGCACCGGCCATACCACCGATGCCACCGATGCCACCGATGCCCCCTGTCTCGCGACGCTGCTGCGCGATGCGAGCCGAGCGTTCATGGCGCTCTCGACGTTGCTGCTGGGCCGCACGCGCGTGTTCATCGACTCCAACCTCGACGTTAGCTCGTTTGGCCAGCATCAGCGCGTCCATCAAGCGCAGCCCTTCGAAGGCGTCCCGCGCATAACGCACTTCACCCTGATACAGTTCCGCAAGGTTGGTTTCGACGTATGCCCTGGTCAGTGCAGCGCCCCCCAACAGTACAGGCCACTGGCTCGCCACCCCCCGAAGATTCATCTCCTCCAGGTTGTCCTTCATGACTACCGTCGACTTCACCAGTAGGCCAGACATTCCAATCACATCGGCACTGTGCTGCTGCGCGGCATCCAAGATGTTCGTGATGGGCTGTTTGATTCCGAGGTTCACCACCGTATAGCCGTTGTTAGACAAAATGATGTCCACCAGGTTCTTGCCGATGTCATGGACATCGCCTCGTACTGTTGCTAGCACAATCGTGCCTTTGCCGTCGGAATCGCTCTTTTCCAGGTGGGGCTCTAGCTCAGCCACCGCGGCCTTCATCACTTCGGCCGACTGCAGCACAAACGGCAGTTGCATTTGACCTGAACCGAAGAGTTCCCCCACAGTTTTCATCCCGGCTAGCAATGTTTCGTTGATGATCTGCATAGCCGGACGCTGACGCAAAGCTTCGGTCAGATCATCGCTGAGCCCTTTTTTTTCGCCATCGACGATCCGCCGTTGCAACCGCTCGTCTAACGGAAGAGCCGCGAGCTCGGCGGCTCGATCAGCGGAACTAGACCGGGCTGTTGCACCCTCAAAGAGCTCAAGGAAGCGAGACAGCGGGTCATACTCCCCATTCGGATGCGACTCAGGTCTTCGCCGGTCGTAGACCAGATCCAGCGCGACCTCTCGTTGCTCGTCCGCGATGCGGTTCATCGGCAGGATCTTGCTGGCGTGCACGATCGCTGAATCCAAGCCGGCTTCGCGGCACTCGTGCAGGAAGACAGAGTTAAGCACCTGCCGCGCGGCCGGGTTGAGCCCAAACGAGACGTTGGATACGCCCAGCGTGGTCTGCACGTCTGGATAGCGTTGCTTGAGCTCGCGGATGGCCGCGATGGTCTCAATCGCGTCCCGACGCGTCTCCTCCTGCCCGGTGGCAATCGGAAATGTCAGTGTGTCTACAACGATGTCGTGGCGCGCCATTCCCCACGTTGTGGTCAAGTCTGCTATCAGCCGCTCAGCCACTCGTAGTTTCCACTCCGCGGTGCGCGCCTGACCTTCTTCGTCGATGGTGAGCGCCACTACTGCTGTGCCGTACTCAACCACCAGCGGCATCAGCCGGCCAAAGCGAGATGTGGGTCCATCGCCGTCTTCGTAGTTCACCGAGTTCACGATGCAGCGACCACCCAACTGCGTCAGCCCGGCTTCGATCACTGCAGGCTCAGTGGAGTCGAGCATGATCGGGAGCGTGGACGCGGTTGCGAACCGGCTGGCGAGCTCGACCATGTCCGCAACACCGTCACGACCGACGTAGTCCACGCACAAATCCAGCACATGCGAACCATCACGGGCTTGCTGCCGAGCGATCTGCACACAGGTATCGATGTCGGAGGCAAGCATGGCGTCCCGGAATGCCTTCGACCCGTTGGCATTGGTTCGCTCACCGATCATGAGCGCGCTGGCGTCTTGCTGGAACGGAACTGGCTGATATAGCGACGCCACCGCCGGTTCCGGTTCGGCCGCGCGTTCCCGCACGCGCACGTCGGCGACCGCGGCTACTAGCGCCCGAATGTGTTCCGGCGTGGTTCCACAGCAGCCACCTACTAGCACGGTGCCGTAATCGGTGGCGAATCGTCGCAACGCGGCGGCGAGTTCATCTGGGCCTAACGGGTACACCGCGCCATGGGAACCGATCTGGGGCAACCCTGCGTTGGGCAATACCGCGAGCGGTATTCGCGAGTGCTGCGACAGGTACCGCAAGTGTTCACTCATCTCGGCCGGCCCAGTGGCGCAGTTGAGGCCGATCGCGTCGATTCCTAACGGCTCCAACGCTGTGAGTGCAGCCCCGATCTCACTACCCAGCAGCATGGTCCCGGTGGTTTCCACGGTGACTGTGCACAGCACGGGTACCGTTCTGCCTACTTGTTCCATAGCACGCTGGGCACCGATGATCGCAGCCTTTGCCTGTAGCAGGTCTTGACAGGTTTCCACTAACACGGCGTCGATGCCACCATCGAGCATCCCGATTGCCTGCTGGGCATAGGCATCACGCAACGTAGTAAATGGCGCATGCCCCAGCGTCGGCAGCTTTGTCCCTGGGCCCATGGAACCCAGCACCCACCGCCGGCGATCGGGCGTGGCGGCAGCGTCCGCGGCGTTCCGGGCAAGCCGTGCACCGGCACCAGCCAGCTCGGCGATGCGATCAACGATGTCGTACTCGGCGAAATTCGCGAAGTTAGTGCCGAAGGTGTTCGTTTCAATCGCGTCAGCGCCGGCATCCAGATAGGACTCGTGCACCCATGTGACTATGTCAGGCCGGGTGGCGTTGAGGATTTCGTTGCAGCCTTCTAAGCCGGAAAAATCGTCGAGCTCCAGGTTGCGGCTTTGCAGCATGGTACCCATCGCACCGTCAACCACCACTATCCGGTGGGTAAGCGCCTCCAACAAAGACGACGAATTAGCAACAATGCCAGCGGAAGAATCGGAGCCCATCCCCCAAGGTTACTAATCGAATTTGGCGAGGCCGTAGGCTAGGCGGCGTGAACAGGTTCGACGTGTTACCTACTTTGCGCTCCCCCGTTGCGGTCGCGGCATTTACTGGCTGGAATGACGCTGGTGAGGCCGCAAGCGGTGTCTTGCAACATCTGGCCGAACAATGGGGTCTCAAACCCATCGCCGCGCTCGATCCTGATGCGTACTACGACTTTCAAGTCAATCGACCCAACTTGACGCTAGATGAGAGCGGCAGCCAGAAGGCTATCGAGTGGTCTACCACGCAAGTGTCCTACTGCTCGCCGCCAGGCGCCGAGCGCGACATTGTGCTCATCCAAGGCATTGAACCCAACCTTAAATGGCGAAGCTTCTGCGAAGAGCTCATTGAGCTGTGTAGTGCGCTTGAGGTGGATAGCACGGTGATTTTAGGAGCACTACTGTCAGACACCCCGCATACCCGCCCCGTGCCTATCATCGGCTCGGCGACCGATTCGGCTATGCTCAAGCGCTACGAGCTCGAGCTATCGCGGTATGAGGGGCCGACCGGAATCGTTGGTGTGCTGCAGTCGGCTTTCGCTCGGGTGAACAAACCTGCAATGTCATTGTGGGCGCAAGTACCGCATTACATCAATCAACCCCCATGCCCCAAAGCGACGCTTGCTTTACTTAACCGGCTCGAAGACATTCTGGATCTGCGGATTCCGGTTGGAGAGCTCCCGGAGGAGGCGGCGGAATGGGAATCGACGGTGAACGAAGCCGCCAGCGACGACACTGAAATGCTCGAATACATCAACACACTTGAGCAACGTGAAGGTGAACCACGCTTCATGCACGCCAGCGGCGAGGAGCTCGCAGCTGAGTTCGAGAAGTTTCTGCGTCGCCCCGGCGCGCAGCCAGAATAGGGATCGGAGCGTCAGTGGCGTACGGGGAAAACCGAGTGGCTGTGCTCGGTTTGGGTGGGACCATCGCGACGGTACCTAGCGCGGACGGCACAGCTGTTCCGGCACTCTCACCGACTGAGCTAGTGTCCGTAGTGCCCGGCCTTGCCGAGCTCGGTGTGACGTTGGAGACCGCTGAAGTACGCCGGCTCCCCAGCCCCTCACTGGGCTTCGCCGACATCGAAGCGGTGCTTGCGGCCGCCAGAGAGCGGATTGCGGACGGCTGCGTCGGAGTGGTAGTTACCCAAGGCACCGACAGCATTGAAGAGGTGGCCTACGCGCTGGACCTTCGCTACGATCGGCCGGAGCCGATTGTGGTGACCGGCGCGATGCGTTTCCCTACCGAAGCTGGGGCGGACGGACCGGCGAACTTACTGGCCGCGGTATCGGTAGCAGCCAGTCCGCATGCGCGCGAGCTTGGGGTACTGGTCACGTTGGCCGATGAGATCCATGCCGCGCGGTATGTGCGAAAAACCCACCCCACTAGCCTCACCACGTTCCAGTCTCCCGACGCCGGTCCACTGGGCTACCTTGTGGAAGGAGAACCGCGACTGCTGGGACGTATCCCTGCTCGTATGGTGTTGCCCGCGGCGCGGAGAGCGACCCCTCCGCGCGTCTGTTTGCTGCAGATTTCCCTGGATGACGACGGATACTTGCTCGACCGTATTGACAAGCACGTGGACGGGGTAGTGGTGGCGGCCTTCGGTGGGGGGAACGTTCCGGCAGCGCTCGTGCCGCGCTTGACTGAGCTCGCTGAAACTATTCCGATTGTGCTCAGCTCCCGCGTCGGAGCAGGTACTGTACTGGCGACTACCTATAGCTATCCTGGCTCGGCGCAGGATCTGCTGAAACAAGGTCTGATTAACGCGGGTTTTTTGCATCCGCTCAAGGCACGAATTCTACTGCGCGGGTTGCTTTGCGTGGACGCCGATCACGATGACATTGCCGCAGCCTTCACCGCGGCGGGTGGCTGCGGCAATACGGCGGCATGGCCCTGGCCTCAAACGGCCACTGATGCGCTGGAGCATTGAACAGCCGCGCATTTGTGACTATAAAATCGTCATGTAACTTTGGTGGCTTATGCGACCAAACTGGTGAGTGGTTGTATTCCCCCATTTATTGATTTGTGTCTGAACCGATGTTTAACTTCGAGATGACGAACAACCGGACCGAAGACCTGGCTCCTTCTCCGTACAAGGATTCCTTTCGATGCACCGAGCACCCCGACTCTCGCTGGGCGTCGGGTAGCGGCGCGTCACCCCATCGAACATTCATGCAGACATGGCAGAGAGGGCACACAGATGTGCGGAATTACCGGCTGGGTCTCGTTTGATCGGGACCTGACTCGACACCAGACGGACCTCGACGCGATGACAACGACGATGGCCTGTCGAGGGCCGGACGCCGAGGGCAGCTGGCTTGATCGCCATGTGGCATTGGGTCACCGCAGACTGGCGATAATCGACCTCGAGGGCGGCGCGCAGCCGATGTCGGTGAAGACCGACGAGGGCACGGTGGCAATCGTCTACAGCGGGGAGGTCTACAACTTCGCCGAGTTACGCGACGAGTTGCGCCGCCGGGGCCATAAGTTCCGGAGCCGGAGCGATACCGAGGTGGTGCTGCGCGGGTACCTGGAGTGGGATGAGGCGGTCGCCGAACGGTTAAACGGCATGTACGCATTCGCCATCTGGGATACCAGAATGGAAAAGCTCGTCATGATCCGCGACCGGATGGGCATAAAGCCGTTCTACTTGTACCCAACCGCCGACGGAGCGTTATTCGGCTCCGAGCCCAAGGCAATCCTGGCCAACCCGCTCGCGGAGCGCGCTGTCGACTTGGACGGCATGCGCGAGCTGTTCAGCTTCACCAAGACACCGGGCCACGCGGTTTGGTATGGGATGCGCGAGGTGCTACCGGGCACCGTGGTCACCGTAAGCCGGGACGGCATACGCGAACACACCTACTGGTCGCTACACACCCGCTCGCACACCGACGATCAACAGACCAGCGTCGACACTGTCCGCTCGCTGCTTGACGACATTGTGACCCGCCAGCTCGTCGCCGACGTTCCACGCTGCGTACTACTTTCCGGCGGCCTGGACTCCAGCGCGATCACCGCGTTAGCCGCTGCCCAGCTCGGCAAGCGCAACGAGCAAGTCCGCAGCTTCGCGGTGGACTTCGCCGGGCAAACGGAAAATTTCACCCCCGATCACCTACGCGGCACTCCGGACACCCCTTATGCGCATGAGCTGGCCACCTATGTCGGTTCGAGGCACCAGGACATTGTGCTAAACGACACGACGTTGGCCGACCCGGCGATCCGCCGCGCGGTGGTCACCGCGCGGGATCTTCCCGGCGGTGCGATGGGCGATATGGACGCCTCGCTGTACCTGCTGTTCAAGGGCATTCGGGAACACTCCACGGTTGCCTTATCCGGGGAGTCCGCCGACGAGATCTTCGGCGGCTATAGCTGGTTTTTCGACCCCGAGGTGCAAACCACGGACAATTTTCCGTGGCTCACCTTCCTGCAGTCCCGTCAGCCAATTCCCGTTCTAGACCTGCTCCGGGACGATCTGACTACCGCGCTCGACCTGCCGGGCTACGTGCACGACAAGTATGCCAGCGCGGTTGCCGAGGTCGAACCTGGCGACGCCGAGACTGAACAGGAGCGACGGATGCGAGTGATCTGCTATCTGCACCTGACCCGGTTCGTCCGGATGTTACTGGACCGCAAGGACCGGATGAGCATGGCCGTTGGTCTGGAGGTTCGGGTGCCATTCTGCGACCACCGACTCGTTGAGTACGTCTACAACACTCCGTGGGCGCTCAAAACCTTCGACGGCCGGGAGAAAAGCCTGCTTCGAGCCGCCACCGCTAACATACTGCCTCAGTCGGTGCTGCAACGGGTGAAAAGCCCATACCCCTCTACTCAAGACCCACGCTACGCCGTGGCCCTCCAGCAACAGGCCAAGGAACTGCTTTCCACGTCGCAAGAGCCGTTGTTCGAGCTAGTCGACCGCCAGTGGATAGAAAACGCTGTGCAGCAAGACCCGAGCACCATACCCATCAGTGTCCGCAATAGCATCGACATGGCACTCGACCTAAATACCTGGCTGGACATCTACCGTCCTCGGCTCCGACTGCCCTGAGGAGTTCCCCAACGACGCTCTATGCCCTATCCCGCTTCGCACATATCTGTGAGGTCAGCTAGGGCCGCATCGCCGCGACCTTCGCCGCCGTCGAGCCAGAACCCGTAGGGCTCGTTCGGATTCCCGCGAGGAGCCGCTAGCGCACGCCCAACAGGGCATCGATCGCCGAAGCCGCAACCATCGATGGTTGCGGCTCACTTGTGTCGCCGGGAATCAAAGCCACCATCACCGCATCCGCCCACAGGTCTACGGCGCGCAGCGCGCCGGGAGTATCCAGGTCATCGGCGAGCCGCGATCGCAGCTCGGCCAGCAGTGGCGCCACGGCAACGCTGTCTACCGCCGGAGAGGCCGCCGCGGCGCGCCAGCGGTTCAGTCGCTGCTCCGCCAGCGCGAGATCCTTGCTCTCCCACTCGCGATAGCCACGGTAGTGCCGACCGAACAGCGCGAGCCGAACCGCGGAGGGATCGTTCCCGTCCGAGATTAGCCGCGAGGCGAAAACCAGGTTCCCCTTGCTCTTAGACATCTTCTCGCCCTCCCAACCCACCAGGCCAGCGTGTACGTAGGTGCGCGCAAACGGGGCGGCATCGGCGGCGACCTCGGCGTGGGCGGCCGACATCTCATGGTGTGGGAAAAGTAGGTCTTCCCCACCGCCTTGCACATGGATCTGCATGCCAAGATGCTTCACGGCGATCACCGAGCATTCGATGTGCCAACCCGGCCGCCCAGGGCCCATGGGTGAGGGCCACGAGGGTTCGCCGACACGGGCACCCCGCCACAGCAGTGGGTCGAGCGGACCGCGTTTGCCGTCCCGGTTGGGGTCCCCACCACGTTCGGTGAATAACGCCAGCATCTGGGTTTCATCCAGGCCGGATTCATAGCCGAAATCGGGCGCCGAAGCCAGGTCGAAGTAGATGTCATTCGTGCCGTCGGGCACGCGGTATGCGGCCCCGTCGGCTAGTAGCTTGTCCACCGTCTCCACGACGTCGGACATCGATTCCACCACACCGATGTAGCTCTCTGGGGGAATCACCGACAGCGCCGCCATATCGGCGGCGAAGCGTCGGGTCTCACGGTGCGCCAGCTGCGCCCAATCTTCATTGTCGCGGTTGGCCCGTTTCAGCAGCGGGTCGTCGATGTCGGTGACGTTCTGTACGTACCGCACGGTGTGGCCGGCGTCGCGCCAGTACCGCTGCACCAGGTCGAAGGTGAGATATGTGGCGATGTGCCCTAGATGGGCGGCATCGTAGGGCGTGATGCCGCAGACGTACATCCGTGCTGGGTTATCAGGATCGGGCAGCTGCGGCCCCGCGACGCGCAGTTGCTGGGAGGCAGAGTCGAACAGCTTCAACGGCTCGGGTGAGGTGGGAGCGGGCAGGGCAGGCAAGGGCGGCGAGGGCCAGGAGTCCATACCCATCAGGCTAACCGCCGATCCTTGGACGGCGCGGCTTTTTGCTCACAGTGATAGCGCAGACAGCACAGCAGCGTCACTGCTGCTTGTCGGCAGTTCACGCTCGGCAAGCTTGATGCGCTGCACGGCCGCAAGAATGTCGCGTAGCCGATCACGGACGTGCCGCGGCGAGCGACCGGTCACAGCGGCACGGCTTCAGCAAGAGCCCGTTGCGCGATATCTGGTCGCGGTAGCTGAGCGGTGGCGATACTGAACCCGGTTCGGACAAACTGCGACAGGCGGCACTCGTGTCAGCTCATGCCCGGAGCGCCGGGGCGCCGTGAACAGTGGTCGCGTGCGAGCGCAGCCGGGAGACCCCAGGGCGTTACCGCGGGACGCAAGGTGTTCCTGGGCTTAAGTGTCGGTTGCAAGCTGGCTATCTGTCCGTACTCCGCTAGCACGTCACGGGCAACCACTGGCGCCAGTCCGGACGCTCTCCTGCCGATGTTGAAATGGTGCAGCTGACCGTTGATGCTCTCGGCGATCTGCGAGGAGCCACCCATGGTGATAGGCAGCGTGGGCGCATCGGCTGCTAGGGCCATCAGCACGTCGGTAATCGGGTCCAGCCGTGAGTCTGGCATAGGAGACGGTGGAACCACGACGATGATCCCAGCAGTGAAACGACCATCGGGAGATCTCTCTTTGCCCAGAACGGAGCACAGTGCACGATAGGCCTCGGACTCCTCCAGCGGTGATCCTCGCCCGACCACGTGAATCGCGACCGCTCCGACATGAGAATCAGTGGGAACCGCCGTCCCGTATATCCGACCGTGACCGCGTCGCAGCACAAACGGTGCGTCGTGCCAGGGCTGCGGCACGGCAGGAGGCCTGGCACGGCTGCGCGGCGGCGAGCAGCCTGCGGTGGTGATGGCTGCGCATCCCCAGTGGAATAGCTGGGTGTTCGCAGAGCACGTCTAGCCCGTGGGCGAGCAGATATGCATAGTCGCCGGCTGGTAGCTGGTTGGCCGCAATGCGCATCGACCGAACACCAATCACGTGATCATCTGGCCGCACCGGTGGAACCTTCGGCAACTTGGCGGCGATGACCCGCTTCATCCGCTCGGCCGGATTCGGTTTCCTGGGCCGGCCCCGGGAATGCGACTCTTCTCCCGGCTCGTCCGTGCTCATGCTGCGCAGCCTAATGGGTTACTCAGCCGGCGCGTAGCGATTTCAGGCAGATGTCACCTCCCACGAGATGACCCAAGCGGTGTGATTTAGTGGCTCAGAACAGCGGATACGGCAGCACCGGCCAACCCGGAGTGGGCTGGGGGAACCGGTGATCCAGGAGTAGCTGTTGCACCCGGTCGGAGAGCGCGGCGCGCTCGTCGGCGTCCAGATAGAGCTCCAGCTCAGTACCCAGCGCACCTCGGAGCTCTGTGTCCAGCCGGGTGAGCACACCGACGATCCCCTCGGACAGCGGCTCGCCCGCCCATCCCCACAGCACCGTGCGCAACTTCGGTTCGGAGTGAAACGAAATACCGTGATCAATCGCCCATAGCCGCCCGGTGGCATCGGTGATGACGTGCCCAGCCTTGCGATCGGAGTTGTTAATCACCGCATCGAAGATCGCAAGCTGAGCCAACCGCGGATCGTCGGCGTGCGCCAGCAGCACCTCACGCCGCGCGAAGACCACAGCCGTACCGTCATCGCCTGTCTCCCAGGATGCCGCATCAGCATCGTCGGTTTCTTCGCTAGCAGGTTCGGCTGCTACCCCGCGGGCCACGACCTTCCACCCTTTGGGCAGTTGCTGCGGGCTCACCACATCGAACTGGGTCGCAGCGACATCGTCGTCTACCCACAGCTGACACACCCCCCGACCCAGCGGGCCGTCCCGCAGTACCGTAGGTGGGACCATCTCCCAGCCGGTAGCTCGATCAATGAGGTATGCCGCGACCTCGCGTGGCGCCAGCGTCTTGCCGGGGAAGTCCCACAGCGGCTGCTCACCCCGGACCGGCTTATACACACAGCGCAGCGGCTCTCCCGCGCCCACAGCACCACCCATCGAGTTTTCACCGGCCACCACATCGGCAAGAAAAACCGCGTTGTTCCCTGTAACCAGCTGAGCCCGTAGCTCAAGCTCACCGGCGGCCAGCTGCCGTGTAACGGATACGGTGTTAGACGCGCCGACGTGATGGGACTCTGTTGGGTTCATGACCAGCATCAGCTATCGACCGCGAGGCCGATAGCCGTTTCGGCGTGGGCAGATATGCCCGTCTGGATCTAGTGGCTGACCGCACAGCGGGCATGGCAGTCGCCCGGCCATGATGATCGCAGCGGCACGCTCGATGAAGGCCCGTGCCTGAGCAGGAGTTAAGCGCACCCGCAGCAGATCTCGTTCGTCATCTGGAAGGTCGTCGGAGCCAGCGGCCAGTGCCTCTACCAGCACCGTATGGGCGGCGGTGTCCCAAATCAGACTCAGCGTGCCCACTCGAAACTCTTCCTCTACTGGGCTTGTCATGGGTTCATGATCCACTAGCTCGGTCACGTCAGAGGGCACCAAGGCACCGAGTCGCTTGCTGGCCTCAGCTAAGAGCTCCCCCAAACGCTGCGCCAGCAGCGCAACCTGCGCTTTTTCCAATCCGACGCTCACTACACGCTGATCCTGTACAGCCTGGAGGTAGAATTCGCGCTCGCCGGGTTGGCCGACGGTCCCCACGATGAATCGGGTCGGCTCCTCGAACGTAAATACTTGACGTGCCATACCTTGACCTTACTAAGTGGATCCCGACGTTTTCCCAAACTCCAGCAACTGCGCCCCTGAATCATTGAGTCGAAGGACGTATGGCCGCTCCGCGGTGAATCGCACCACCGTGGCGGCCGCATTCCTTACGGTAATGCGCTGAAACATGTCCAGGTGCAAACCAAGTACATCGGCGAGGATCGCTTTGATTACATCCTCGTGACTGCATATCAGCCAAACCGCATCGGCTCCATGTTCGACCTCGACCCTGCGCTGCCAATGACGAATGGCTGCCGTGGCTCGTGCTTGCATGTCCGCAAGCGCTTCACCACCTGGAAAAATAGCCCTAGACGGATAATGCTGCACCGTTTGCCACTGAGGCTGGGCTTGGAGTTCGACTAAGCTCAGCCCAGTCCAATCCCCATAGTGGCACTCTCCCAACCGATCGTCAGCCACCGGTTCAGGCGCCGCCACACCGGCGTGGGCCAATGCCGCTACCGTTTCTACGCAGCGCTGTAGCGGGCTAGTAACTATGGCGGCCAGCTGAGTCTTTGTCAGTCGTGCGGCAAGCTCAGCTGCCTGAGTTCGGCCGGCCTCATCTAATCCAATGCCGGGAGTCCAGCCCGCTAAGGTGCCCGCAGCGTTGAGCCGAGTTCGGCCATGCCGGACTAGCAGCAGCGTGGTCACGTTGCTGACATTACGCCCGCGGCGAGTAACCCTGCGATGAGCAGACCTAATGGCACGCGATACCAACTAAATTTCGCGATACTGTGATGTGCCACAAATTTTAGCAGCCAGGCAATAGCGGTATACGCGATTCCGAAGCTCACCAGCATCCCTACCACGGTGGGAACCCACCCGACCCCAGAGCTGATAGAACCAGCCTCGCTGACGGCCTCATACAGACCCGCGGCAGTCAGCGCAGGAATAGACAGAAAAAACGACAGTCGAGTGGCAGTAACCCGATCAAAATCAAGCAGAAGGCCAGCACTGATCGTCGCGCCAGAACGCGAGACACCGGGGATAAGTGCAATGCATTGGGAGCAACCCACGATGAGTACATCCCGTAGCCGTAGATCGCGCTCCTTGCGCTGCTGTGGCGCTACCCGCTCGGCGAAAATCATCACCCCACTCCAAACAACCAGCGCGGCGGCAACCACCCACAGGCTGCGTAAGGAGCCGGTGATGACGTCCTTTGCGGCGAAGCCGACGATACCGATCGGAATTGAACCAGCAACAATGTACCAAGCAAAGCGGTAGTCAAAGGTGCCTCGCGTCGAGGCACTGGCCAGACCTACACACCAAGCCCGGGCAATCCGAAAAAGGTCGGTCCAAAAGTACACCAGCACGGCCGCGATCGCGCCAACCTGAATGATGGCCGTGAAAGCTGTCACTGAAGGGTCATTGACTCTCAGGCCCAGCAGCTTTTCAGCGATGGTGAGGTGCCCGGTAGAGGAGACGGGCAGAAACTCCGTCAAGCCTTCAACAATCCCTAGGACGACAGAATCAAAAATATTCACACGCACCCGCTTCTGCGATTCACATCAGACAACTTGTGTCATCTTGTCGCAAGAGGTGCCTACTACTGGCAGCGCCCTAGAACAAGATGACACAAATCATCGCGGTGGCGGAAACCGAGGCCAGCGCACGGAGTACGGTCGGCGGACATGAGCATGGCGCGGAGAACTGTGGGCAACAGCGGATTGAGTGTCTCTCGGCTTGGCCTTGGCACCATGACATGGGGAGCCGAAAATGACGCCGAGGATGCCGCCGCTCAGCTGGTCATGTTCACCGAAGCCGGCGGCAACCTTATTGACACTGCTGACGTCTACACCGACGGTGCCAGCGAAGCCCTATTAGGGAGCATGATCGGTTCGCACCGCACCGCTCTGGTTAACCGTGACGCTGTGGTGCTAGCTACCAAAGCCGGGATCGACCCAAGTTCACCGCGCCGCCGCAATGCGTCTCGAGGGCACCTGCTGCAAGCATTAGACGCTTCACTGAATCGATTGGGCACCGATTATATTGACTTGTGGCAACTCCACGCCTGGGACGATGTAACGCCGCTGGCTGAGACGCTCTCAGCTGTGGACATCGCGGTAAGCACAGGGCGCGTTCGCTATGTTGGACTATCGAACTACTCGGCCTGGCAGTTATGCGCCGCCACTACCCGGCAGCTGTGTCTTGGTGGCAGCCCGATCGTGGCGGCACAAGCGGAGTACTCACTGCTGGAACGCTCCCTTGAGCAGGACCTGTTACCCGCGGCGAAGCACTCTGGCGTTGGCCTACTTCCCTGGTCGCCGCTGGGGCGAGGGGTGCTCACCGGAAAGTATCGAGACGGCGCCCCTCCAGGATCGCGGGGCGCATCGGAGCAGCTGCAACCGTTTGTTTTTCGTTACCTCAACGAGCAGTCAGCGGGGATTGTAGAGGCGGTAGCAACAGCCGCGGAGGGTCTTGGCGTGTTACCAGCAGCGGTAGCACTGACGTGGGTACGGGATCGTCCTGGGGTAACAGCACCCATTGTGGGAGCGCGCACGGCGGCACAGCTCAAAGCCACGTTGAGCAGTGACGAGCTGAGCCTGCCGGAAGAAATTCGCACCGCGCTCGAAGATGTTTCAGCGCCCAGGCCAGCTTAAGACGCGCCCTTCAGTTAGTTTCTGCCAAGGCCGCAGGAGCCGCCGCCTACTGGAGGGGTAGGCAAGGCGACTGCCCGGGTGCGGGTGACCCGCACAAGCACAGCACCGGCAGAAATCAACTGAAGGGCGCGCTAGGTTTCCTCGGACATGACTTCGTCCAGCCGATAGAGCAGTTTGTCATCGGCGGCGAGCGTAAAGGCCAGCTCCGGGTCGGCATTTAGCAGCACCGGCGTGTTGGTCTGATTTACCAGCACCACTCCGTTAGCCGGGTCGATTTCGTTCACATCATCGAGCGCGGCAAGCGTGCCGTCACCCGCGTCGATCAGCGCGTAAATCGCCTCGCCAAGCCCACTAACGTTAGGAAGGCTTCCGCTGCTGATCCCGGCGCGCATCTGGGCATCTCGAGCGGCGCGCATCACGGCATGGGGATCACTAACCACATAGTCTCGGCGCTGTCGAACGCAAATCAAAGTCTCTGCCTGAGACGCACCGGCGTGCTGTTCGATAGGAAGCACGCCAGCCCGTCGGGGAGCGGCCGCTTGAGCAACCATTCCAGTCAAATCTTCATCGGTCAACAACGGCGCCATTACGGTATGGGACGCCACCCCCGAACGGCCCAATGTTGGTGGAGCTACTTGAGCGGCCCCGTCGGGGTCGATGTATTCGCAATCCCATGGAGTGACTTCATCGTAGGTTTGGTTCACTAAATCGTCGTAATGCACGCTAGCGTTATTCAGAGTGGTGTACGCGACCCAAATCTCTTCATCGGTAGCGACCGAGGACTTCAGGACCGCTCGATGATGGCGAGCGGCTCGAATCACCGCGTCCAACGCGGCGTCGATATCAGCTTCCGTCGCCATGGTTCGGCCTCCGAGGAATCACAAGCGGTTGATGGAACTACAACTATCAGCTGCGACCGACAAGTGAAAGCCCGTTAAGAGCATCCGTGCTCTAGAACTGAGCTAGGAACTGACTGAGCATGCCGACACTGAAGCGTAGTCCAACTCTCACTACACCATCGAGACCGGGCTTAACGCTTGATTCCAGGTAAACCCTGCCGCCCGGGTGATACGTGCAAGCTCTTGCTGACCCTTACCGTTTGGATGGAAGAAATCGAAGTTGCTCAGCAGCTCTACACCAAACTGGTGGTTGAACACAGCGTTACTGTCGAATTTGCAGTTTCGTCCATATGAGGCACACAGTTGGCCGAGCACACCGTTGTAGTCAGCTACTCGCTGCCGCACGCGGTCACGACGTGCGTTGTCAGCTGGGGCGGTCGAAGTAGGGTTGGCGAGCATACTCTGACAGATTTTGCCGATGCTCCACGCGCTTCGTGCCACAAAGTTTCCGCGGCCGGCGCTCCAAACCTTCTTTATATCAGGGATACTTGCGATGAAGACCCTAGTGTTCGGAAGGCTTTTTTGGATGGCGGTCAACGCCGCGTCAACCTGGTGACGATAAGTCTGCACCGGTGTCATTGCGGATTCAGTGGGTTTACAGGCGTCATTCGCGCCGATCAGCAGCGTGATGTACTCCGCTTTTTGCCCAACAGCTTGCTTGGCCTGGCCGACCATGTCCGCGGCTACGGCGCCCCTCTTAGCGTCGTTGAAGTTTTTGCCGTCAATAGCGGGGTTGAGTGCGCGTAGCCCTAAATAATGGCTACCCACCTCCCGGCTAGTCCCAGTCGACCAGGAGCGCTCCACACAGTCGAAATAAAACCCGCAGGCGTTGAAACCTCTGGTTATCGAGTCACCGAGCCCCGCCATAGAACTGGGAACGGGAAATTTGGCCGCGGATCGCTTAGCTAGCGACACAGGCACACTTGCAATCGAAGACTCCTGGCTACTCTGCGACGCCGCCGGCGATGGAAGCCCCAAAGCAGATGGACCCAGTCCAGCTTGCGTTGCATACTTGGACTGACCACTCGATGTTTTGTCGGAATATGCAGCCGCAACCGGAGTCGCGACCAACAACAGCGCGACCATAGCGGTGATCGATCGGAGTGGCATGACGACCCCTGGAAGGTGAGTGTGGGAGTGCTGAACCGCAACTCGAATGGCTTCTATTGGATACGGTATGCCGACGCTGCTACATGCACCACCCAGAAGCCGATATTTCCTTAATTCTCCGAGTCTGATGAGAGGCGACGGCTGGTATCAAGGCGTCACTGCGGTTTCGGTAGAGTGGCCTAGCTTCAGTCCGGGTGGCGGAATGGCAGACGCGCTAGCTTGAGGTGCTAGTGCCCTTTACGGGGCGTGGGGGTTCAAGTCCCCCTCCGGACACAACCGCGTGGCAGACCTGCCACATCTGACGTATCCGTGTTGAAGCTAGTTAATCAAGATATCTCAAACCTCAGTCTCTATCGGTCGACTTCGCGAACACAGCCCACTCACCCTCCACCGCGTTGAGAAGTGCACCGCCCGACATTTCGATTGATTTGACAAGTGAAGCCGCATTAAAGCGGACCAGATCCTCTTCGAGGATGGAATTGTCAACGTAGACTGGTATGCCAAGTAGGTTGCCAAATGGTGGGACACTACCCTTCGTAAGCCCTGTCCGATCCAGCAGTTCTTCCTCAGTCGCTAATCTGGCATCCTTCGTTGACAATATGGACTTTACGGCTTTCCAGTCAACTTGCAGCGCCGCCGATAGTACAAAGAGCGCATAATCCCCCTTCGCCTTAATCAGCAGAGCTTTGGCTCCGCTGGAGAGTTCAACTCCACGGACACGCGCGGCATCAGCACTTGTGGTCACAGCTTCATGTTCTAAGATTTTATAAGGCGCGCCCAAATTCGACAGGTGTGCCTCGATTTCATCGGTCAGAGACATTTCTACTCCTCACGCAGTTATGAACCGTTGCGACCATTTATCCGCCAACGCCGTCATGGACATTGTCTTGTGCCAGCCAAACGGGGTTGTGACCACCTCCCACTCCTGATTGTTTCGCAGCGCTTGCTGTAGTCGTTGCAAGACAAGCTGAGAGTCGTCGAATGACGCAAGATTGTCAGAGAGATGCGCGAATCCAGAGAGGATCAGTACGCCTGTATTAGCGTTTCGCGCAACTCGTCGAATCGCTTTCGCGGCCCGTGCCACTCTCGTGTCATCCTCCACCTCGACGGAAATGAAGACCACTGCGCAATTTGAATAGCTGGTGAAGCCTCCTTCTTCAAGGGTGTTTGGAAGTGCTGTCCGTATGCAGTCATACGAGAAAGACGAACACTGCAGGAAGAGTGCTTTCACCGCTCGTCCCTCCCCTACGGCCAAGCACGCGCGAAAGCCGAGACCTCACATGACACGTCCGCTCCTTCGGAAACTGCGCTTCACCCAACGCGAGGAGCCATAGGGCCACATTTATGTAGTACCGCAAGCCATACTGCGACTTCTGAAGTTGAAGAGGGCGCGGCCGTTGCAGGTTTCGGCGAGCACTCGTCCTAGTGTGTCACGGTCGACGACCCGTTCGATGTCCGCGTTGGTCGCACGCACTATTCGACCGGCGGGGTCGTAGGCGAACGTGGCGTGGGCGTCGTCGGAGCGCTGCTCGACCGTATTGCCGAGTGGATCACGGGTCAAGGTGATGATGCGTTCAGCGCCGTTAGTGCGTTCGATAAGCTGGCCGGCGGCGTAGTGGACGTAGCGAAGTTCGCAGTGGTTGAAGTCGGTTTCGAAGATCAGGTCTGAATGGGGGTCCGAGCGTGGCAATAGACGGGTATATCGCTTCGGACGCTTTAGCAGCGCTGGTCCAGCATCTAGGTTCCTATCACCAGTTCCGTACTGGATCGGAGTCATTTCAGATTGTGCAGGTCGCGCCAGGCAGTGACCAGTGGCCAATCAGCGTTCAAGTTACCGTCAATGAAGCCGACTGGCGCACCCCTCGCACATTCGAGATGTCCTTTAATGTGGATGACTTCGAGTACTTCGACGTGGAGGACACCGGCAGTACTCCATTGGCCGAGACTGCGGAAGTGCTAGCGAGACGAGTCCTTGTCCTCATCGAAGAATGGCTTGCGATCGGGCCCGTAGGCGGCATCAACGAAGTTAAACCATGAAGCAGCCTAGCCCGACCCTCAACGAACGACCCCGACTACAAAATACAGGCATAGTTCTCGCTCGATGAATTAGTCACATTCTGCTCGCCGAACACGGCCACCTCCACTATGATCGAAACCGGTCCCGCAGAGAGCTGAAATCCGCCCAAATCTCCAAACTGGTGGCTATTAAACAATGGTGCCGGAGAGAGCAAAATTCCCGTTATTTTCATAAAGGAGAACCTCATGTCTAAGAGCGTGTTTTGAAACTG
>QHCE01000060.1 GCA_003243955.1 Acidimicrobiales bacterium | reverse complement strand
TTACACCCCCTGAAGGCAAGAGCAGCAGCCCTGCGGCGGTGAAGGCCCCGACCGACATTCCGATGAGCCCGATGGGGGGAGCGGTGAAGCTCCCAGCCGAGACCTCGGTGTGCTGCTGCCAGCAAATCCACTGCACTATTTTTTTGGCATCCTTGAGAGCAAGCTCTCCCCAACGGGCGTACTGTGAGAGCGTTTTGGCCTCATCGCCCAGGTCAGAAGCGGCAAGGTTCGGGGCAAAAACCCGGTACCCGAGACTGGCCAACAGCAGCGGCTCGGGGAGATAGGAATTATCGGTGACGGTGGTGAACGGTCCTCCTTTCAGATAGCAGATGCAAGGCGATGTATCGCTCAGGAACTCCTCCGGCGGTTCGTATACGACGGTGGGAATAAACCTGTCTCGACCGATGCGGATCAATATAGTTGTAACTGTCGGCTTCGCCTTTCCTTCCAGCGGCGACGGGAGCGGCAGTAACTCGCGGGCTGGGCTTCCAGGTGTCACGTCCAAGACGAAGCTTGGTTGCAGCGCACCGGTGGTGACGGCTATGACCCGGTCGTGCAGCTGTGGTCGCGCGCGTTCGTCTACAGGGACTGGCCCCTCCGCTACCGAGAATCCGCGCACAGATTGGCGTGAATCGTCGAAAACCACGTCCGGTGGAGAGAGCAGCACGTGTGACTGATGCTTGCTGCGCCGAAACAGGACCGAACCCGCACCGGTGTTGCCTTGGTAGTAAACGCGGAGTGTCGTTCCCCATTCTTTTGGCGCATTGACCGGAACGGAATCCTGGATTACCTGAGGCGGACCGCCCTGATGGGTATCCGCACCGAACAATGGGGTAACCCTGATATTAACCGTGGTTTCGTTACACCAGAGGTCGCCTGACTCCCGGTCGAAGATAGCGAGCTCTGCCAGTGTGTGGTGAGTTCCGGGTGTCTCTTCTCGGCCGTCCGCGGGAGTGGTGAGTAGCAGCCTTTTACTGCTTAACCAGTTCAACGAGGTGATTATTCGCGGTGCGCCGAGGACTTCTCTGGGTGGCAGAGGGGGAAGCTGTTGGTAGTAATCGTCGTCGGCCCAGTTGAGAATGTCCGTCAGCGATGTCACGTAGACCAGCTGTCCCGGGTGACGATCGGCGTCGGCCCTGTAATTCGCAGTGAATGCGATTCTTGCGCTGTCCGGCGACCAGCTGAACGGGCCGACCTCTCGATTGCCGGGCCGCGGCTCACCCTCGCCACTCAGATGTCCCGTCATGTCGGCGTATGCGAATTCCCTCGGTCCGCTGGCGTGAGCGAAGAAAAGTTGATGGCGTTGCGACCCGTGGTGTCCCCGGTCGTCGCTGATTTCGTTGGCCCTGGTTCGGCGGGTCGAGATGGGGGTACCCGTGCTGCTGTAGGTGGCATTATACGGCGCGGAATGGACTAGCACCCGAAAGGCGAGATGCCTGCCGTCCGGTGACCATTCGTATCCAGCGATCGGTCCCTCGTCGAACCCGACCAGGGATTCTGGAGTGGCGCCCCTCTCGGGGGCTATAACCTTCAGCACCCCTTCGTGCAGAAAGGTCAGATGACCCTGGTAAGGCGCCAGGTAGGTTCTTGCGTCGAAGTCATTGGGCGGCTCCGACGCCGCGGACGCCGGGATCCAGCGTGGCGCCGCGCCGTCGGCGAGGACGGTCGAACTGCCGTCGTCGAGGTCGACCAGGTGGATCTGTCGGAGATATTGCCCTCCTTCGACGCTGCGGACCGTGACCGCGACATGAGTCGCGTTCGCACGCACCTCTTCGGCGATGAGTTCTTCGGCCAGGTCATCAGGCAAGAACCGCCGCAGTGGCATGCTCCCATTATGGCTGAAACGCGTGGCTTGCCGCCCACAAATGGTGTTCCTAGTCAACCAAGACAGCGTTTTCCCTGAAAACGTCGTCAAAGCTCACCTTATGGTGACGTTTTCGGGGAAAACGTCACCATAAGAGCTGCCTCAGGTTGGCGATGGTTGAGTCCGCAGCACTCGCAGCATCAGCGCGTAGCACGGGGTAACGACGACAAGGCCGGCGAGCAGCACTCCTAGTACCACCGCGGCTGTACTAGCGGGTGCTGCGGTGTCGAGAAAACGCAGCTCGCCCACCGATGACCCAGGGATGATGACCCAGGGATACAGGGCCGCAGCCCAGCCCCACAGCACTGTTGCCGCGGCTGTCGCAGCAGCGACCCGGGCGAGAGAGTATCGCTTCCACCGCAGCAGCAGCAGCGAACCGATCCGGCTGACAGATGACGCGACCACGATGAGCACGGGGATGCTTCCGGGTATCAGAAGCAGACCGGCAAGCGCTAGGGCGCCAGCCGCAACACCGGTGATGATTGCTCGCAGTCGGAAATCATTGGCTAGCTCAGCATTCTCGATTCCAGCAGCGTCCGCCGCTAAGTAGGTTGCCGCAAGGTAGGCGCAACACAGCACCGCCAGGGCGCCTCCCAGTAGTGGTAGCGGCGCCCACATGGCTGCTCCAGACAACAGTTCCCCACCGGCTATGCCAAGGAAGAACGGAGTGAGCAGCGAGGAAATCGCAAAGATGCGCCCCCACAGCTCGGTGCCTCGCACCGGGATGCCACCGTGGGGAGCCGCATAGTGGCGAAAAGCGAAAGCCGCCCCGCGCAGTACGATGCCTAACAACGCCAGCGAGATCGGTACCAGCAGCCGCTGGGAGAGTGCGGCAAAAGCGCTGGGAAAACCCGAGAACATGGTGATCACGACGAAGATCAACCAGACGTGGTTGGCCTCCCACACCGGACCCATCGCCTGCTCCAGCAGAGCGCGCTGAGCGTGCTTTCGACGCCCAAAAGCAAGCAAATCCCACAGGCCAGCGCCAAAGTCGGCGCCCCCCAACACCGCATATGCGGTCAGCCCCGCGAGCAAGACAAGTGCTAAACCCACTGCGGCGCTCATCGGATGGCCGATCCGGCCGACGCGTGCTCGTGGGGCGCAGGATCGGTTAGCTTAACATCGGCAGGAGTGGGTCCTGCTGCGATTCGCCGCAGAATCGCGATCAGCGCGACGCTGAGCATGAGGTACACCGCCAGCGTGACGTAGAAATAGATGGCCAGCCCGTGGCGGGGTGTCAGTGCCTCGGTGGTTCGCATGATCTGAAAAACGATCCACGGTTGCCGACCCACCTCGGTCACTATCCATCCGGCCAGTAGCGCCACGAAAGGCGCGGGCCCGGCTACCGCCAGGGCGCGCAGCAGCCAGCGTCGTTGCGTGGGATGTCGTCCGCCGCGTCTATACCGCCAGGTGGCATAACCAGCCCACACAGCTAACCCCACCAAAGCGGTACCGGCACCGATCATCACATCGAAGGACAGGTGCGTGATCAGCTGCGGTGGCTGGTCGGGAGCCGAGATGGCGTCCATGCCTCGCACTTGAGCGTCGGGATCGCCGTGCAGCAAAAATGACAACATTCGGGGGAGTTCGAGCGGCCCAACCCGCAATGGCACACCGTTGCGGGTGTGCTCCACGCCTTCCATTGCCGCGAACTTGGCGGGCTGCACGTTATACACCACTCGGGTAGCCCAGTCACCGACCAGCACTTGCAGGGGGGCTACAGATAGCCCCAGCGCCGCACCGGCGGCGAGTCCGCGCCGGTGGTAACCATCTCGCTTATGCGAGTTTCGCAGCATAGCTGTCGCATACACTGAAGCGACGGCTAACCCCGTGCACATGAGCGCCGCTACCGCGATGTGGACCAGCTGGGGGGGAGCCGTGGCGGCGAGAAACGGGCCCAACGGTTGAGCGGCCACAATTTTGCCGTTGGCGTCTTTGGCCAGGCCTATCGGACCGTTCATCCAGGCGTTTGCGGTGGTGACGAAGAGTGCTGAAGCCATGCCTGATATTGCCACCGGAATGCCGCAGGCTAAATGCAGCTTGGGGGAGAGACGGTCCCAACCGTAGAGATATAGCCCGAAAAAAATTGCTTCGAGAAAGAAGGCGAACGACTCTAATGTGAAGGGAAGCGACAGCGCGGCACCGAATCGTTCCATAAAGGTGGGCCACAGCAGACCGAATTCCACCGAGAGCACCGTGCCCGAGACGGCGCCAATGGCGAACAATATCCCGGCGGCTTTAGCCCATCGTCTAGCCAGTGCCGTCCAGAGTAGGTCGTTGCGCCTTAGGCCCTGCCATCGAGCCCATAACATGAGCCACGGCAGGCCAACTCCGAGTACGGCGAAAATGATGTGGAAGCTCAGAGAGAGCGCCATCTGCTCGCGAGCGGCGGTGAGATCATCCAGCACGGAATAAGCATACTTCTACACAACGTAGAAATTCTACTTGCGGTAGAATGACCTGAAACACATATGAGGAGATAGCCTTGTGCCCAGTTTAGGAGAGTTAGAACGAACCATTATGGACGTGTTGTGGCGAGCATCGAGTGCTTGCACCGCCAAGCAGGTACAAGACTCACTAATAACCCGGGATTTGGCTACGACGACTGTGCTGACCGTGCTGGGGCGGCTAGAACACAAAGGCTTTGTGGTGCGCCAGCGGGTGGGCCGTGCTCACCAGTACCGTGCGACGGCTACTCGAGAAGACCACATCGCGGAGCTCATGACCGACGCGTTGGGCACAGCGCCCGATCGCACCGCCGCGCTCGCCAGGTTTCTTGGCGGCATCGATGAAAGTGAACGAGTCACCGCGCGACGGTTGCTCGGCTGATGGTCATCGTTGGCCTGGTGCTCCTGGGTACCGGGCTGGTGCTAGCGGAGCCGGCGAGCGCAGCGATGGCTCGCGCTACTTGGCCAACTCGTGCGCCGGCGACAGCGCTGCTGGTCTGGCAGGGCCTGGGTTTGGGCGCCGGGATAGCTTTTCTGAGCTCGGGAGTCCTGCTTGCACTGAGCTCGCCACTGCTGCTATCAGCAGCTCTATGGGGAATTACTGCAAGTTTAGCAGTGCGCTTGCTTGGTGTGCTCATCATAACCGGAGTGCGAACGCTACGAGCCCGTCGCCGGCATCGGCAGCTGTTGGACTTAATCGCCACCCCGTGGCCAGATCGTCCAGGTGCCGCGGTGCTCGACCATCCGACGCCTGTGGCGTATTGCTTGCCGGGCCTGCACTCGCGGCTGGTCGTCAGCCGTGGCGTGCTGGACATGCTCACTGGGCCACAGCTGGAAGCGGTGGTTGCGCATGAGCGTGCGCACTTGGCTGAACGGCACGATCTGGTGGTGCTGCCGTTTGTGGCCTGGGGAGCAACGCTGCCTTGGCTATCGGGAGTGTTGCGCTCGCAGTTAGCGGTTGCGCAGCTGCTGGAAATGCGCGCTGACGATGTTGCGGCGACGCAGTGCGGAGCCAAACACCTTGCCGCGGCGCTACACCGCGTAAGCAGCCACGCAGGGTTCACGTCCGGTCCCAGCGTGAGTGACTTTGGGTCTGCGGCTAATCGTCGAGCGCGGCGGGTGCTCTCGAGATAGACGGATGCAATCTGGACAACATACATTCCCGCGCCCATCGCTGGGGGGCCTGCTCATAGTCGCTGAGGTTGAGGCGCTTAGCAATCAGGAGCGGCAGTAGCTCGTTCCATTCGGCCGTTTCAGACTGAACGTGGTGCACATCAGCTTTCCAGCGCAATGTGCGTTCCCGAGTCGTGGCAGACCTGGTAATTACGTAACAGGTGCTCGTGTCTGCCAATCCAGGAACTATCTGCTCGCCCCCGCCATGCAGGACATAACACGTGCTCTCATGCCACACCATCCAGACCGCGCTCGCGGGGGCACCGGTGGGCTCAATCCACACTAAACCGGCCTTTTTCATTACTGCTGGGATCAGCACGGCTATAGGAATATTGCGCATCGTGTCCTTACTTTAGAACTACACCTCGACCAAGCCTAGAGCCGACGATTGCAAGCTCCAGCGGGTAGGGGACAATAATGTGTTATGGAGAGCACTGAACTTGGCACACGTTTAGACGGCCGAACCGCGCTGGTCACGGGTGTTGGTCGTGCGGACGGTATTGGATTCGGCATCGCGGAGCGACTGATTGCGCTGGGCGCAGCGGTATCTATCGTCTCGACGACCAAGCGCGTTCACGAGCGCGCCAGCGAGCTTGGCGCGACGGGATATGTCGCTGACCTCAGCAGTGCCGACGAAGTGGAAGCTCTGGCCGACTCGATCGGTGAGAGCGGCACCGCGCCAGAAATCATCGTGAACAACGCCGGCCTCGCCAGCATCTCCAGCCCAGAAGTGCTCCGTCCGGTCGCGCAACTCTCCGACAATGACTGGCGGACTGAGCTGGATCGCAACTTGACTACAGCGTTTTTAGTATGCCGTGCTTTCGTTGGCGTGATGGCTGAGCGCGGTTGGGGTCGTATTGTGAACATCTCGGCAACCACCGGTCCGGTGACGGCTATGCCAGCTGAGGCTGGGTACGCGGCAGCGAAGGCCGGGATGGTGGGGCTGACCCGAGCGCTTGCGATGGAAGTTGTCGCCGACGGAGTGACGGTCAACGCGGTAGCGCCAGGATTCATCCATACCGGTTCATCCACAACCTCTGAGCTACAGCGCAGTCTAGATACGCCCCTGGGGCGCCCCGGCCAGCCCTCCGAGGTGGCCGCGGCAGTCGCATTTTTAGCTAGTCCCGCCGCGTCCTACATCACTGGGCAGCTGTTGGTGGTCGATGGTGGGACTAGCGTCTCCCAGGTGCGACCTAAGCTTTAGCCGGACCGCACAAACGTGAACGGAACTTGTGTTTGAGAGGTTAAAGTCACTGTTCCGGCACGCAAAGCTCTCGAAAACGAGCTGCCCGAATCGGTTGCGTGGGCTGCCTACACATTCATTACCGAACGGTTACCGATAGCTCCATATCGGATGGTCGCAGAGCTAGGCGTGCCCTACTCCGGCATGTACTCAGCCCATTTAGGGACTTACCGTGTGGTGTATCGCATTGACGACACCAAACACATAGTACACGTCATGGCGGTACGGCTACGTGCAGATGTATACGGCGTGCGTTGACCTATGCCAGCGTCGCATACGAGGCGAGACGACAGTGAATTAGCAAAAACCACACGGCGTTACTGGATCAGTGCTAACTGTTCATGATGGTCCTTATCGCATGTAGTTGTTTGAACCGACATGGACTTTTGTAGCATCGACTTCTCGAGCATAATCTCTTTGGGATTCGTTTCGGGGTTTTTCAGTGAGGGCGAACTCGATTCCTGTCCGGAGCGAATTCCCGCCGTACCGACTAATTCGTATCGCCGTGCCAGTCGCTCTACTCGTCGCTGCAGCTGTTCGCGATAGCCCGCAGGGACATACGCGCCCCGGGCGTAGAGCTGTTTGTACTGCGGCACGAGTGTGCTGTGATGCTTGCCCAACCATTGGAAGTACCATTCACGGGCGCCGGTTCGTAAGTGCAGTGGCAGCGCCGTTACCGAGCGTGCCCCAGCCGCGGCGATGGCCGCGATAGTGCTTTCCAGCTGCTCATCACTGTCTGATAAAAATGGCAAAATCGGAGCCATCAGCACGCTGCACCCCAAGCCTTGATCAGTCAGAGTGCGGCACACACCCAACCGCGCTTGCGGGCTGGGGGTACCTGGTTCGCTACTGCGCCAAACCCGCCTGTCGACTGTGCCTACTGAGACGGCAACATGGACGCTGGAGTGCTGTGCGGCACGAGTGAGCAGGTCTATATCGCGAAGAATCAACGTACCTTTCGTGAGTATGGAGAAAGGGTTCCTGTGCTCGATCAGTACGTTGAGCAGTCCGCGCATGAGGCGGTACCGGCCTTCGGCTCGTTGATACGGATCGACATTAGTGCCCATAGCGATGGACTCGCCGGTCCACGATGGAGCCTTGAGCTCTTTAGCCAGCAGCTGTGCCGCGTTAACCTTTACCACAATTTTGCTGTCAAAATCCGCGCCAGAGTCCAAGTCCAAATACGTATGGGTATTTCGGGCAAAGCAGTACACACAGGCATGGCTACAACCCCGGTAGGGATTGATGGTCCAGCGGAACGGCATCCGAGACTCGCCTGGCACCCGATTCAGGATGGACCGTGCGCGCAGTTCATAGAACGTGATGCCCCGGAACTCCGGTGTGCGAACCTCTAACATTCCCAAGTCTCTTGTGAGTTCTGGTAGCGGTAGCGCAGGGGCGGTTGAGTCGCTTGCATCATTGGATGCTGCGACTGTCAGGTTGTCCCATCGCATGTCTGCCTCCCTTCGATCAGATGAAGTAGAACATATGTTCGATAGACTTGGCAAGTGGCATACTGGCTTGGTGAGCGTTGGGCCCTGGCCGGGCGAATGGCCCGAAGACAAACGGTATGACCCAGAGTTGCTGGCCGAGGGTGATTCCCGAAATGTGGTGGACCGATACCGTTACTGGCGACGCGAAGCCATAGTGGCTGACTTGGACTCTCGGCGCCACGATTTTGAGGTGGCGATAGAAAACTGGCAGCACGACTTCAATATCGGCACCGTAGTACGCAACGCCAACGCGTTCCTTGCCCAAACGGTACATATCATCGGAGCTAGACGGTGGAACCGGCGCGGAGCCATGGTCACTGACCGCTACCAGCACATCCAGCACCATCCTGACTGTGATGCTTTTGTCGAGGCCATGACCGCCGTTAAGCTGCCGATTATCGGAATCGACAACTTACCTGGCTCTGTGCCGCTGGAGAGCGTGACACTACCGCGGCGTTGTGTACTCGTTTTCGGGCAAGAAGGGCCGGGGTTATCCGAGCAAGCCCGCGCCATCGCCAGTGATGTATGTTCGATTGCGCAGTTCGGCTCCACCCGATCGATCAATGCTGGGGTAGCCTCAGGCATTGCGATGCACGCCTGGATCCGTCAGCACGCATCGCTGCCGCTTGTGTCACTGAGTCCCTGATAACTGGATTTCACGGTATTTGCTGTCCACCTCAGCGTGGCTGCGTGCTTTGTGGCGCAGCAACGTGTACAAATTTTCAACAGCTGTTACATGTGGTGTTGCAGCAACATTATTTGCATCGGACACGTCAAGGGAAGGCATGGGAACATGTGGAAGAAGGTTTTCACTTGGGGCCTAGTTGCTTTCCTGCTTTTTTTCGTCGCCACTCGACCACACGACGCCTCAGCGGTTATGGGCAAGCTGGGCTCAGGCTTAAAAGCTATTGGTATCGGTTTGGGAGATTTCATCTCCGGCATGCTGTAACTCTTTTCACTATAGAGATTGTTCGCTGCCCAGTAGTGCCTCTAACTCCAGCTGTTCACCAGTTCATGGCGTAGTCTTGTAACTGTGATGCCGCGAACCTACGCGGCTGTTAGCTGTTCAGAGTTCGGGCGTTAAAGGAGCACACTATGGCTAATCGGGATGCGGATGGCTTACGTGGGCGTGAGCCTGATGAAATTTCCTCGGCCGCGGTGAGTATCACCCCTATTCCTATCGAAGAAACCGAGCGCGCTTACGACTCGGCCGGACTGCCAATCACTGAGCAGAAACCTCATATTCAGGCCGCCGCCGCAACGTCGGTTACCGGTGATGGGACCACGGCCGAGCCGCTGCCAAGCCATCACGTGGCCAAATATCTGTTCTCCAGCGAGCGGTACGTCGGGGAATGGCGTCGGCATTGGATCCAGGTCGTCGCGTGGGTTGTGCTTGGTGCTCTCTCGCCGTTCGTGGTGGGGTATCTCGTGGGGATGGTCGGGAGCTCCAATAGCGCAGCCACGTGGATCATTTTGGTGCTGTGGCTGGTGGGTTTGTCATTTGTAGGCTGGCGAGTTTTTGAGTGGTGGCATGAGCGTTTCGTGCTGACTAATAAACGGGTCATGTTGATCTCGGGTTTGGTGACGCGGCGAGTGGCCATGATGCCGCTGGCTCGAGTCACCGATATGGCCTACGAGCAAACCCCGTTGGGAATGATGCTCAACTACGGTTCCTTCATTTTGGAGTCCGCCGGTCAAGATCAGGCGCTGAGCACAGTGAAGCCGCTACCGCACCCCCGCGAGCTGTACCTGTTGTTCTGTCAAGAAATGTACGATCCCGATGCAATAGCAGCCGGTGCCAAAGCTAACTCACCTGAAGGCGACCACAGTGCCGACTAGTACTGGCACATGACGCTACGTGCGCGTACCCCACATATTGACTTACACACCCACTCCACCGCCAGTGACGGGACAATCCCTCCCGATGAGTTGATGCGGCACGCGGCCGCGGTTGGCCTTGACGTGATCGCGCTCACCGACCATGACACCACCGCCGGATGGACCAAGGCTGCTGCGGCACTGCCGAGCGGACTCACGCTACTGCCAGGTGCTGAGATTTCCTGCTCGTGGCTTTCGCCGGATGCGGCGTCTAGCGGACGACCGATCAGCATCCATCTTTTGGCGTATTTATTCGATCCAACGGAGCCACGATTCCGAGATGCCCGTGCGCGAGTGCGTAGATCGCGGACAGATCGAGGCATGCGTATTGTTGAGCTACTCCAAGCTGATGGGTACGACATCACCTGGACCGAGGTTGCCGAGTACGCCGGCACGGCCCCAATAGGACGTCCGCACGTGGCGCATGCGCTGCTGCTGCGCGGCTTGGTACCTGATATGACCACTGCCTTCATGCCTGAGTGGTTGGGGCGCCGCTACCGTGTGCCAAAAGCGAACATCGACGTATTCGACGCCGTGCGGCTGGTGCGGGAAGCGGGTGGAGTGCCGGTGTTAGCCCACCCCAAGGCGAGCGTGCGAGGCCGCATCGTTTCTGACGAGCTGATCCGTAAACTTGCTGCGGCAGGTTTGGCGGGCCTGGAGGCTGACCACGCCGATCACGATGCCGCCCAACGCGCCCAGGTGCGTTCGTTGGCGAGGGAAGCGGGGCTGTTCGTCACCGGCTCTAGCGATTTTCACGGCAGTCACAAGACTATTCGTCTCGGCGAGAACGCGACTACGACCGAAGAAGTCTACGCACAGATCGTCGCCGCCGGTAAGGGTAGTTCGGTGCTCAGCAGCCGATTCAGCGCAGCTTAACAGTCGGGGATTGCCCCCGGTTTGGTTGATTCCCAGCCTGTGAGGATTCTTCCTCGCGGTGGAAGGATCATCAATTATGCCGAAGCCCTATCCCGAAGAGTTCCGCCGCGACGTCGTCGCGGTTGCCCGCAAAGGCGAAGCCCCGGTGACCCAGATCGCGAAGGATTTCGGGATTTCTGAAGCGTGCGTGCACAATTGGCTGAAGAAGGCCGATATCGAAGACGGCGCCCGGGCCGGTGTGACGCGGGAAGAATCCGCCGAGCTGCGGGAAGCCCGCAAACGGATCCGGCTGCTGGAGCAGGAAGCCGAGGTCATGCGCCGCGCGGTCGCCTACCTGTCGCGGGAGGTCAACCCAAAATGATGTACCCGCTGGTCCGTGATCTAGCCGCTGTCAGCGCACCCGTCCGGGTGCCTGTCGTGGTGACCTGCCGGGTGCTGGGCTTGAGCCCGCAAGCGTTCTATAAATGGCGGAACAATCCTGTGTCACACCGTGATTGGGATGACGCCCATCTCATAAACGCCGCACTCGGTATCCACGCCGATGATCCAGCGTTCGGGTACCGGTTCATCGCCGACGAGCTCAGCGCCGCTGGGCACGCGGCCGGGGGAAACCGGGTTGCCCGCCTATGCTCCCAGCAGCGCATCTGGAGCGTTTTCGCCAAGAAACGCGGCCTCAACCGCAAGGCGGGCCCACCGGTCCACGACGACCTTGTCCGGCGCGAGTTCAGCACTGCCACACCAAACACCGTGTGGCTCACCGATATCACCGAACACCGGACCAGTGAGGGCAAGCTGTATCTCTGCGCGATCAAAGACCTGTTTTCCAACCGGATAGTCGGCTATTCCATTGACTCACGGATGAAAGCGTCGCTCGCGGTCACCGCACTCAGTAACGCGATCGCCATGCGGGGCCCGGCCGGCACGATCATACATTCAGATCGTGGCAGTCAGTTCAGGTCAAGGAAGTTCGTAACCATGTTGTCCAGCAACGGTTTACAAGGCTCTATGGGCAAGGTCGGGGCATGTGGCGACAACTCGGCCATGGAGTCGTTCTTCGCGTTGCTGCAGAAGAACGTTCTCGACCGGCAACAATGGCCAACCCGCGAAGAACTCCGGCTGGCGATTGTGATTTGGATCGAGAAGACCTACCACCGCAAACGGCGGCAGCGCCGACTCGGCAAGCTAACACCCATAGAGTTTGAGACAATCAACCAGACCGCACACGCGGCCTGAAACCATCAACCTGAGGGGTATTTGGTTTTCCGG
>QHCE01000081.1 GCA_003243955.1 Acidimicrobiales bacterium | reverse complement strand
TCCAGTTTCAAAACACGCTCTTACCTACAGCCTAACCCAACAGCCCGCTCCGGGTGGTGGCTTTACGCAACCTGGGAGCATGCGCTCAGCAAACCGGGCGACCGATCCAGCGATACCCGCTCGTATAGCTCTAGGAGCTGATCCGCCGTGCGGTCCCACGATAGGCCTTCGGCGCGCCGTACCGCTCCGACCGCGAGGCGGGCTCGCCACAGTGGCTCGGTGGCTAGCCGGCGCAGCTCGGCGGCGTAGCGAGCCGGATCGTGTCCCGCGATCAGCACCCCAGAACTGCCGTGTGCCACAACGGTTGCTAACCCGCCGACCGCGGCGGCAACCACCGGAGTTCCGCACGCCTGCGATTCGGCGGCGACCAGCCCGAACGATTCGCTGCGGCTGGGCACCACAGTCACGTCCGCGGCGCGATACAGCTGCGCAAGCTGGGCCGCCGGCATCGGATCGAGGAATCGCACCAGGTCGCTGATGCCCAGTTGCGCCGCCAGCTGCGGCATCGACTGCCCGGAAACTGCGCCGCTGCGGCCGCCGCAAATCACCACCACCAGCCGTCGGCGCAGCTGCGGGTCTCGGGCAAGCTCGGCCGCGGCGCGCAGTACAACATCGGGGCTTTTCAGCGGCTGTACCCGGCCCACGAACAACATCACAAACTTCTCCGGTGCAATACCGTGCAGGCGTTTGGCCGCGCCGCCATCGCCGGGGCTAAATTGCTCCAGGTCTACACCCGGCAACACCACGTGCATGGGTGCTGCGGCTGGCCCGAACAGCCCGCTCAGCTGCTTGGCTTCGGAATCGGTATTGGTGACCAATGCGTGCGCGTCGGCCGCGATCGCAGCCTCGGCGCGGCCGCGGTGCGCTGGCTCCGGCCTGTCCCCCGGAGCCAGTTGCAGGTTTTTCACCGCCGCCCAAGTGTGTCCAGTGTGCAGTAACGGGGCGTTCCAGCGGCGCGCCACGCGACGGCCTACCTGGCCGGAGAGCCAGTAGTGCGAATGCACCGCGTCATAACCGGCATAGCTGGCAGAGCCAGCAGAGCCACCAAAGGCAGCCCCATCACGGATGCTGGGCTGCCGATCCAAACCGGCTCGCAGCACCCCCCAGGTAAACTCACACAGCTGCTCGGGGAGGTGATCTTTGTTGTCTCGTTCGAACGGGCCGGCCGGAACATGCCTCACCAGCACCCCCGGCGCGAGCTCGACTACCGGCGGGCTGTCCGGTGAGGTGGCGCGAGTGAAAATATCGACCGCAACACCGCGCTGCGCCAACCGGCGAGACGTTTGATCAATGTAGACATTCATCCCGCCGGCGTCGCCGGTGCCGGGCTGGTCCAACGGAGACGTGTGCATCGAGATGGTCGCTATCCGTGAAATCACAGCGATTGATTCCCCATCCCTTGACGTGGACTTTCCGTGGACTTTCGATAAACACAGCATGCTCACCGTTAACCCACGAGCACCGGCTCATGCTCTAACTTCACACCGTACCTGCGCTGCACCTCACAGCTGATCTCTTGTGCAAAACCCAGCAGCTCAGTCGTGCTACCGCCCCGGTTGACCAACGCAAGAGTGTGCCTACTGGAAACACCAACGCCACCGCGAGTAAAACCCTTCCCGAAACCCGCGTGCTCAATCAGCCAAGCGGCCGCAAGTTTCACCCGACCGTCGCCGGTTAGCCAGTGTGGAATCTGCTCAGCTGCTGCTCCCAGCGCCGCGTCAAGCTGGCGATACTGCTCGGGCGAGACAATTGGGTTGGTGAAAAACGAGCCCACGCTGCGGGTATCTGGATCGGTGACATCGATCACCATGCCCTTGGCTCTCCGCAGTTCGAGTACCGCCTCGCGGATCTTGGCTAGAGGCGGCCGGCTCTGCTCGGTAGCGGCGAGCCGACGGCTCAGCTCCCCATAGCGCAGCGGCCCTCCGGCCTGGTCGCGGCGCAGCCGTAGCGTTACCTCCAGCACCACATAGCGTTGCGCGCGCTTAAACATGCTGGTCCGGTAGGAAAATCCGCATTCGGCGGCGCAAAGTTCCACCACCCGATCGAGCGTGCGGTCATAGACCGTCACCGCCTGCAGTACTTCAGCAATCTCCTGCCCGTATGCTCCCACGTTCTGAATCGGCGTGGCACCCACCGAGCCGGGAATACCAGACAGGCACTCCACCCCGGCGAGCGACTCGGCTACACACCACTGCACCAGATCATCAAGCGCATGCCCCGCGGCCACCCGCACCAGCACGTGCTCGGCCCCATCAGTAACTACGGCAATACCAGTAGAGCGCAGCAACACCACAGTCCCAGCAAAACCGGCGTCACTGACCACCACATTGCTACCGCCGGCCAGAATCAACAGCGGCTCTCCATGCTCGCCGGTTTTTCGCATTGCTTCCACGATTTGCCGCGTGTCATACACCGATATCAGCGTGCGCGCCGGACCGCCCAGCCCCAGCGTAGTCAACCCGGCGAGCTCGACATTGCGCTCAACGTCGCATGTGCGCCCGCCCAGGTAGTCCTCGGGCGCGGTCAAGCTACGAGCGGGGGTGCTTTCAGCAGGCATGCGACGCGCCATAAGGTGGGCAAATGAGTATGACGAAAGACTCCTGGCTAGCGGCATTAGCGGACCAAGCCACCCAGTTTCGGGCCGCGGTTGCTCCGCCAATCGTCGATAGTAAAGAGGGTGCCGCCAACACAGCGGCGGCCGTTAATCTCCAAGGCATAGCGCACACGCTACTCAGGCCGGTGCCGTCCTGCCCTGGCTGGAACGTACATGACCTCATCTGCCATCTGGGGAACGCGTACCAACGCATGATGGGCCATCTGGAACGGGCGGGGACGCCACCAACTAACAAGGGCGACCTGCCCGCCCCAGCCGGGGACGCGGTGCTGGGCTGGTGGGATGAGCGGTTGGCCACACTTCAGCAGGCACTGGGTGACACCGATTCCGACGCCCCGGCTTGGAATCCGTTTCATGCCCCGCCCACAGCGGCGTTCTTCCACCGCCGAGCGGCGCATGAAACGGCTGTACATCGCTGGGACGCGCAGCTTTCGGTAAGCCTGCCGGACCCGATCGATCCCCCGGAGTTTGCGGCTGATGGCGTACACGAAGCGCTGGACTTAGTAGCCAGCGATATCACGATCATCGATCAAATTCGCGTCACCGGCGTGGCGCGCCTAGTCGCCACCGACATTGATGCGCACTGGGTGATCCGGATACGGGAAAATGGGGTGACCCTGCTCGATACCAATGGATGGTTCGATACCGAGCCAGAGATCGCCGCGTCCGCGGAGGCCACCGCCAGCGACCTGCTGCTTCTGCTCTGGGGCAGAGTGCCAATTTCGGTGACCGACAGCCGCGGCGAGACTTTGTTGATCGAACAACTCCGGGTGCGGCGTTAAGGACCTGACCAGTTACGCAGCGACAAGAGGCTTGCCTCGGTGGTTTACTTCTGAAAATACGTCGCCAACCGTGTAGTCGAGCAAGTGAATGCGGTTGAATAACTCCCGCCGCCGTCCTGCACTTCATCTCAGCAGACTTGGCTCACGCCAACCTGCCTTTCAAACGGACCGTAGACCAGGTTGCGAGTTGGAGAGGAAACGAAAATATCTCGTCTTGCTCGACTCCAACTTCCCTACGAACAAGCTCTTCGATCCCGTCCAACACCTTGTTGCGTTCATGGGTCTTCAGCAACGAGATAAAGCTGTACGACTCGTACATCTGCCGCAGTCGAGACATCGTGTACGGCTGCTCGTACACGATGGACCATGGCTGTATCGAGGCGAACTCATTTCGCGGAAAACCTTGCAGCGAGCGATTTCCGTCTACATCGTCTACATCAGCGTTAGGAACGGCTTGGGCATAAGGGCGCAGATATGCCAGGAGTTGCTGTTGCCAGTCGGTGACGTTTCTGTGAAGCCATGCCGCTACAACCAGGCCGCCAGGACGAACGATCCGCACCAATTCTTGCCAGGCCCGAGGACTGTCAAACCAATGAAATGCCTCACCCACTGCTACGACGTCAACGCTGTTGTCGTCCAAAGGAATAGCTTCGGCACTTCCGCCTTTGACGGTGACAGTTGGAAGCTCTCTACTAAGAGCCGCCCGCATTTCCCTCGACGGTTCCACGGCAGTAACGGCACAGCCTGTATTCACCAGAAGCCGGCTCAGTTTCCCGGTCCCGGCAGCGAGATCCACAATGCTGGTTGTCTCACCGAACTCACAGAGAGTTTTCAAGTGTTCAAGTAGCTCAAGCGGGTAGTCTGGTCGGCCCTGCTCGTAGAGTTCTGCTGCCGTGTCCCACTCGACTGCGACAGAATGCAGCTTCTCGTTCTTAGCCACGAGCGAAAGCATAGCTCGTATCGGCAACGTAACTGGTCAGGTACCTACGAACAGACTTTTACGCAGCTCGGAGCCTTCTCCGCCTTCGGGTTGATTCGCTTCGTAGTACCTGACCAGTTACTTTGGCGCTCGACCCCAGCCGATCGGCGACCTCGTTGAGACTTCGGCCCCTGTGCAGAAGGATGGACGCCATGGCGGAGGACTCCACGACAATCGAGCTCAGCCGGTCTGAACTCCGCGAGGTCGCCGGCTACGCGGTGGTGTGCGCGCGGCCTGCATTGGCGGTCTTCGAACGTGAACACCCTGGCGATCGACGCCCACGAGCCGCGATCGACGCTGCGCAGGCGTTCGCGGATGGAGCCGAGCGGACCAAGGCGCTACGTGACAGCGCCTGGGCGGCACACCGGGCGGCTCAGGAGGCCCGCGATGCAGGACAGGCCGCGGCGAGCGACGCTGCGCGCGCGGCTGGCCACGCGGCCGGTGCGGCGTTCCTCCACCCCCTGGCAAAAGCTACTCAGGTCAAACACATCCTCGGATCGGCCGCTCATGCCGCACGAGCGTTCGAACTCTCCGCCGGAGACGATCCCACCGTCGGAGCCGACCACATCGCGCAGTCGCGGATCCTTGCGCATCCCGTCGTGGTGGACGTCCTGAGGCGCTACCTGGCCGCCCCACGCGGCGGTGGGCGGGTCGGAGAACTGATCCGTCAGTTGGACGCGTCGCTCCGGTGACCCCGGCGGTGTGCTGATGGACGAGTTCGGTCAACCATGAGCCGCGGCAAGCAACAAGCTCCCCGCCTCACAACGCAAACACCTGCTCGAACTCCGCGATGGCCGCACCCACACCCAGGAGGAGTTGGCGAACTGTTCAGCGTCTCCCTCGGCAACCGTCTACCGGGGCCGCAACGACGCGCGGCCACAGCCTCTTCATGACTGTGCCAGGTAACGTAAGACTCAACGGTGATGCGTTAACCGGTAGAGACTGCCTTCGAAAAAGGCCTGGGATTGAGGTACTGGATGCTCACGGCGCTAGTCATACTGGTGTCGTGGTTTGGTGAATAAACACTCGCGGCTAGCCCATGGATCGAACAACTCCGCGTGCGGCGCTGAGCTACCTTCAACCTTCAGGCAGTGTTGTGACGGCTCGATCTAGCTCCCGGCGATGAACGATGCGGGTAATCACATGGACCACGCCTGCTGCGCTGTCGGTATCGCGGTACAGCACGCGATAGTCGCCTACGCGTAGGCGAAGCCACGGGGCTGATCCCACCAATGCCTTGGTGTCCAAGTTATCGGATCCGGCATCGAGATCGCGCAAACCCGCGAGAATACGGCCACGCTGCGGACCGGGGCCGATTCGCCGCAGGTCACGCTCGGCCTTTGCTAGAAGAGTGATCACGAACTTGTTGCCTAAAGGTCAGCTATGACTTCATCAAGCGGCCGACCAAGGTTCCCTCGGGCGATTGCTGTATCAGCGTCCTGGCGATCTCTCACGTATTCAGGAGCCTTGGCAAGCACCACATCGTAGAAGTCATCCTCATTTAGTGCTACAAGCACCGCTACCGGACGGCCACGGCGAGTCACCAGCGCTGGTTTCCCACTGGTCTCTACCTCAGCCACAATCATAGAAGCGCGTGTTGCTAGTTCTCGTACACCTACGGTGCTCATTACTACTTCCCTCCCGCTACTTTAAAGATAAGCGCACACTGGTGTACATGCAAGTAGCAGTACATATGAGTAAGTACATACTGTCCGAACTCTTTGTGCTCCTCCACTCGCTAACCAGTACGAGCGAAGCTCTCGTTGTAGATTACCAATGGATTTAGGCGAGGTCGGCCTTGTCCACTTTGTCGAGGGCGACGAGCGCTTCTGCCAGCGCTCGGACACCAACCAGAAGGTCGGATGCGTCAGTGTGCTCTTGCGGGCAGTGGCTTCTGCCATCGTGGGAGGGAATGAAGATCATGCCCGCAGGGCAAATCGCGGCCATCTCTTGCGCGTCGTGCCCGGCTCCACTCGTGATCGGCATCGGGTCGTGGCCTGTGGCGGTAATCGCCTCCCCAATGACGCGCTGCATAGGCTCGGTGAAAAGCGTGGGATCGGTAATCGACGGCCACGCGATCGATACCTGGACGCCCCGGCTCGCACCGGCGGCTTGCGCCGCGCGCAGAGTCTCATCCCGCCGGTCTTTCAGCCACAAGGAGTACAGGCTCCGCATGTCCCCGAGCAGCTCCGCATGCCCGGGCACCACGTTGCTCGCACCAGGAGAAACCTTGATGACGCCAACTGTCGCAACACCATCGGGGTGGTCGCGGGCTATCTGCTCGATCGACACTGTCAGCTCAGCCGCCGCACACAACGCATCGCTTCGTCGGTTAAGCGGCGTGTTGCCCGCATGATCAGGACGCCCCGAAAACGAAGCGGTAAACCGCTGCGCTCCCGCAATTCCGGTGACGAGGCCAATGGATCGCTTATGGTCCTCCAGCAACGGGCCCTGCTCTATGTGCAGCTCTACGTAGGCGTGTGCCTCTAACCGCGCCCACCTGGCCTTCATGCACGCTTGGGGGTCGATACCAGCGCGTGCTTGCAAAGCGGCCGCAAGAGAGACGCCCTCGCTGTTGCGAAGTTCCAGATGTTGCGGAAGGAGTGTTCCCCCAATAGCCCGGCTGCCAAAGTGCGCGAGGCCAAATTCGTTGGCCTCCTCGCCAAAGAAACCAACGACGCGCAACGGATGATCGAGCGTCATGCCAGCTTCACGCATCGCCTTTACGGCTTCAAGAGCTCCGAGCACTCCCACCATTCCGTCGTATCTGCCACCGCTGTCGACGGTATCGATATGGGAGCCAGTCACCACGGCGGGACCAGTATGTCGACCAGAGAGCGTGCCGATAACGTTGCCGGCGGAGTCTTGACGAACCTCTAAGCCGGCGTCACGCATCCTTGAAGCGAGCCACTGGCGTCCATCACGCTCTACGTCGCTGAACGCGGTTCGTGTCCAGCCAGGTCGTGAATCATCGGTGATCCCCGAGAGAGTATCGAGCTCATCGGATAAACGTTCGCCGGAAATCTCCAGAGCTTCAAGTGCCATTAGCCCCTCCTAGCTGATCGGTTCAGTCCGCTGAAGCCTAACAACCTTCATCAAGCCAACGCATATATTTCAGTCGCCGTCAGACAAGCGTCATTAGGTTTCTGCCAAGGCCGCAGGAGCCGCCGCGTACGAAAATGGAGCGCAGCGGAATGGGTACGCAAGGCGACGAGAACGCCGGCAGAAGCCTAATGACGCTTGTCGACTACCAGTTACCGCGGATGGCATCACGGATTGCGGGGCGCACATCAAGCAGGTAGATCAGACCCGCGGTCAGAGCAATCAGCCCGAAAAGCCTGGACCATTGAAAAAACAGCAGAGACAATAGTGCCGAGCCAGCGATGATCAGCAACCATGTGGGCTTGGACAGAGTGTCTACAGCGGTGAACGCGTCCGCTCGCTGGCGGGCGCAATGAACGAGCGCCCAGATCACCACGACGAAACAGCCTAGGAAGATCGCCAGATCTAGCAACCCGGCAACCGACAACCCCCAGTACGAGGTATCACTCAAAGACATATGTCGACTCTAGCCCTCCCCGATATTTTCCCGGAAAACGTCCCCACGACGCCGGGTTTTGGACTTTTCCCGGAAAACGCCCTTCCGGATCGGGCTAGCCGGCCCGAGCTTGTCGCCGCGCGGCCAGGAACTCCGCGACGCGGCGCTTACCAGCTCCCGCCTCGACCTCATCTAGTGACGCCTGGCCGTCAAGTGGATTCCTAGCGGATAGTTCTGTATCGATCGCGGCACACATGGAAGCCACCGACAGCGCGGCATCATCGGAAACGTTGCGCTTGATCACGGCCAGCGCCACACCACCCAGTTCATAGTGACGCGCAGCGGTGCCAACAACCCCCACCTCGCGGCCATCCCAGCGCACTGGCTCACCTCGCGGTGGTAGTTGATCGCTAGAACCGTCCAGATGCAACAGCACCAAACGGCGTGGTGGCTGACCCAGATTGTGCAGCTTGGCGACCGTCTCTTGGCCGGGATAACAGCCTTTGTTCAGTCGCACCGCGCTAGCAACCCAGGCCAGTTCATGCGGCATGGCGCGGTCATCGGTCTCGCACCCTAAGCGCGGCCGACCGGCCGCAACTCGTAGCGCCTCGTACGCCTCATGTCCACAGCGGGCCGCTCCGGCACTCCAGAGCTGATCGCGCACCAGCGCCAGTTGATCGCGCGGGACCAGCAGATCGCAGCTGTGCTGAGTCGGCCACGGCACCACGCGAAGCCATCCGCCGCCAGGAAGGTTTACCAGCGGCCACGCCGTACCAGGGCTCCGCGGCGGCTGTGTTAGCTGAGGTTCATGTGCTAGCTGAAATTCCTGTGCGACCAAACCAGCTCGGGTTAGCAACCTGACGGCGTCGGGGCCAAGCAGCGAAAGTATCGCCCACTGCTCGGAGGCGTCAGCTGGCTCGACTCGCAGCAGGAATCGCATCTTCTGCAAGAACTCCAGCAAGACGTCGCCAGCACCCGGTTCCGTGTCGAGAAAAGTTGTTCCTCCAATTTCCGACAGCAGCATGTGGTGAGCGATGCGGCCTTGCGGGGTGAGGATCAACGCGTCGATGCCAGTGTGTTCGGCCAGTTCGCTCACGTGCTGCGTAGTGAGGGTGTGTAGCCACGACAGCCGGTCTTGACCCGTAACAGTGAGAATGTCGCGATGGCTACGGTCAACCAGGCCAACCCGCTCAGCCAAAGCACGTTGCTCGCCAAACAGATCGCCGTAGTGTGCTGGGACCGCGGCATCGCGGCCTTGACCAAAGACAGTCGCGGACGCCGAGCTGGTGGCAGGAACTGAAATTAAAGACACACTCCCAAGCATAACGATCGCTGGTCTACTGCGTATGTGCCGCATGTGTCATAGGGTGTCGTAGAATGCAGCCGATGAGCACCAACCCAGCCACAGCATCGGAGGTTCACCCGCTCGAACCTGTGCTTGCCGTGCTCGATCCGGTGACCGGATCCAGGTTGGCTCAGTTGCAGACGCCGATTCTGCGCGCCGACGAGGTGGCCGCCACCCACGGCGACGGAGCGTTCGAGAGCATGCATGTGCGAGGCCAGAGTGCGTGGCTGCTCGAGGCCCATTTGCGGCGGCTCTCACACTCGGCGGCAGCGCTGTCGCTAACGCTGCCGCCCCGCGACACCCTCGAGCAGCTGGTGTTGACCGCAATTGCAGGCTGGCAAGAGCGCAGCGACGCCGAAGCTGGCGTGAAGCTGGTGTGCGCACGAGGGCCGGAGTACGCGCCCGAACTCGGGCCCACCGCATACGCACTGGCATTCGGGGTCTCCGACACGCTGATCCGGAGGCGCCGCACCGGTATTGGGGTGGTTAGCCTCAGCTTCGGCTACCCCGCGGCTGAAAGAGCTCAGGCACCATGGCTACTAGGCGGATGCAAAACACTGTCCTACGCGGGGAACATGACCGCGCTGCGGCACGCCGCAGTGGCAGGTTTCGATGACGCGCTGTTCATTTCAGCCGACGGTTACGTGTTAGAGGGGGCGACTTCCACCGTAGTGTGGGCACCAAACCCTGGCATGTTATGCACCACCCCTATCGATACCGGAATTCTGGCCAGCATTACGGCAGAGTACCTGTTCGAGCACGCGCCCGAGCTGGGACTGAAGTCATTTAGAAGGCTGATTACGCTGCCGGAGCTGCTGGCCGCCGACGGTGTGTGGTTATGTTCGAGCGTGCGCGGCATCATCGAGGTTACGTCCATCGATAGCTGCCTGACGCGCCGCAGCCCGCTAACCCCACGTCTTACCGCGCTGTTGGGGTTTCCAAAATCTACGACGGAAGTCTTTTAGAGCGGCCACTCGTTCAGCTCATCGGGCCTGACACCTAATCCCATAGACCCTTCCTGCTGACCGAACGTGGGAGGTGCGGTTTGGCGCGCACCCTTAAAATGCAACAAGTATTTGTTTCCTTTGAAAGGACACGCTGTGTCTGTTCTAACCTCCCTAGTGGGCAAAGTTTCCGCTCTCAGCGCCGTAGCAGTTGCCGTCATAGGAATGGCCGCACCCACCGTAGCCTCAGCAAATCAGGGCCCCAGCAAAGGCGACTGCAGCAGAGACTTATGTTTCGATTCCACACCCCACTGCTTAGCGTTTAAGCATAATTCCCCTGAGGCAGACACTCATTTCGTCTGTGCTCCCTACCAGAAGGGCAAAGTATCTCCAAAGTACCTGTAAGCGGGCCAAAGCAGGGGTCTGAGGCTGTGGGGTGTGGGTTCTCGGGTATACCCGAGAACCCACACCCCACTTTCGAATAATGCCCTGATCACCCGACAGATTCTGGTTCGCTGAAAATGACGTGGGGATTGAGCAAGTTCGCTGGATCGAGCGAGGCTTTAATCGCACGAGCCGCCCGAATTTCGACATCGCTCCTGTTGAGATGTAGCCACGGCTTCTTCGCCGTACCGATTCCGTGTTCAGCCGAAATCGATCCACCGAACTGAGCCACTAGCTCAAATACTGCTCCGTCGACATCGGCTTCTTCAGCGGCATGTAGCACGTTGACGTGCAGGTTTCCGTCCGCTATGTGCCCAAATCTGATAGGGACAGCGCTTGCGGAGACTTCGCTCAGCGCCTTGGGTATCGCTTCAGCGAACTCAACGAAAGCAGTCAGCGGAACCGAGACGTCAAGCTTTCTCGGTATGCCCACCCGGCTGATCGCCTCAGTATGGCCTTCCCGGTAACGCCACAGCCGTTTGCGGTCCGCTTCGCTGGTGGCCAGGAGGATGCTATCGGGATTGATATCAGCAAGTGCCTCGATAAGGACCGAGGCGGGATCAGTGCGGTCAGCTGCCTCGGCCAGCAGATACACCGGCGAGAGAGTCTGAAACGGCTGCGGTAAACCTAGATGCCGTTGAAGAAGCTCTACACCCTCCTGAAGAAACAGCTCAATGGCCTCTACTGGGGGTATACAGCGACGCAACGTCCCGGCCAAAGCTACCGCTGAAGCTATGTCAGGGAGCGCGACAAGGCCCACCGCTCGGTGAGTGTAATGCGGCACCAGTCGGAGCCGAGCCTGAGTAATCACCGCAAGGGTGCCTTCTGATCCAGCTAGAAGTTGATGCAGCCGGTATCCGGTGTTGTCTTTGGTCAAGCCATCGAGGTGGGAAATGACCGAGCCATCGGCCAGTACAGCCTCCACACCCAGCAGTTGGGCGGCCATGTCGCCATAGCGGAGCATCCGAAGCCCACCCGCATTCGTTGCGATTGCCCCACCCACGGTGGCGCTATCCCGGGATGCGATATCAATGCCAAATGTGAGCCCGTGTTTTAGCGGCTGTTCGCGCAGCATCGCAAGGGTCACACCGGCCTGCGCGGTAATCTGCCCCGCTCCGGAATCAACAGGGTAAAGCTTCTTGAAGCCGGCGAGGCTGAGAACTACTTCCCCATGCAGCGGGACCCCACCCCCAACCAAGCCGGTGTTTCCACCTTGCGGGACTACCGGAATTCCTTCCGCCCACAACAGCCGTAGCAGCCGCGCCACCTCCTCGGTGCTATGCGGCCGCACAACAGCCGCGGTCTGACCAACGAATCGCCCAGTCCAGTCGACGGAGAAACCCCGTGTCATCTCAGGGTCAGTAAGCACATTGTGTTCACCGACCAGGGCACGAAGCTCTCGCAGCATTGGCTCGCTCATCTCCACCACGTAGTAGCTCTCCTTGCTCGCGGCCCAACACAGCGCAGCCCGCTAACCCCACGTCTGACCGCACTGTTGGGCTTTGAGGCTAAAGGCTGAGCGCTGCCCGCAGCGCGGCAGCAACGGCATCCATGATGTCCTCGCTTACTGAGCCGACCGGTTCAGTAAGCCAATCCCGTAAGACCCGGGTAAGCGACGTACCAGAAATCCAGCTCTGGGTCGACATACGTACCGACAGAATGTCTTGAGGGTCGGAATCAACAATTTCTACCGCATAGAACCACCGACGAGTGGAATCGTTCACCCCGTTGGCAGAAACAATGAGAACCGTACGTTTACGCGGCGAGCCCTGCGGAACGTAACTCCAGATCTCCCCGCGCTTCACGCTAAGCCTTCTCGCTGCGCATAGGCAAACTCGGCCTCATCAGCGGCAGCTATGCTCTGGGCGGCAGCGTCCACATTTCTGGGCGGCGGCGCACCACATCGAATCGCCTCATTGAGCGCGCCGCGGGAGATGAGCGCCGAGGCAGAGATCCCCAAACGGCTCGCCGCCCTCTTCACTACTTCATGAGCGGCGGTATCGATAGTCAGACTAATCCGTCGAGTAGACATATAAAGAGTATGGCACATGTATGTATCACATAGTGACACGGGCGGCAGGGGCGGAGGGCATTACCTATCAGATATGTAATGCCCAATACTAAAAACGGCTAGTTCAATTTTCTTCTCTCACCCCACGGTAGCTCTCCGGATTCACGGTATGTTGCGGCCAGTACTTGGCATACAAAAGAGCACTGGAAAGATGGCTCACGTGACACCGGAGAAGGCCAGCGCGGCCGAAACCCCTTGGCCAGACGCCTACCGGGTATTTCGCTATGTTTCCTGCCAGATTGTGGAGCACCGAGCGGTTTTCAACTACGAGTTAGTTGGCGAATCAGACAGCCTCAAGTTCACTGAAACCGTGGATTTCATTCCCCCACGTCTGGCTCCCAGTCCGCAGCGAGCGGAAGCGTTCCAGCGCGTGGTCGAGCTGCTGTATTTAGTGGCTGGTATCAGCTACTACAAGGTCGCCGCCCCGCCTCGCATTGAGATCTGTTCGGTGTCTACGCCCGCAGCCGTCGAGGCATACCTTCGGAACCTGTACGCGCATGGGCTCGCCGAATACGCTTTTCGCAACAACCTGCCACGAGCGCTACGACCAGATTTTGTGGCTTCCCACCGGGAAGCCACACTTCCGCTAGAACTCCCGGCACTCAGCCGGCACCCGCTTGTACCGGTGGGCGGCGGGAAGGACTCCGTTGTCACTGTGGAGCTGCTTCGGCAGGCGGGAGTGGCGCCGGTGCTGTTCTCGGTAAACCCCAACCAGGTCATGCGAAACGTGGTCGCCGTGGCGGGAACACCCATGTTGGAGGCTAAGCGCACTGTTGATCAGCAGCTCTTCAAGCTCAACGAGCTCGGAGCCTACAACGGGCACATCCCCGTCACCGCGATCAACTCCCTGATCTCGGTGGCCACGGCGGTCCTGCATGGTCTGGGTCCAGTCGTGATGTCGAACGAGAGATCGGCATCTTCGGCGAACCTGACGTGGGAGGGTCAGGAGATCAACCATCAATGGTCCAAAGGCCTAGACGCGGAACGGGAACTGGCGCAGGTGCTGGTTTACTGCGTGGGCCGCGGAGTCGGATATTTTTCCCTGTTGCGACCACTGTCCGAGCTACACATTGCCCGAATATTTGCTAAAAACACTGCCTACGATGCGGTATTCACTAGCTGCAACGCGGTGTTTAAGCTGCGGAACGCCGCAACAACCTGGTGCGGAAACTGCCCAAAATGCCGTTTCGTTTTCCTAGCCTTGGCACCGTTTATGACCAGAGAACGCCTGATCGGCATCTTCGGAACGAACCTGCTCAGCGACGCAACCCAGCTACCGGGATACCGGGAACTCATCGGTCTGACCGGTCAAAAGCCTTTCGACTGCGTGGGCGAGATTGAGGAATCGTTGGTCGCCCTACAGCTTGTCGCGGAAAGCGTTGCCTGGAAGAACGATGTTGTGGTCCAGCAGCTGGTATCCGAGGTCCCGGCCACCCGAATACCCACCGCGGAAACAATCACCGGAGTGTTCACCCCCAGCACAGACCACCTCATTCCCGCCGAGTACACCAAGGCACTTCCATGCGTTTGAGTGATTTAGCCGGACGCGCGGTCGCGATCTGGGGAACCGGCCGGGAGGGCATCAGCGCGGCTCACGCTGTGGCGGCGCTGGCCCCTTCGTCGCTGATAGCGGTGGATGAGAATCCCGCGCGCGACGCGGACAGCTGGCGCGAAGCGAGCGGAGGAAGCGTTCCCCTACACGTCGGGCCCGGCGTACTGTCCGTGCTGCTCGACGCGCAGGTGGTAGTGAAATCGCCTGGAGTTCCGCGAGTTCACCCGTGGCTGATAGCCCTTAGCGAACGCGGCGTGCAGATAACCAGCGGCACCGCACTCTGGATGGCAGACCACGCCGACCACACAATCGCGGTCACCGGAACCAAAGGGAAGAGCACTACCTCAGCACTCATCCATCACCTGCTGGTTGGTTTGGGTCGAGACGTGAACTTCGCCGGGAACATTGGGGCACCATTATTGGGCACGGCAGAGGCCGCATTGCACGTCGTTGAGCTGTCTAGTCAGCAATGTCAGAGTCTGGAAACCTCGCCGCGGTGGGCGGTGCTCACCAGCCTATTTCCGGAGCATCTAGATTGGCACGGAAGTGAGCGGCAGTATTACCAGGACAAACTCAACCTCCTAGCCCACACACCGCACAGCGTGGTCATTAACGCACTCGATGCCCGGCTCGTCTGTAATGTGGAAACCGTTCAGCCCCCGGTGGCGGTCACCAAAGCCGGCTTGGAAGACGCTTTCCATATCGGCAAAGGTCCAGGCGGGGCAGCCTATTTCCAGTGTGGCCAGACACCCCTGTTCCCCCGAGAAACGCTTTCTTTGTTGGGCCAACACAACGCGGGAAACCTCTGTGTCGCGCTGACCCTCCTGGATGAGCTAGGCATTGACTGCGTGCAGGAGAAAGACCGCATCGCCAGCGTGGTGCGTACATTCAGTGGATTAGCCCACCGACTGCAACAGATCCCCGACCCCATTGAGCAGCTCATATTTATCAACGACAGCCTCTCTACCGCCCCACAGTCGGCAATCGCCGCGCTGGAATCGTTCGACTCGCATCCCGTTACGTTGATCGTCGGTGGAACCGACCGGGGGCTGGATTACCGGGTGCTCCGCGACTACTTGGCAGATACGCGGACGGCTCCCATCACCGTGTTGGCTATACCAGACAGCGGACCTCGGATCGCCGCCGAACTTCGGAAAATACCGAACCTGAACATCGAGGTTATGGGCGATCTTTCCGAAGCCGTAGCAAGGGCGCGTGTACTCACTCCGCCCGGCGGGATAGTGCTGCTCTCGCCCGCGGCGCCCAGTTACGGCCAGTTCGCCGACTACGCACACCGCGGTGAGGTCTTTGCGCGTGCGGTCCACGACAGCGCTCGGTAGTCGCGTCAGCAGGTAACTCCCCTCTCCCCGGTCGACGAACTCGACAAAACTACGGTTTTTCGGTTTCAAAACAGCCAAACTGTCGAGTTCGTCGAGAAAGCCGCGCCCAGCTTCGCCGCCTTTACCGGCGCGCAGCGGCCGAACCATTGGAGGATGCCGTGCCTGGCGAGCTGACTCTGGTAAGCCGACCGGATACGTGTGGCTGTAGCGGCTCGCCGTTGGCTGCCAGGTCCACCGCGTACAGCAATGCGCCTTCCACGATGCCGTACAGCCGACGGCTCGCGCTCACTACATCGGCGGTCTCAGTGCGTGCCACCACGTCACTGGCCAGCTCGACCTTCAAGCCATCAACCCGACCCAGGTAGACTTCGCTGACTCCGGTCGGATGTGCCAGCAACACTTCCACGCCGTCGTCTGCCGCGGGCCGCCACCATCCGATTTCCCGGAACGCTTGGCGCACTGGTCGGCCCTCATCATTGATCAGCCAGGCACGAGACTCATAGTGCAAAAATGGCCGACCATCATGGCTCAGGATGATCTCCTGCGCAAAGTCGTATTCTGTCTCGGCCGGGAAACCCCCTTTACCAGTGCCACGCCAAAAACCAACAAACGGCAGCAGACTGAGTAAGGAGTGGTCCAGATCTGGACCACTCCTTAGGTCATGGGTCTCTTCATACGGATAATTCGCAAGCACACCTGGGAGTTTAATAGCCGACTCGGCATAGCTTGAGCACCGCGTCCATGCCTGCGGATTTCCCCGGCCAGTGTCGCCGCAGCACCGCAACGCCAACACCACGAAGCACGCGCCTTAGCACCCATACCACGACGATGACGTCGTCGGCGTATCCAATTACCGGGATCACATCCGGAATGAGGTCAAAGGGGAGCGCTAAATACCCCAACAACAACCACAGCTGCATCCGCGCTCCGCGTGGCAGGTTGCGGTCGCGCGCCAGCCGCCCTAACAGGCGCAGCACGTCAGGTAGTAACCGCAGCAGTTGGGCTAGAGTTGCGAAGCCATAGCGCCGGGCGGCCAACGCCAAAGCAGCAGCCAACGCCACCCAGATGACCAGAAGGCTGAGCATGGTACCGATAAGCGCACGCCACACCATGTCTCACCTCATCGTCGAGGAACATGGTACTTAGAGCAACAATCATTGCACTCCCGACCATCCTTAAGGAGCACCGAAATGCTTGTTGTCAAAACCACCGCCGGAGCCGACGCTCCGGAGCGCTGCTCACAGGCGTTCACGGTTGCCGCAACCGCGGCGGCATCCGGAATCGACGTCTCGCTCTGGCTCACCGGAGAATCCGCCTGGTTCGCGCTACCGGGTCGCGCCACAGAGTTTGAGCTACCTCATTCCACTCCCCTACCCGAGCTACTGGAAGCGATCCTGGCCACAGGCAGCGTGACGCTATGCACTCAATGCGCTGTGCGACGCGGTATCGATGCGGCCGATGTGATTGCCGGAATTCGGGTCGCGGGAGCCGCCGTGTTCGTAGAAGAGGTTACTGCAGTCGGCGCGCAAGCTTTGGTGTACTGACACCAACACCAAGTAAAGTGGCCTGAAGCGTTAGCTTGCAACCCGCATGGCTTCTAATGACCGACGGGGTCTGAGTCGTCGCGCGAATTATTTCACCAACGTGACGTCACGGGCTTCGCCTTTTAACTGCACAGTTCCCTCGCTCATGGTGACGTCGGTAAGTTTGGCGTCAAACGGCAGCTTAGGCATTGCAACACCGTTGGCTAAGTAGCTCTCGGCGGCGCCTCGCAGCAGCACCGAAGGTTCCCTGCCGTCAATCCGTAGCGTAAGCACGCGCAGCGCAACTCGGCTACCGTTGAGATAGGGCTGCAGTTTTGCATCGATTCTGACGGTGACGCCGCGCAACGTCACCGTGCCAGTGGCCTGTATCGCCCCGTCCGCGGCGGCGAGTTTCAGATCCGGTTGATTGAGCGCGGAGCTCAGCTGCGCCGGGTCCATATCCCCAGAGGCTGTAACACCCCCGGCCACAATGTCGTGCGCCTCGCGCTGCCCAGTTAGCACCGAACGTGGCACTGTGACGTCGGTGAGCTGGGCGTGCAGTCGAGCAAACCGAAACTCAGCGGCTTTTACGTTGCGTAGCGTCACGTCGACTCGGTCGAAACTACCGCCAGCGGCTTGAGTTAGGAACGGAAAGCCACGAATATCGACGCTGGTCGAGGCGGGGTCGACTTCGTACTGTGCGGCCGAGCTCGCAACCGCGGTAGCAACTTTGTCATCGGCAACCGACACCGCGACCCGATCGACCACGATGAGTGCCACCAGCAGCAGCACGAGGACCCCCAAAAGCACCCACGGCCAACGGCGACGCCGGACCCGGCTGGGATATGTGCGAGTAGCGACGTGTGTCATGTGAGATGGCTCCTAGTAAATTCAGATGGGCAGCAATGAGATGACGACATAGCCGGTAGCCACGCCGAAGGCGATCGCCAGCAGCGGGCCGCGCACCGCCACTGCCACGGCGGTCAGGGTAGGTAGATTCGCAAACCGCAGACCCCGCTCTTGACGCCGACGCCGGCTGGTACCCGGTGCGAGCGTAGGCGTCGCCGCTACAGCCCTACCCACCAACTCATATCCGCTGGCCACATCGACCAGCGTGGCTACAAGCGCCACAACGCCACCGAGCGTGGCGCCCAGAGCCGGAAGGGAGATACCGGCTGCCAGCGTGATACCGCTGGCAGCAAACAGAACGGCCCCCACCGCGCAGCCCGCTCCGACACCGGTCACAATGCCGAGCCAACCCCTAGGCACAAGCGGATGCACCATCGGCTTGCGAGTAATAGCATCACCTAGCTGCGCTACCACAATGCTTATCCCCGCCGCCGCGGCCGCGGCCCCCCCGGCCACAGCACCGATCGGATCTGCCGCCAAGACCACCAAGGTCGCCAAACCCAGCAACGCCAGCTGTAGCTGCATAGCTTCCCCGAGCGCGAAACTCACCTGCCGCCGATCTCTCATGCAGAACTGCACGAACACCACCGCTAGGAAACTTCCCGCTCCCACAACGGCAATACGTTCCAACGACAATTCCAGTGAGCTCAGCGCCGCGACGTCGGCGAGTACAGCCACGATTCCGCTCGCCACCGCTAACCCACGCGGCGACCTCGACTTCATCGCCCCGATCCAACTCGCAACCAGGACCAGCTGGCACACTAACACCAGTCCAGCAGTGAGCCAGGACGACGTTACAGTCGCGCTGTACAGTAGCCCAGAGATCGCGAGCGCGGCGGAGGCAGCTGCCCATGGCGCGGGAAGCGGAAGTGCCGCATACTCGGCAGCCCATGAGGACAAGTGCCTCAGCCGGCCGGGCCGAGCCGGGCGAAGCGACGCGGCACGGGCCACACCAAACGCCCGAAGTTTGGAGCTTGCTCGCACACTCGCCGCAACCGCGGGCGCGCGGCCGATCCAGCCAACGCCGCGCTGATTCATACCTGTGATCGTGCCAGATAAGCCTCGGGTGGTGCGCGCCCGGCGAACCTTCCCTATCCTGAAATGCATGCAGATCCTGTTATTTTGCACAGCGAAACCCGGCGAAACGTGCGACAGTGTCGTTAAAGAGGTATTACCAAGCCTTGCATTACTCGAGCATGAGGTGCAGGTGGCGGCTTACGACGTGCGAGCGCTGCTGAGCCCATCCACCCCCGACGTTGTGCTAGTCGACGCCCGCACCGAGCTTGCCGCGGCTCGAGGAACGTGTCGACTGCTGCGCGCTACCGGCCTGCGGGCGCGGCTGATCGCCGTATTCACCGAGGCCGGACTAGCCGCCCTCTCCGCCGAATGGGGAGCAGACGATTTCGTCCTGACCACCGCCGGCCCAGCTGAAGTCGCTGCCCGACTGAACCTGGCCGCAAGCTTAGGCGGCACGCCCGGTAACGCCACTTCTGAACGCGTGATTCGTGCTGGGGATCTCGTCATCGAACCCGCCACTTACGCCGTTAGAATCAAGGGCCGCCCATTGGACCTGACGTATAAGGAGTTCGAGCTGCTCCGATATCTTGCGGAGTATCCAGGCCGGGTGTTCACTCGTGTACAACTGCTGCGCGAAGTATGGGGTTATGACTACTTCGGCGGAACCCGAACGGTCGATGTGCATGTGCGGCGATTACGCGCAAAACTCGGCAGCGAGCACGAAACCCTAATCGGAACAGTTCGGCACGTCGGCTACCGGCTGACCCTTCCGCCTCCTCCGCAGCTGCTCGATCACAACGATCGCGTCAGCGTTTGATGGCTAAGACCGAGTCGTTAAGGCCCGAGCAGCTCAGCCAAGTGCTCCAGGTAGTCGAGGCGGCCTCAGCCACCGACGGCGTGACGGCGCTGTCAGATTCGACGTTGTCGCAGCTAAATAGCTCAGCCAAGGACAATTTCGAAGGCTCAACCAAAGACAATGTTGGAGAGGATGCCGGAAGCATCCACCTACTCAGCCACTCCGGCGATGAAATCGTTGGATACGGGTACCTCGCCGCCGGCGTCGGCGAACTGGTAGTGCATCCGACGTATCGGCGACGCGGCCTCGGCCGTCAGCTCGCGGAGGAAGCTATCGCCGCCGCCAAACACCGAGGCGCCGGGGAGCTGCGGTTATGGGCGCATGGCCAGCTTCCCGGAGCAGTCCGGCTTGCCGAGGTACTGGGTTTCTGGCCCGTGCGGACGCTATGGCAACTGCGACGCCCGCTGAGTGTAGAGAGCACACAGCTTGATGAGCTAAAAGTCGCTGCGGGTATTCGGCTGCGCCGGTTCCAGCCCGGTAGCGACGAAGACGTGTGGCTAGCGCTCAACCGCCGGGCGTTCGCCGGACATCCAGAGCAGGGGCGCTGGGAGTTATCCGATGTGATCGCCCGGTACAACGAACCCTGGTTTGACGCGGAAGGTTTTTTGCTCGCTGAACGTGTGGCCGATCAGCGCTTGCTGGGTTTCCACTGGACCAAAATTTCCCGCGACGGTCCGCATCGCGGCGTGGGTGAGGTATACGTGCTGGGGGTGGATCCGCAAGCACACGGTACCGGCTTGGGGCGAGCCTTGCTCGTAGCCGGATTGCGGTATCTAGCGCACCACGGGTGCGTGCAGGCTATGCTTTACCTCGACGCTGATAACACGGCCGCAGCCAGGCTTTATTACAAGCTTGACTTCACTAAGACTGACATCGACGTGCAATACGCTAGATCGACGTGATTCGGCGTGGCTACCCCTTGCATCGGAGACCCTGGTAAGAAATGGTGCTCATGACCTCGACCCGAGCCTGGCTGGCAGCTTTGGTGGCGGTTTCCCTCGCCGCTGTGACCGCCTTTACGTCGGCATACGCAGACAGCGGACCAGCATCTCATGCCGAGCTGCCGCCCGGGATGACCGCTGCATACGTACTGTTTGATCGGGCAAGCGGCAGCGTCGCAACTCAGCTGAACCAGACAAAACAATTTCGCTCAGCCTCACTGATCAAGCTGCTCATCGCGCTGGATTATCTGAACACTCAGGGCTCTCTGGACGCAGTGCCGGACTCAGATCGCGCGGCGTTGCAATCGATGCTGCGTTCCAGCGACGACGTTGCCGCTCGTAACTTTTGGCAGGGCGCTGGTAGAACACAAGTCATCGATCGAATGGTGGCCAAGCTCGACTTGAAGCACACGGCACCTCCGGCTGATCCCGACTTCTGGGGATACACGGCGTTGAGCGCTTCAGATGTGGTGAAGATCTACCAATATCTACTTAGCGGAGACGAGCAAGGCTTCGGGGAGTTCATCCTGGATAACCTGCACCAGTCCACCCGGTGCGCCCTCGACGGCAGAAATCAGTACTTCGGCATACCCGCGGCGGTACCGCCCCCATTCGGGGTAAAGCAGGGATGGTCGGGCTTCGGTGACACTCCAGCCGGGCAGGAATGCTCCCCTATTGAGTCCGCGCAGCTGAAGGCGGCCTCGGGGGCAGAGGCCCCCAATGGCGTTACACCACTCGCCGCGGGGAGTAATCCCGGGCCGAACATCGACCTGAAAAGCCCTCTCCTGCACACCAGCGGTCTCGTCGATGACGACAGCAAAATCTTGGTCGTGCTGACGCTGTACCCTGCGCAGACCTCATGGGAAGACGCGGCCGCGCAGATCACCAAGCTGACGAAAAGCGTCTACCGCTCGGGAGCACAATCCAGCAAGGCCTAGATTGGCTCACCGGCCCGAGTTCGGCAGTAGACTCCCTGGCGCTTTTGCCGGGCCGATACGGATGGCAGTCAGCTGGCCAGCTAAGCGAACCATGCTAGGGGCTTAGATCATTTCTTTTTAGACCTCCTTGATCCGCCCCGCTGCAACGTAGCTCGAAGCGGATGTTTCGGCCTATCTGTAGGAAAGCCCTGCTCGGCGCTGACCGTCGCCCTTCCTGCTTCTTGGTTTGCTAAGGTCGAGAGCGCTAGTGCAATGCTGCTTGCAAAGCCAGCGGGTAGTACCACCCAAGGTGAACCAGTGGCTACACCAGCCCCAGCTACCCCGGCGAAAACGGCACCTGTCAATCCAGCGACGCCCCCCCCCCGCCAAACCGCAGCACGTGAAATCGCGGCCCAGTAATCTTGACGACTTTTGAATAGTTCCCTGTCCACAGGGTTTTCAGGAGTCTTTCCGCTGGGTTCGCTCATACAGAGGCTCCTACAATCAGCTGCGCCAGGACGATCTCTGACAACTCCCGCATAGCAATAGCCTAGCCCACGCCACCACGCCAATCAGCCTAAAGCGTGAAAAGTGAGCCCTCGGCTAACGTTAAATGCGTCGGCATACACGGCAAATACAGGCATGGAGCGAGGTGGACGTAGGCGTACATGTGGAGCTGATCCGCTAAGGGCCTAATCGCATACCAACCCGCGGTGGCCTGTCCGGGCCACACAGTAAGCTCCAAGCCGTGCCCGCACCGAAAAAACACTCCGTCGCTGAGCTCCTAGAGCTCGCGGTAAAAGCTGTACCCGGCGGCCTACACCGGCCGGGCCAGCTGCAGATGGCCGAGGCGATGTCTGAGGCCATCAGCAGCGGCACTCACCTCCTGGTACAGGCCGGAACCGGCACCGGAAAGTCCCTGGGATATTTGGTGCCGGCGCTGCATTCGGGCAAGCGGATAGTAGTAGCCACCGCGACGCTGGCGCTGCAAGCCCAGCTCATCGAGCACGACTTACCCCGGCTGCTATCCGCGCTGGCTCCACATCTGCGGCACAAGCCCAGCTTCGCGGTGCTCAAAGGTCGGGGAAATTATGCCTGCCTGGCTAAACTGGAAGGGAGTGCTGAGTCAGACTCGCTGTTTGACAGCGGGCAGCAATGGCTCGGTGAATTGTCGCGACTGGAGCAGCAGCTGGGCCGGATCCGCGAGTGGTCGCAGCAGACCCCGACCGGTGACCGCACCGATCTTGACCCTGGTGTTGAAGATGCGATGTGGCGCCGGGTGAGCGTCACCGCTCGCGAATGTGTGGGCGCCCAGCGTTGCGCGTTCGGTGATGAATGCTTTGCCGAACGCGCGAAAGCACAAGCTCGACAGGTCGATGTGATCGTGACCAACCATGCGCTGTTGGCGCTGGACATGCTGCACGACCGCTCCGTGCTGCCGCCGCACGACATCTTGATCGTGGATGAAGCACACGAGCTGCCCGGCCACGTGACCAATGTGGCACGTGCCGAGCTGCGCCCGGACGCACTGCGGCAGCTGGTTCGCCGTGTGTCAAGTCGGCTCTCCGCCGACGCCGTGGACAAGCTTGAGGAAGCCGAAAATGCCGCCGACGGGGCGCTAGCCAGTGCCCCGTCCGGGCGTCTCATTCAGCTGCCGCAGCAGCTGTCGGCCGCGCTCACGATGCTTGCCGGTGCCGCTAGCAGTGCGGCTACCACGTTGGCCGCCAACGCCGATAGTGGTGACGACACCGCTTCAGTAGCCGCGCACCAAGACCTGCAACAGATCCGAGAGCTCGCCGAAATCACTCAACGCATGGCTGAGGGAGCCGAGCACGATGTGGTTTGGGTCAACGTGGACGACCGCGAACGCCGCACCCTGGCGATCGCGCCGCTCTCGGTGATCCCGCAGCTGGGAACGCATCTGTTTACTGACCGCACTGTCGTCGCCACCTCGGCAACGCTGACCCTCGGCGGGAAGTTCGACGGAGTCGCTCGCGGTTTTGGGCTGGCGCTACCGGAGGCTCCACAGTGGCACGGCATCGACGTCGGATCGCCATTCAACTACCGCGAGCAGGGCATCCTTTACGTCGCGGCGAAACTGCCGCGGCTAACTAGTTCCGGACTACCCGATGTGGCTCGCCAAGAGCTACTGGAGCTGGTGCGCGCCGCGGGTGGTCGCACGCTTGGATTGTTCTCCTCTCGCAAAGCGGCCGCCGCCGCCGCGGAGGCAATCCGGGCAGAAACGGAGCTACCCGTGCTGGTGCAGGGCGAGGACAGCTTGTCTCATCTAGTTCGCCAGTTTCGTGAAGTACCTGAGAGCTGCTTGTTCGGGGTTCTGTCGCTCTGGCAAGGTGTGGATGTGCCAGGGTCGGCCTGCCAGTTGGTGGTGATCGACCGGCTGCCGTTCCCCCGTCCAGACGATCCGCTGCCCGCGGCGCGCTCGGCGGCGGCCGACGCGGGCGGTGGCTCGGGATTTGGCAGCGTGTTCGTGCCGCACGCCGCGGTCCGGCTCGCTCAAGGAGCTGGGCGGCTGATCCGTTCAGGTACTGATCGTGGTGTAGTGGCTGTGCTGGACTCCCGGCTACATCACGCCTCCTACGGTACGTACTTACGCCGATCACTACCCGGCTTCTGGTACACAACGTCGGCCGAGGCCGTCCGGGCGGCACTCGGTCGACTCGACACTGCGGCCCGCGCTGGCGTGTAACGACAACTTGTGCCTAGTTGCCGCTGGGAAACCACGTTCCGGCAGGTGTATATAGCGACAACTGTGCCTAGTTGTCGCTGGAGCACCGTGCTGCAACAACTGTGTATAACTTATGGCTTGTGGACGATGCCCGTGCAATCCGCGGCGGTACTCTACTGTCCTGGGAAGCAGCAACCAAAGCAGTAGTTTCATCGACAGCGCAGGAGGGAATTGATATGAACGGCACCGTAGGTGGTCAGTTAGATGAAATGTGGAACTTGGCATCGACTTTTAAGCACAACGCGGCCCAGATGCAGCATGTCCGGGGGTCGATTGACCAGGTGTTGGTAAGCACAAGCTGGTCTGGCCCAGCAGCTGAACGCTTTCGGGAAGCGTGGCGGCAATTTGCTCCCTCCTTAGACCACCTGTATGAGGCACTTACCGAAGCCGGAACAGAAGTAGACCGCCGGCGCACAGCGCTAGACGCCGCTACCCGATAACCACCGCAGGCGGGGCTGGTTCAGCACAGGGTTCGTCTCGCACAGCATCGGTAGGACTGTCGGCGTGCTGGGTTAAGTATCCGGCCGCGGTGTTTACCATCGCGACCAGCGGCACCGCGATGAGCGCGCCGACTAGTCCCGCCAGCACCAAACCTGCTGCGATGGCTAACACCACCGCGAGTGGGTGCACCGATACAGCCCGCCCCATCACCAACGGTTGCAGCACGTGACCTTCCACTTGCTGAACCACTATCACTAAAGCAAGCAGCACCAGTGCGGTAACTGGCCCGTCGGCGACCAGCGCCACTAACACCGCTACCGAGCCTGACAGTGTGGAACCCACAATCGGGATGAACGAGCCTAGGAACACTAGCGCCGCCAACGGCAGCGCCAGTGGAACCCCCAGTAGGTACACCGCAAGCCCGATGCCGACCGCGTCAACGAATGCCACCAATACCTGGGCCCGTACGTAGGAGATCAGCGTGCGCCATGCCCGAGCCCCGGCCTCGCGCATGACGTTCCGCCGATTCTCCGGGGAAAACTTCAGCAAAAATGACCAAATCCGCTCGCCGTCTTTAATGAAGAAGAACGTAGTGAACAACACCAGAAAAAAGCCACCAACGATGTGCGCCACAGTGGTGGCGGTGTCAAGCGCGCCGGAGGTGAGTACTTGTTGGTTGTTGTGCAACGTATTTTGTAACGCCGACACCGCTTCATTTATTTGCTTGTCCGAAACGTGCAGCGGGCCGTCGACCAGCCAACGCCGGATCTTTTCCAATCCCGCGCTTACCTGATCGGATAGGTCAACGAATCCGTGAATCAGCGCACGGATCACCGCGGCGAGAATGCCGAACACGGCGGCAAGCCCGCCCACCAGCACCAGGGCAGCGGCTAGGGTCCGCGGCACTCCGCGGCGGCGCAGCCATGCGGCCACTGGCTGGAGCAGCGCGGCCAACATGAACGAGATCACCGTAGGAACAACTACGATCTGCACCACCGCGATGAAGCGTGCCAGTACATACACCGCCGCCGCGATGACGAGTAGCCGCCAAGACCACGCGGCGGCAAGCCGGACTGGGTAGGAGACGGCCTCAAGCGGCTCTAACCGTACCGCCGCTGGCTCCGCAACCTGCGGTGACTGATCCTGAGACGACGCCATCTCGGGGCTTTGATGTACATCCGGCGAACACCACCGGCGAAGGCTGCTCAACCAGTTCACTGCAAACCTCCGTGCCGATCGTGGCGACCGGCCCCGAAGTAACCCGGCCGAGGGGAAGCAACGTGAGCACCGTAGTAGGCGGCACCGCCAAGCCAGGGCCAACCAGCGTAGGAGTTCATGCGCTGAATGTACTGCGACCATCGGGCAGCGGCAGCCGTAACGTAATTTCGGCGCGAGACCAAGATTGCCAGCAGTCCTTGTTCTTGTCTGGTGTAGTCCTGCGCGGCCCATCCGCGCAGCAATGACTGGCGTAGTAACGCCAGCTTAATTGCGGCAAGCTGAAACTCCTGCACTGCTTTGACGGCGTTGCTCCCACCATAGCCACGTACCGCTGCGCGGGCCGCGCGGCGCGATGTCGCGGTAACAAGCGCGGCAAGCTCCGCCTCGGTCAGCCAACCTTGGCTTACGTATGCCGGCAGCATCGTGGCCACCAACTTCACTTCGCGGCTGCGCAACCAGATCGCCAAGGCCACTAGGCCAACGAACAGCGGGATCATCACAAGGAGGTAGCCCAAGCCCACGGCCGCAAAATTTTGACTCGCCGCTAGCGCGTTCCATACGCCATGCAAGATGATGGCCAGCAGTAAACCGCCGATGGGCGCCACGACGCGAACCACCGTGTTCCTCGACGCCACAGCAAGCCCTATACCGAGACCGGTCATTGCGGTGAACAGCGGATGAGCGAAGGGGGACATCACAGCTCGCACCATAAAGGTGGCCAACAGCGCAAAGACGCCGGCTGAATCCCCGCCTTTCTTAGCAGCCTGCAGGTACGCTCCGCCGAAGTACAAAATGTTTTCGGTGAACGCGAATCCGATCGCCGCCATTCCGGCATAGACAATGCCGTCGATAATGCCGTGGATTGCGCGACGACCAATCAATGCCAAAACCAGCAATAAAAACACGGGAGCGGCTTTGGCGATCTCCTCAGTGGGTGGGGCAATGAAAATCGCCGTCGTGCCGGAGGCGTCTTGCCCGGTGATGCCTTTCACCAGCTCGCTACCGGTGGTGTTGATGACCAGGGCGGCAAGCGTGGCCACGAACGCACCCCACCCGAACGTAAAAGCCAGATAGTGCCAGGGCTCTGGCTCATAGCGGTCCAGCCAGAGCAAAGCAAACACCAAAATCGGGACGGGGATGAACGCCGCCAACACGGCGAGCGTGAGCACACCGATACCGAAACTGCTGCCCAGCAGCAACAACATCGCCAGCGCACACAGCGCGATAAACGCCACGATCACCACGGTGCCGACGATTCGCACGGATCGTTTGCGATGCCACGGCGTCACTGCACCGCGCAGCCGTGGGTCCAGCGGCGCACCGACGTAATACGGCGTTGGATACGGTGTCGCGTATGGATTGTAGGCAGGCGCGCCGCGGGAGTGGTCGACCATGATGCCCTAAGCGTAGCGACTCCACACCAATAGTCCCGACACCAGCGCTCGGAAACCCTACGTGGGCGAAAATCGTGCTACACAGCGCCAGCAGCACGCAGGAGCTGCTCGCCCCAAAACCCACCTGGACGGGCACCTGGCGGGCACGCAAACAGTGCGCTACCAACGTGCTTGGTGTACTCGTTCATCTCATCCGCCTGAGAGAGGTTCCGCTGGATCGGCACAAACTGCTTGCGTGGATCACGCTGAAAACTGAGAAAAAACAACCCAGCATCCAGACGCCCCAGCCCATCGGTGCCATCAGTGAAGTTGTAACCGCGTCGCAGCAGACGGGCACCCGCGTTATGTTCGGGGCTAGCCAAACGGACGTGTGACTTTGGCACGATCACTAGTTCTCCATCGGAGTTCCGCGCGGTGAAATTGATGCGATCAAACTCCCGGCTCGGGTCATCAGTTGCGGTCAGCGGAGCGCCGCTGCCTTTGAAACGGGCGAAAATGTTTTGCTGCTCGCGCAGCGGGGTGGAGTCCCAAGCCTCGATCACCATGCGGATGCGCCGCGCCACCAGGTAGGTGCCGCCCACTATCCAGTGAGGTCCATCGGCTGAGGGCACCCAAACATGCTCCCGCATCAGCTGGGTGTCCTCAGCTTTGACATTGTTCGTTCCGTCTTTGAACCCGAACATGTTGCGTGGTGTGAGCTGGGAACGAGTGGTAGAGGAAGTACGACCAAAGCCCAGCTGTGACCAGCGCACTCGCACTACGCCCACGCCCAGTCGAACCAGGTTTCGCACGGCATGCACCGCCACTTGTGGATCATGAGCGCAGGCCTGAATGCACAGATCCCCACCACTGCGATTGGGGTCTAAGAAATCCACCGAAAACGGTGGCAGCTCAGCGAGCGCGGCTGGCTTGAGTGCCGCCAGGCCGAATCGATTGTCAAACAGCGAGCCGCCGAATCCTACGGTTATAGTCAGACCCGATGGCGCAAGCCCAGCCGCCTCGCCAGTGTCATCCGGCGGTGCATCCAGCGAGCCCTGTGCTGGACCGAGTGGCCCAGCACCATAGCCGCGAGTCATCCGCGCCGCGGCATACGTCCAGCGTCGCAGGAGTTCAACCAGCTCGGCTCGATCGTTGGTCACCAGATCAAAGCTGGCGAAATGCAACCGATCTTGCGCAGGCGTAGCGATACCGGCTTGGTGTCCATCATTGTCGGCTGCCCAAAACAGTTGCGCAGCCGACGCGGCAGCTTCTTCGCTTTGGGTGGCCAACCGCACCCCAATCCCGCCAGCGAGTGCTCCCGCTAGTGCCCCAGCACCGATCCCGGCGCCCAGCAGCCGTCGCCGGGACAAACCCGAGTGAACCTTGGCCGATGCCGCGTCGGCGGGTGGCACGGCAGAGGCGTCGGCGTCAGTGCCTGGTTCAACGGTCATCGTCGGGCCACCACGGCCGCCACCTGACCGACCGGCTCGCTCAGCGCGGTCACCGCGGTGGACAGCTCCTTGACCTGCGCTGGCGAAAGCTCGGTGTAGAGCTGATAGCCGTCGCCTCGCTCGTGCTTGGCGAGCTCAGTTTCCACTGCGTCGAAACGCTTATCGATAGTGGCAAGCAGTTTAGGGTCCTTTTGCTCCAGAACAGGCCGCAGCGAAGCGATCGCGGCCTTGGAACCATCTACATTGGCGTCGAAGTCCCAAAGGTCGGTATGAGAGTAACGATCTTCCTCACCAGTGATTTTGCCTACCGCTATCTCGTCGAGCAGGCCCTTGGAGCCGTTGGCTAGATCCAGCGGAGTGAGATCCACGTTTTTAGCTAGCCGATCCAGCTCCTGTACATCTCTGAGCAGTCGATCGGCGATCGGTCCCATCTGCGCGAGCGTGTTCTCCTGCCATAGCGCCTTTTCGATCCGGTGGTATCCGGTGAACTCCGGACCCGCCAGACTCGGATCGCTTTCTCGCTCATCGATAGCGGCGTCCAGTTCACCGAACGAGCTGACCACGGGCTCGATCCGTTCGTAATACACGCGAGAGACTGGGAACAGCTGTTTAGATTTGGTGATATCGCCAGCTTTTACCGCAGCTACAAGCTCGGAGGTTCGCTGGACTAACGCCTGTGTTTGGGAGTTTACATAATGCTTGTAGCTTTCAGTGGCTGCTTTGAGCTTGGCATCGGCGTTCTTCTGAGGTTCGGCTTGACCAGTGACGGTGAACGCACCTCGAATGCCGTTGCCTTTCATCCCCGGCTTGCAGGCCGTCTGGTATGTGCCTGCGGGTAGTTCAACGAGAAAATTCCGGCTCAAACCTGGGCCGATGTTCTCCACCTCACCCATGATTCGGTCGCCCACAGCGTAGACGTAGAACTCGGTAACAGCGCTGCCTTCGTTCTTGACATTGAACTTGACCGTGCCGGCTTTGGTCTGCGTCCGAGCAACGTCGCACTGTGAGTCGGTGGCAGACACCACGATCGTGCTGTTTGCTTCGTTGCTGGACTTGAACGCACAAGCGCCTAGGAGCGCAACGGCGGTAACGGCGGCCGCAAGTGCAGCGGCCGCTACTCGAGATCGAGCAGGTACAACGTGCACGCGATCGGCTCCAAGCAGGTGGGTATAGAGGTAGGTATGGACGGCTGGGTAGGTACTAATGAGATGCGGCGCGGGCAGGCTCGGGATGCGGCAATGCGGACACTTCAGGATCTGAAGTCGGCTCTGCGGCCGCGTCAATGTGGCTCGATCCCGGTTTGCTTGAGCCGGGCGGAATTGGCACCCGCCGGGCACGCGGCCACAGAAAGAATGTGAGAGTGACAGCCAAGTAACCGAAATACATTGCTGCCTGGAGCAATGTGGTCTGGGCCTTGATGTTGAATATTCCGCCCAGCAACGTGCCGTACCAGGTGTTTTCGTCGTACACCGAGCTGATATCCCAAGCCAAACTGTCCAAGCCTGGGAGGTATTGGGCTTCTTGCAGATCATGGATGCCGTAGGCGGCGATACCAGCCGCGACAAAGATGAGACCCACACCAGTGACGGCGAAAAACTTTGCCAGATTTAACGCGATTGTACTGCGGTAGATCAAGTAGGCCAGCGCCACCGAGGCAACGATCCCAGCGAGTGCGCCAAGCAGCGGGTACAGCTGTTGCGCGGCGGCTTGAGAAGCCGACCAGATGAAAATCGAGGTTTCCAGACCTTCTCTAGCAACAGCCAGGAACGACACAATCACCACCGCCAGCGGACCCATGACGACTGCCTTCTCCAGTTTGGAGGAGAGCTCGCGTTTGAGATGCCGAGCGGTGCGGCGCATCCAGAAAATCATCCCAGTCACAAACGCCACAGCGATTAAGGACAAAACGCCCCCGGTGAGCTCTTGCTGCCGGAAGCTATCGATATTGGTGAATATGTACGTGATGCAAGCCCAGCTAAGCACCGAAAACGCCAGCGCCGCGGCCACTCCAGACCATGCCCAGCGCAGCTGTTCGGTGTGTCTGGTTTTCATCAGGAACGCCACCAGAATGCTCACCACGAGTCCAGCTTCGAGACCTTCTCGCAGACCGATCAAAAAGTTCGGGAAGAAGACACTGGGCACGAGGTAAACCTTCCGATGTTGACCAGATCAGCGAGAGCGGAGCGAGCAAAGTATCGCCGAATTTGTAAGGGTTGCCTCACCAAACTAAAGGGTACCTAAGGTGCGTTGTCAACCCACCCCAGGCAACTGCCGGGCAGATCACAGTCCAGAGTCGGAAATATGGCAGATTAGGAAGGCTGCTAGCACCACTTGACGCCAAGCCATGACCCGATTACGTTTCATCGCCTAGCTATCTCCAGAAACGCGGCCTGCCGTCACCGAGCCGGTAAATCGCGCCTTCTGCCCCTGCGGCGAGCGGCTGCACGGCGGGATATCCATTGCGGGTGAAGTACTCACACCACTCCGGCGTGTGAACCCGCAGAGAACCCCACCACATCCGCACCTCAGGGAAGGTCGTATACGACGACTGGTACGTGTGTGGCGGAGAGTTTGCGCTCAACGATCGCCGCGATAATTTTCCAGTCTCCGCCCGCAAGGCCGCAACCAATGCGGGGCATGTGAACCGACGCACCCGCAGTACGGGCCTGATCGGCAACAGTGCTGAGCGCCTCCTCGATAGCGTCATAACGCACCGGTGGACCGCCGGAACCTCGACGGATACCGCGTTGGCCGATGATGTTCGCCACCCAGATATCTGGTTCAACCTGCACGAGCCGCACCGAGCCGAGGCGAAAGTCGTTCGTAGCGCGGTCCGCGAACCACCGGCGATACACCGCTTCTGGTTCGGTCCAGCGTTTGGACAGCGCAAGAACGAAGCCCTTACCCCACGCGCCAATGTCATTGCAGATATGGGCGACAACCTTAGGGCCGTCGCCGGTGGGGCGCGTGGCGTCGCCAACGCGGTACTCAATGGAGAGCGCAGCAGCCATGATGCTCCTTTCCTCGTGCACCATGTCGTAAGCCCTCCGGAACCGCCGAGGACCACGGTTGATGCTTCGCACAAAACGACATAAGGGATCTGAGATACAGTCGAGCATGCAATCCGATGGGCGCGTGCTGCCAAACCTGACCGAGACACTCGTGCTCCACCAACTCGGCCTGCTCCGCACCGGTGAACTTCCCGACATTGCAGCCCGATGGCTGGCCGCCGATATAATCGATACCGAATCAACCAGGATGCTAGCCGGCCACAACAAGCAAGACCCCTGGGCTCTCCAGCAACTACTCACCAACGTCGCCATTGAGGCCGGCGCGGTTGCGCCCAGCGACACCTCATCCATCCAAGCAATCGCAGTCGACTGGATAACCAACAGATGGCGAGATGATCGAAATACCCGCGCCGCCGTTGACACTCTAGCCCGCCTCGGCCAAACCTACCCTGACTTTGACCTCGGCCTCTTCGTTGGATTGGACGACGAATGGAATGGCGGCTGGGGGCGGCTCGAACCCGACTTAAAGACCGAAGCGGAAAAGGAAATCGACTACTTCCTCCACGGCCCGCGTTCCACATAGGAGGAGGAGAGATTCCGGCAATGACTGCGACCAAGTTACTTGTCGCAGTATGCTGCATGACGCCAGCTAAAAATTGTCACTTCTGACCCAGTTTTAGTACTGGCATACGCTGAATTTCATGAACACTCGCTCTTCTCTTCCAAGGGGTGTAAGCTGATGTTTGGCTGCAATCCCGGTGCTGCACAGACGGGCGATCGGGTGGCGAACACCGGGATTTTCCGTCACTCGCGCCCGTACCAATCTTCTATTAACGTTCTGATCAGCACATGGTCAAGGTCTGTTTTGAGGACTCAGAATGTAGCTAACTACCGGCTATGCGTCGGCTCTTACAGCGCAAGATGTATCCGAAGTGCGGCATCTACCTCGCGCAGCGCAGCTTCCGACAGCTGTCCGATGCGGCTCCTGAGCCTATTCACCGCGACAGCGCGCACTTGCTCAGCTTGAGCCTTCGAATCATGTGGAAGGCCGGAGAGGGCAGCTGGTAACAGTACTTGAAAAGGGAAAACTCGCGTGACATTAGACGTGGCTGGCACCACTGTTATAACCCCCTGGCCAGACCGCTGCGCTGTACGATTAGCGGCATCGTTGCTCACAATGATCGCAGGTCGGGTTTTACCGGCCTCTGACCCTCGAGCCGGTTCAAGATCTACCCAATAGATCTCACCGCGGCGCATTAGTGATCCCGTCTCCGGACGTGGTGTCCCACAGCGCGGCATCTTCTCCCGCGGTCCATTCCTCCCACGCGGACGCGTAAGCGTCTTCCATGCTCACGGTTCGAAGCAACCCTATGGCGTGATGAATCACCGATGACCTTGACGGAATATCACGCTGGCCGCCATATACATCAACAAAAGTTATGTCCTCTGTAGGCAAGCTGACACTAATCTTCATATCATCATCCTACCCAGGAGGCTACCGATAGTGCTACCGTTTGGAGGAAAATCGTCCAAGCGGTAGCACTACGGTCAGACGTGGAGCTGGCTTAGTACCGGTAGTGCTCAGACTTGTACGGGCCCTGCGGCGGGATGCCGAAATAGTTGGCCTGGGTAACGGTCAATGTGGTGAGCCGGACCCCGAGAGCATCCAGATGTAACCGCGCCACTTTCTCATCCAGCTGCTTGGGCAGCCGATGCACGCCTAATGGGTAAGCGTCAGAGTTGGTGTACAGCTCCAGCTGAGCCAGCACCTGATTGGCAAACGACGCGCTCATTACAAAACTCGGATGGCCAGTAGCATTGCCCAGATTCAACAGCCGCCCCTCACTGAGCACCAGCACACCGTGCCCATCCGGAAAAATCCACTGATCCACCTGAGGTTTCACCGTAACTTTGCGCACTCCAGGGCTGGCGGCAAGTCCGGCCATATCAATCTCGTTGTCGAAATGACCGATGTTGCCCACAATCGCACCGTGCTTCATGGCCGCGATGTGAGTGGCGGTGATGACGTCGAGACAGCCGGTGGCAGTAATGAAAATATCCCCGGTTGGAACAACAGCTTCTAGGGTAGTGACCTCGAAGCCATCCATGGCTGCTTGCAACGCGCAGATGGGGTCGATCTCGGTGATGACCACCCGTGCGCCCTGGCCACGTAGCGACTCCGCGCAGCCCTTGCCTACATCGCCATAACCACACACCACCGCAACTTTGCCCCCGATCAAAACATCGGTACCACGGTTGATCCCATCAATCAGCGAATGCCGACAACCATACTTGTTGTCGAATTTGCTTTTGGTGACCGAGTCATTGACGTTAATGGCCGGAAACGCCAGCGTTCCGGCCCGCTGTGCTTCATACAGCCGATGCACACCGGTCGTTGTCTCTTCACTCACCCCAATGATGCCTTGGGCTAGGACTGTAAACCGCTGTGGCTGCCGCTGAATCGATGCCGCGATTAAACCCAGCAGCACCGATTCTTCCTGCGAGGAGGCCGAGGCTGGATCGGGCAGCGAACCGCTCTGGGCGAAGATCTTCTCGGCTTGGGCACCGCGGTGCAGCAGCATAGTGGCGTCTCCACCGTCATCAACGATGAGATTAGGCGCCTCACCCTCCCACGTGCAGGCCTGGTCCAGGCACCACCAGTACTCCTCGAGCGTTTCACCCTTCCACGCGAAAACCGGAACACCTCTAGGTTGCTCGGCGGTGCCGCCCGATCCCACTACCACCGCCGCCGCGGCATGGTCCTGGGTGGAGAAAATATTGCAGCTCGCCCAGCGCAGCTGGGCACCAAGTGCGGCAAGCGTTTCGATCAACACCGCGGTCTGCACCGTCATGTGCAACGACCCAACGATGCGCGCGCCAGCCAGTGGCCGCGCCGCCGCGTACTCGGCGCGTAGCGCCATCAACCCTGGCATTTCATGCTCGGCCAGGTCAATTTCCTTGCGCCCGAATTCAGCCAGGGAGAGATCAGCTACCCGAAAGTCCTCCTTGACGAGAGGCTTAGTAGGAGGTGGGCTCCAAGGATTAACCCTAGGTTCAGACTGCGACAGCATGGAAGTCATAGCAGCCACATTAATCCTCAACAACAACGACCGGTGCGGGCCACCCCAGACACGTCACCCGACGGCCGCACTCACACTGACGACGAAGGCGCTGCCGGCGCCGGAGAGGATAATCGGGCCATCGCCGGCTGAGCAGTAGGCAGCTTGCCCCGCATTCAAAATTACCGGTGCTCTGCCGCCAGCCGCCTGCACCTGCCCGGACAAACACAGCACCACACGCGGGCCAGGATCATCAAGCATGGTGGGCTTATCCGCCGCGGAAAGCTCGAGACGGGTGAGCATGAACTCCGCGGCGGGAACAAGCCAGCGCAGCATCTTCGGCGCCAGCTCGATGGGGGGCAGCGGTGCTACACATTCTGGCTGCCAAGAAGTGAGTTTGAGTAGCTCCGCGATATCAATGTGTTTGCCGGTAAGCCCGCATCGAACTACGTTGTCCGAGCTCGCCATTACCTCCACTCCGAAGCCGCGCACATGCGCGTGGGGCATTCCCGCGTGCACATATACAGCGTCACCAGGTGCTAAACGCAGATAATTGAGCAGCAGCGCAAGCACAACTCCCACATCGTCGGGGTAAAGATCGGCGATCGCGGCGCACGCGGCGTAATCGTTGGTGAACTTCCCCGAACGCGGGGCGGCGCGGCGCAGTGCGGCGGCAGTGGCCGGTACTACCCCCGTAGGGGCCGCTCCCGTGACCAGCTCGGTGAAGACAGCACGCAGCCCCTCCGGCTGCCGCAACAACCGATCCGCATACTCGTTAAGCATCGGCACTCGAAGCTCGCGCAACACTGCCGCCGCCTGCGCAACGGGACGAAAACCGTATAAACCCTCGAACTCGGTGACAGCACAGAGCAGTTCTGGCTTGTGGTAGGGATCGCGATAGTTGCGTTGAGGATCGGCGAGATCAAGCCCAGCGGCACGCTCGGCGGCGAAACCCGCCTCAGCTTGGTCGGAGCTTGGATGAACCTGAATACTCAACGGTCGCTCAGCGACAAGAAGTTTGCACAGATAAGGCAACCGAGGACCGAAAGTGTCGAGCTGCTGCCGGCCTAACTCATGTTCTGGACCAGCCGCGATCACCTGCGGAAACGATCTGATCTGCCCGTTTCGCAGCAGAGTCGATGGCGCCGCGCAATGCGCTCCGATCCACAGCTCAGCCTCGGGACGTTCGCTAGGTTGCGGACGGCCTTGCAGCGCGGCCAATGTGTAGCGGGAACCCCAGTCGTAGTACTGGATCGGATTGTTCAATAGCTCCATACAGCACTCACGACTTACTCGATGTGGCACGGGCGATGTCTGGCTCAAGATAGATCCCGCACTTCAACGGCACGACACTACGGATCCTGGCTTCCGCGGCGTCGATGCTGCTGGCTAAACGTTGCGCCGTCATATCCGGCGGTACCGCGACCTTGGCCGCGATCAGCAGCTCCTCTGGTCCCAAGTGCATAGTCTTCAAGCTGATAAGGCTTATAACGTTCCCACCATCGGTAATAGCCGCTTCGATAGCCTGTGTGTGTTCGGCGCCGGCCGATTCACCCAATAACAGGCTTTTGGTCTCCGCAGCTAGAAACAGCGCCACCACAACCAACAATACCCCGATCGCCAGTGTGGCCGCGGCGTCCCACAAGCCGCTGCCAGTGACCAACGTCAACGTAACGCCTACCAACGCGCACACCAAACCTAGCAACGCGGCTGCATCCTCCAACAGCACTAATGGCAGTTCCGGGGCCTTGGCTCGTCGGATAAACCGCATCCAAGACGCGGTGCCGCGCACCTTGTTGGACTCGCTGATGGCAGTGACAAACGAGCTAGTCTCCAACCCAATCGCAAGAACGAGCACCAGCACTGGCACCCACTGCCAAGCGGTAATCGGCTCGGGGTGCATAAGCTTGTGATACCCCTCGTACAGCGCGAAGATACCGCCGACGCTGAACAGCACTACCGAAACGAGAAACGCGTAAACATAACGTTCGCGCCCAAAGCCGAACGGATGCTCGGATGTGGCGCTGCGTCGCGCCCTTCTGCCGCCAAACAGGAGCAGCAGCTGATTGCTGGAGTCGGCCAACGAGTGAATGGACTCGGCCAACATAGACGAAGATTGAGTAAGGAGAAACGCGACAAGCTTCGTGATCGCAATTCCTATGTTCGCAAGAAACGCCGCCAGAACCGCCGTGGCTCCGCCAGCTGCGCTCACGGCGTCATCGCATCTTTGAGGTCACTTACCGCGGGTACTGTGATGGGGTCCATACCGTGTAACAGCGCCAAATATACCGACGCGAAATCGGGCACGGTGACCAACGAAGCTAGGCGCTCTAGCGGCGACATGCCCTCGGCCGGCAGAATGTTCACCCCAATGCCTCGTGTGCTGGCCAGCTCTACCACCGCTTCCGCACGGTGGATGCCGATCGCGGATTCAGCCTCATCCCGGAAAATAACCAACCGGAGCCTGGTTTCATGCTGGGCCTGCTCCCGATCGGCGAATAGGTCATCGGGGCTGGCGGCCTGAGCTCCGAACACGCCATCCAATAGCCCCACCCTGGCGCGGCTAGCCTCCACCAACGAACCAGATACCGCCGGATAATGCGCGTTCGCCGCCAGCTGGTCAGCAAAACGCGTAGCGGCTACCGCGGCGAGTCGCGAAGACCCCCAAATCACCGGAATGTTTCCGGCAAGGTCCACCGCGAGCGACTTTCCCGCATTCACTACCGCGTCCAGACTGGCCCGGCAGCGCTGCGCGTCAGAGTCCAGACGAGCGGCGGTCTCAGCAAGGTCGGCTTCAGTAACCGAGACCAAACCCAAGGCTCGCCCCGCCATGAGCACAGGAACAACCAAGCCCCAAAAACTCACCCGCGCGGGACGGCGCGGCGGCACTGGCACGAACACCGCATGTGCTCGCTCAGCCGTAGCCTGCAACGGTGAATCGGCCGCGCCTACGGCGACTAGTCGCGCACCACGGTGCGCCGCGGCTTCCGCGGCGGCGAGCGCTTCCGGACCGTGTCCCGACGCTGAGACCGCAATCACTACATCAGCGGCGCCGACCCAGCCCGGAATTCCGGCGCTGAGGTGGGACAACACTGGCACCGTACAGCGAGAACCGGCTACCGCGGCAAGTGCCTCGCCAACACGGGCTGCCGTACCGACACCAGCAACTACGAGTGCCCGAGGTCGGCCGTCATCGGCCAGGGTATGCAGATGCGCATCCGCGGTAAGCACCGCCGCTTCTCGAACCTGAGCCCCGGCGGCGGCCACAGATCGCAGCATCTCATCAGCGCTGCCACGCGATAGCAGCTGCACATCGTCAAGTCGTACTTCGTCCAGCTCTTCAGGTATCGCGGAGTGGGTCATGGTCGAGGACTCTCCAGAGGTTCCACGTTACCGGCACGAATCATTCCCAGTACTTCCTCACGCAGCTGGGCTAGCCGGGTGGCATCGTGTGCCTCTACATTTAACCGCAGCAGCGGCTCGGTGTTTGAGGCTCGAACGTTGAACCAGCTGGCGTCGCCAAACGTGATCGTCAAACCGTCCAAGTGGTCCACACTCGTGTCTGGCAGCGCGGAGTAGGCATTTTCTACGGCGACCAACACCGCTGGTGCGTCATCGACCTTCGAGTTGATTTCACCCGATGCGGGGTAGCGGTGATATTGCGCAGCCAGCTCCGACAGAGGTCTATCCTGAGTGCCCAACGCCGCCAATACATGCATCGCGGCAAGCATTCCGGTATCGGCCCGCCAGAAACTGCGAAAATAGTAATGCGCTGAATGCTCGCCACCAAATATGGCGCCGGTGCGGGCCATCTCGGCTTTGATATAGGAGTGGCCAACCCGGCTTCGTACACCCACTCCCCCGTGCTCGGCAATAATCTCGGGGACAGCCGCGGAAGTGATCAGGTTGTAGATGACGGTGGCACCGGGGTCGCGGACAAGCTCCACGCTGGCCACTAGAGCTGTCACCGCGCTGGGCGAGACCGGCTCGCCACGCTCATCGACCACGAAACAACGATCGGCGTCACCATCGAATGCCAGTCCGATATCGGCTCCATGCTCTCGCACTGCTCGTTGTAAATCCACCAGGTTTGCCGGCTCCAGAGGATTAGCCTCGTGATTGGGGAACGTGCCGTCAAGCTCGAAGTACAACGGCACCACCTCCAGCGGCAGCCCGGCAAATACCGCGGGCACCGTGTATCCGGCCATACCATTTCCAGCATCCGCGACGACTTTTAGCGGCCGAATCTCCGACAGTTCCACGAGCCCATTTAAGTATGCCGCGTAATCGTTGAGGGCCTCTAATGAGCTTACTGCGCCAGCCGGGCCGCTGGTAACCACCGGCGGGAGGCATTGCTCCCCAGACAGTAGAGCGCGAGCGGTAACCGCCATCTGCTTCAAACCAGTTTCGGTGCTGATCGGGCCGGCACCGGCGCGGCAGACTTTGACTCCGTTGTAGGCGGCTGGGTTGTGGCTAGCGGTGAACATTGCTCCTGGCACGTCATAGTGGCCACTGACGAAGTACAGCATGTCCGTCGATGCGAGACCGACCATCCGAACATCTGTGCCAGTTTCGCTCGCGCCCTGAGCGAAAGCCTGCGCTAATCCTGGAGACGAGTCCCGCATGTCGTGGGCGACCGCGATCACCGGCGCATCAACGAGGTGGGCAAAGCCCGCCCCAAGCGCCCATGCCGACTCTTCGTTGAGCTGCTGCCCAACCAGACCCCGTATGTCGTACGCCTTGACGATATTAGGTAACTCGTCAGCGGCACGCTGTGCGGCTGACGATGGAACTTGCACTGCCACGAAACCTCGCTTCTCGGGCATAGAGCTCGCGCGGAATGAACCAACAACACAATACGGGTGAGGCAACGCATACCTGCGCTTAGCCGGCAGTTAAGGCAGTGATGGTAGCGCCCGCAGATGCCCACGACGCGGGGCTAGAGCGCCGCCGCCTTCAGGTGGCATATCTCCCCCAGCAGCAGGCCGGGCAGCCTCGCGCACAGCATCGGCCAATGCGACAAGGTCATCGCTGCTGGGAACAAGAGAAAAATCACCCTCGTGACGCACTAGTTCCCAGCCCCGTGGTGCCGTCATTCGGCGGCCGTGAACCTCGCACAGGTCATAGGTGTGCGGTTCGGGGAATGTGGCGAGCGGCCCAACCACGGCGGTGGAATCTGCGTACACATACGTAAGTGTGGCCACCGCGGGCTGAGTACACCCCACCCTGGAACAACGTCGTTGTAACCTCACCGGCCGCACTCTACCGTGAGCCCGATGCACCATGCCACACTCCACGCGCATCAATACCAGAGCAACTATGTCGCACAGGAAATTTCTTCGCCGGGCCATATCTAAACACCACCTCCCGTCAGTAGTGGCCGTATGCTCAAATACATGACCTCAGGATCCATGCGCCAACATCCGGATGGTTACCTCGGGCATCGGCATAAAAAGTGGCACGGTAGCTGGCGGAATCGGCGCGGTCGGGGTTTACGTGGTCGACTGTTACCCGCCAGTGCACCGCTAGCTCGCAGCCGTGCCCAAATCTTTGACGATCTCGTGCTGGACACGGTAGAGCACCTGGAGCACCACTGGCCCGAGCAACTGAGTAGCGTTGAATTCGCGGTAGAAGATGTCCCTCCGGAACTGCCAAGCTACGACTCTGACGTGCTAGAAGACGGTTCTGTTCCGCTAGCTCGACTGCTAGCCGGACGGATACATCCCCAGCATGGCCCCCTTCCGCCCCGCATAGTCATATACCGCTGGCCACTGGAGGCCCGCGCTGGCGATAGAGACGAGCTGGCGGAGCTAGTACACGACGTACTAACCGAGCAAGTGGCGAATGCGCTAGGAATCGACCCCGAGGATTTATAACGCGGCTTTAAGGCGGCGGTGCTAGACGGCGCCTGGCTACGTTCTCGGCTCCTTGCGTACTTCCTCCGCTGCGCTCCGGCCATGTACGCGGCGTCGCCTGCGGCCTTGCCAGCCATCCGCCTAGCACCGCTCCAGTGTTTTATAAAAAAATAAAAACAAGCTTAGCGTGGGCATAGCGCTCGCCAATAGTTTCCTGCCAAGGCCGCAGGAGCCGCCGTGTGCTTGTGGGCACACAAGGCGACGAGAACGTAGGCAGGGAGCTATTGGAGACGCTAAGCTAGGCGGCGATTTCGCGCTTGAACCTACGTCTCTCTCGTTCAGATAGGCCGCCCCAGATCCCAAACCGTTCGTCGTGTGCCAGGGCATACTCCAAGCACTGAGTGCGAACTTCGCAATTCACACAGATGCGCTTAGCCTCCCGGGTGGAACCACCCTTTTCCGGAAAAAATGCTTCCGGGTCCGTTTGAGCGCATAGGGCATCTTCTTGCCACTCCGGGAACTCCCCATCAATAACAGACGCACTCGTTGCTTTACTGGACATACCGCCTCCTTGACTGCGGCACCTAAGTCGGTGTGAGACGACTTCGTGCTTCAGCGGTGATCATTGAGCAAATTACACGCGTGTAATGCCCCATGAGTCAAGGGGGTATCTGCTATTGATCCGCGAGCGATACCTAACAGTTGTACGCCAGCCACTTCAACGGACTTGAAATTACTAACACAGACACGGTGGGCCCGACGATTTTCTCGTCGGGCCCACCGTTAGTAGTCGTGCTTAACAGTTGTCTCGATGGCGCGTATTTTCGCCTGAAACAATTACGGGTTCTGCGGTGGAGCAGACCAACTGCCTGGCTGACCACTTACCGGAGGCGGCACAGCTGCACTTGCAGGACCACCGGGATAGCCTGGTTGTGCGGCATGCTGCCCGGGATGGCTCCCATAAGGTTGCTGGCCCGGCTGCGCTGGCTGACCACTTACCGGTGGCACCGCTGAGCTACCAGGACCGCCAACACCCCCGCCATAGCCTGGTTGTGCGGCATGCTGCCCGGGATGGCTCCCATAAGGTTGCTGGCCCGGCTGGTGACCGTATGAAGGCTGGCTAGGTTGCTGGCTTGGTACGCCTGGCTGGCCCTGAAATGACGGCTGACCCGGCTGATCCGTTGATCCACCAAAAAATTGCTGTCCCGAACCACCAGGCCAGCCCTGCTGATGCCCGTAGCTGCCAAACGGTTGACCCGCTTTGGGGCTGTTGAAGTACGGCAGCGCGGCCCTTACCGCAACGTATACGGCAAGCCCAAGCAGAGCAAACAAGCCCAAACGGTACAGCGCACTTTCGGTGAGCAGCCGACCCGTACCCCGACTCGCACCTCCAAGATCAATCGCGAAGCTTGCTATGAACGCCACCAACCCAAACAGGGCACTTACCGCGTATTCAGCAAGCACGGTGATCAGCACTGGTTTAGCAAGCGTATCTACCACTGGTTTGAGGTGGCTCACCAGCGCAAGCGCCAGCAGTGGAAGCGCAATCTGCGGTATACCGACAAGGCCAATGCTCAGAAGCCCGGCAAAACCACCGAATAGATCTGGGTGCTCACCAAATGCCAAAAGGGCCCGGTTGGCGAATTCCGCACGGAACGTACCTTCACTGCCTCCAAATAGAAACGCTTGCAGCGCCACCAGGAGCCATAGCCCATTGATGCCGAGCAGACCCCATGCCAGTAACGGCCTCATTTTTTTCAGCTCTGCGACGGCTGGAGTGTCCTTAGATTCCTCGGCCGACGGTTGAAGCGCCACAGCTCCCCCTCATCACAACGTTGTATTTCGTACCAAGCCTGGCACGGCGGTCATTGAAGTGTCCAGATTAGACTGGAGCACCTGTGTTTCTCGATCTCTACGCGCCGTACACTAGCCACTTGGAAGGCGATTGGGCTACCCGACGCGCAGTACCAACTCTGCGCATCGCTTTAATCTGCCGAAAGTTGCCTAAGGACTCCGCCAATAAGTCATCTGCCAAGACAGCAGGAGCTTTTTTCGAGCGCCCATCCCATCAACGGAGCGGATCGTCACGGTCTAGTTGGCTCACGACTTGCTTGACGTCTTGACTGCGCTCCCGGGAACAGATCAGCACCGCATCTGGCGTGTCAACAACCACCACATCATCTAGACCCACTAGAGCGACCGTTCGATTCGTGAAAGTTGCTACTACGCAACGCTGGGCATCAATCGCGCGTACAAGTGCTGAGTCGCCCAGTACGGCATTACCGTATTCATCCTGCTTGGCAATCTCGCCCACAGCGTTCCAGTCGCCGATGTCATGCCAACCGATGTCGGCCGGGACCGTAGCGACGCGGCCGCGCGCAGCCGCGTCCTCCATGATTGCGTAGTCGATCGCCGTTGCCGGTAGCGTTGGCCAGACTTGAGAAAAAGTGTCGTCGCGGCGAGGTGTCTCCCAGTCCGCCGCAATGTGGCGAAGGCCTGCGTACAGCTGGGGTTGTTGACGTTCAAGCTCAGCCAACATTGCGGCGACCCGCCACACAAACATGCTCGCGTTCCACAGATATTCGCCGGAGGCAAAATACTTTTCTGCTCTCTGCTCCGTGGGCTTTTCGGCGAATTCGTTCACGGCAAACCCGATGCCGGTTTCGAGCTTCTGGCCAAGCTTGAGGTATCCATAACCGGTTTCAGGACGAGTGGGGGTGAGACCCACAGTCGCTAAATACCCATCGGCCGCCACACAGGCCGCGTCGCGTACCGCCGCAACAAAACCTGTCGGGTCGGCAATGTGGTGGTCGGCGGCAAACGAGCCCATTATGGCCTCGGGATCTCGCTCGGCAATTATCGCCGCGGCTAAGCCGATTGCGGCCGCGGAATCGCGCGGAGACGGCTCAATAATGATGTTGGCTGCATCCAGCTCTGGGAGCTGCCGGGCGACCGCGGAGGCATGCCGGGCACCAGTGACGACCAGCGTGCGCTCGGGTGGAGCCAGCGGCTGTAACCGATCCAGCGTCGACTGCAGCAGGCTACGCGTTCCACCCGCAAGCGGATGCAAGAATTTGGGCTCACCGGCGCGCGAGAGCGGCCATAGCCGTGTTCCACTTCCACCCGCGGGCACGACAGCATAGAAGTTGGCGGTAGAGAAGTTGGCGGTAGAGAAGTTGCTGTTCATTTCCTGTCATTCTCCAGCTACAGCACGTGCGTAGCTTGCTAGGTGTGCCTGGGCGGAAGACTTCCACGTGAACCGCGCCGCGCGCCCACTTGCGGCCTCGCCAAGCGTCTTCCTACGGTCTGGATCGTCCAGCAGCGCGGCTAAATCCCCGGCGATTGTGTCGGCGCTTTCACCGGTGTAAGCCACGGCCTCACCTCCTACTTCAGGCAATGAAAGCCGAGGCGTCACCAGCACCGCGGCGCCGCAAGCCATGGCCTCCAGTACGGGAAGACCGAAACCTTCCCCATGGCTCGGATACGCCACGACAACTGCCCCCCCAAGATAACCGGACAAGTCCGCGTAACGCAGATAGCCAGGCCGGAGCAGCCGAAGCGGTGCCGGAACTTTCTCGATAGCGGCATCTATTTCATCGTCGTGGCCAGAACCTCCGGCGATCACCAGTGCTGGCGGGTCGGCCCGATGCTCACACGCCCGCACCCAACCACGAATCAGATTAGGTACGTTTTTTCGTGGCTCCTGAACACCCAAAAACGCTACGTAACTCATCGTCCCTAGACCAAGTCGAGCCTTTACCCGGGCCCCCTCCGCTTGAGTGGGCGGCCGAAACTCATCAGTGTTCACGCCGTGATAGGCCACGTCTAACGCGGCGGGGTCAGCGTCACGGAGTCGAATCAGCTCGTCCCGAGTAGCCTTGGAGGGCACGATGACCCGGGTCGCGCGCCGTAGTGCGGTTTTGATCGCCGAACCCATAAAAGCGCGACGCGCTTTATCGTAGTGGTCAGGCTCGGTCAGCAGCGTGGCATCGTGCACGGTCACGACCGTCGGGCATGAACTTCGTAGCGGCATGGTGTAGTGCGGCGCATGCAATACCTGAGCACCTACGTGCTGACAGAGTAGGGGCAGCCCGGTCTGCTCCCACGCTACCCGCGCCGCGCGATGCGAGATGGCGGCTGGAGCCGGCACTACACGGGCTTGGGGAGCGAGCTGGCCGTATCGGTCGGCGTCGCTGCGTTGGCATGCGATTACCAGGTCGGCGTCCTGCTCAGTGAGCGCGGGGATGAGCCCGTCGGTATACCTTCCAAGACCTCCGCGGTCAGCTGAGACAGCGGTGGCATCGAGGAGAACTCGCGGACCACGGTTCATTGCACGCCTCTTACGACCAAAAATGTGTTCGCCATAGCAAGCAACAGCTTAACCTGAATGCCTGACAACCGCGCCCACGACTGCGCCAGCACTGGCGTGTCGCCGCGGAACGGTGAGCTTCAAGAGGCTAGATGCGCAAACCCCGAACCTAGCTGCGCGGGCTGGATCTGCACATCCTTCCAGACTCCCCCGACCATGTATGGCTCAATCTGCAGCCACTCCTCCAGCTCACTACGGGAAGGAAAGGAAACCAGATACACTGAGCCGTTCATCTGCCCGAACTCATCGAGCAACGCCACCGCACATAACAGTGTCCCCGCCTGCCGCATGCGCTCGCCCAGGGCGAGGTGCTCGTCGCGAGCTGCCCGGCGGCGCAACATCGCGTTTGGGTCCGTACCGTCTCGACCGATCACCATGAACTGCATGGGTTTATGATGCCGCAGTCATTACATCCGGCACCACTGGCCAACCGTCTCGCGCTTTCTGGCAGCGCAGCCAACTAGTGGCCATCTATCTCACAACGCGCCTCCCTAACCCGACCCCTATCCGCGCGGCCTCTAAGCTGCATATGTGCTCCGGTCACGATTGTTTTGGACACCGCGGAAGCTGGCGTTCCATGCGCTGATGCTTCTGGTGGTCATTGTCTGTGTCGCGCTGGGCTATTGGCAGCTGCGGCGCGGCGAGGCCGGAAACCTGCGTAGCTACGCCTACGCCCTTGAATGGCCATTTTTTGCCGCTGCCGCCGGCTACATGTGGTGGCGTACTATGCGCGAGGACATCACCGAACAAGAAAGTTCCCACACCTCAGAGGGCGGCGATCCTACCGATCCTCCACCCCAGCTGCCGCGTTCAACCACCGCGCTCACTTTTCATGAGGTTGAGTCCGACCCCGAACTGGACGCCTATAACGCCTATCTAGCCGACCTACACCGCAGCATGGAGCAGGTCGGCTCCGAGCCTAAGGCGATCACATGATGAACGGGACATTGCTGCGATTTCGGATAATGGCGTACGTGGTCGGCTGCGGGTTGCTACTGTTAGTCGGGGTAGCTATGCCGTTGAAGTATGCAGCCAACAGCCCAACTATGGTGCAGATCGTGAGTCCTATCCATGGCTTGCTATACATGATGTATATAGCGATGACCGTGCTGCTGGCCCGCGAAAGCGGTTGGCGTTCGCAACGAACCCTCGGGGTGCTACTTGCGGGCACTATTCCATTTTTGTCTTTTTGGATGGAACGCAAAGTACTACGTTGGGTGCAATCGAGCCCATCTTCGGCTAAGAGTGTCCGGCAATAGGGGGTTGGGTTAGAGAGGCGGTTCTAGGTGGATGGATGGCAAGGCGGAGGAGGAGTTCATACCGAGAAGGTATGGGCGACGACGACAACGCAGCGAGGCGCCGCCTGGAACTGGCGAACCCCAACACGTCCCTATTGCCGGGCGCTCTAAAGAGCCGAAAGCTAGGCGGTAACGAGCTAGTAATTTCACCCGAAAGATACGTAAGGAAATTCCATGCAACCCGGTTCACCGCAACCGCCCGAACAGCCTGCTCCGGGCCAGCCCTATCACAGCGGGCCAGGTCCGTCAGCTTATCCGGGGCAGTCTGGGGGCGCCCCGTACGCGGGGCAACCCGGCGGCGGCCAGTATCCGGAGCAGCCCCTACCGCCATATCCAGGTGCGGCGCCAGGAAACTTTCCCTATCCCGGCGCCGGCGCTTACCCAGAGCAGGGTAGCTATGGGCAGCAGGTTCCGCCCTATAATTACGGAGCATATCCACCACCAAACTCAGGTAGCGGCGGCAAGAAAGCTGCCCTTATTGTGCTCGTCGTAGTGGTTGCGGTTGGCCTGCTCACCGGGGGTGGATTCGGGGCTTATGCCCTGCTCTCAAAAGACAAGACGAGTTCCCCTACTCCAAGCCACGAAGGCAGAAGTGGCGGCGGCAAAGAATACGCAAAACTTGGTAATCCCAACGATATAGCGCAATCCGACCTGGACAAGGTCGATAAGCATGCGCTGTTTCTGGAGACGTTTCGCAACATGATGCTGCAAAGCTCTGTTCGCACCGTAAGCGAGACCATGTCGTCGCAAAAATCAGACCTGTCCGAAGGCTTACGCAAAACGGCCGATACCGGGTTTGACTACAAAACTAAAAAGTTTTCCCTCAACCGAGAAGACACCATACGAACTGGGAAGCCCGAGAGTAAAGGGTTTGCGTTCAGAACGCGTTGTATAGATGGCAAGACGCGCACATACAACGAATTTGAGAAGAAGTGGAACCAGTCCCGCTTCGACAGCTGCCAGCTACGAGACGCGATGTTCCAAATAGGGGACGGAATTAACATATTTGGTCTAGATGAAAAACAGGCTGACGCGGTCTCTGGGTACTTCACCAAAGATTTTCCCGATATCATTCAGGTGCCAAAACTGGAGCTGAAAACCAAACCCGGTGACGGAAACAAGAAGTATTTGCGCTTTGAAGTGAACTATAACCCGGTAAAGAGCGGGCCATACGGATATCTGGGCCTTCAGCATTTCACCTGGGCCTTTCAAAGGACCGGCATCGACTATAAGGCGCACCCCTACTCCTCTAAGGGTGGTCTTGGCCAGGGTTTGCATGCGGTGTTCTACGTAGACCCGAGCACGGGACTTCCGGTCTATTCCCAACAGAGCAACATTCCACCGTTTGACGCTCAAGGCAAACCGCGATCTATCGACGACTCGAAGGTCGGCTATCGCCAGGATCGCTACCAGTACTACTTCGGCCAAGAGTTTCCGCAGCTAGACATGAACACCACCAGCACAATCACGCTGGATTGGCCCCACGAGGACGATGCCTGGAAACCAGCCTCGGACACACCCGCAGCATGAGGCATCACTAACGGTGGTAGGTGCTGCGGAGTGTTCTCCAATCCCATGACGGACGCCCTTCGACAGCTGTGGCCATTGAGCCAAGGTGACAGCGAGCTGTCTGCGGGTCGCCTCGCGCAGCTATACGACATACCGAGGTTGCCCTGGCTGCGAGCAAACTTCGCGTGCAGCGTAGATGGGGCGGCCGCGATCGGCGGACGTTCCGAGCCGCTGTCGGGTAGCGCGGATAAGCAGATCTTCCGACTGCTACGTGACCAGTGCGACGCGATCATCGTGGGTGCGGAGACGTTCCGGCTCGAGCGATATCGCCAGCTGCGCGTGAGCGACGAGCGCCAAGCCGCCCGCGTCGCTCGTGGGCTTGCACCACACGCGCGGCTAGTCGTGATCAGTTCCAGCCTGGACTTGGATTTTTCCGGCTCCTCCTACGCCGGCCCGTCACCTCGGCCCAGAGTAATCACGCATCGGACTAGCGACCCGGCACGACGGGCCGCGCTCACCAAGCATGCCGACGTCGAGTGCATTGGAGAGACAAGCGTCGACTTGCCCGGCATGTTGGTGCGGCTGCATCAGTTGGGGCTACGGCGGCTGCTGTGCGAAGGCGGACCGCGCTTGTTCGGCGAACTTGCTGCCGAAGGGTTAGTAGATGAGCTCTGCCTGACCGTCTCGCCGCAGCTGAGCTTGGCCGATGCACCCCGAATTACCGCAGGTGTAGACGCTGGTATCCCTCGTACACTGCAACTCGCGCACGTTGTGCACGCCGGCGGCGTGTTGCTCACCCGCTATCTGATGGTTGACTGATACCTATGCGGCTTCCGGTGAACCCACCTGTTGAACCGATGCTCGCCAAGTCAGCGTCGGTGATCCCAACGGCGCCAGGCATGCACTATGAACCGAAATGGGACGGCTACCGCTGCATCGTATTTCGAGACGGCGAGGAGGTAGTGCTGGGCAGCCGAGGAGGTAAGCAGCTGGAACGATACTTCCCCGAGGTCGTGGCAGCTGTGGTCAAGGAGCTGCCCGCACAATGCGTGTTGGACGGCGAGCTGATTGTGGTGCGTGACCATCGACTGGACTTCGATCTGCTCAATCAGCGAATCCACCCTTCAGCGCGGCGTATTGCTGAGCTCGCGGAGGCCACGCCGGCGCGGTTTGTGGCATTCGACGTCCTTGCCGACGCGGAGCGGTCCTACCTCGACCACAGCTACGCGGCACGCCGAGTGGTGTTAGAACAGCTGATAGGAGCCTATGACGGTCAAGTAAGGACCCGAGTGATCCATCGCACGCCGGTGACCACCGACCCCGCCACCGCCGCGCGCTGGTTTACCCAGTTCGAAGGCGCAGGTCTAGATGGCGTGATCGCAAAGGCGTCCGACGTGCCCTATGCACCAGGTAAACGTCTTATGGTGAAGGTGAAACATCATCGCACCGCCGACGTGGTAGTAGCCGGATATCGCCGGCATCGCAGCCTGCCAGGAGTCGGCTCACTCATGCTCGGCCTATATACCGATACCGGTGATTTGAACTACGTCGGTGTCTGCTCGGCGTTCACCGGGGCACAACGGGTGGAGCTGGCGGTCAAGCTGGAGCCCTATCGTAACCTGAGGTCACTGACCAGCAACCATCCGTGGCAGGCCGCCGAGGGCAGTGGAACACCCGTGCCGACCCGATTGCCGGGTGGCCAGAACCGCTGGAGCGCCGGGCGAGACACCCACTGGGAGCCACTGCGGCCCGAACTCGTCGCCGAGGTGAGCTATGACCACACCGAAGATGACCGATTCCGGCACATTGCGCAGTTTTGCCGGTGGCGCACCGACCGCGGCGCGGAATCGTGTGACTACTCGCAGCTGGCTGAACCCGTGAGCTACGACCTCCAGGCTGTATTAGAGGGGCGCGTGTGATTGCCCAATCCGGCGATGGCGCTTTCCTTGCCGGAAGTACCTTTCCTAACCAGCACAACAATTCTGTGTACAGGCGCAGTCGCTTTTTTGTGCTAGGCGCCTTGGCTCTCGTCGTAGCGATGCTGCTATCGATGTGCTCGTTAAACGTGTGGAATAAGCCCGAGGAACTGGGCAGCATCACCCAGTTGGACGGCACTGCAACGCCGTGGCGGAACTGTGCTGACCGTGCCCACGACATCGCGCACAGTGACGTCGTGGGCGTGACGTTTTCCTGCGCCACCCTGCGGGTACCGCAGAATTGGGCGCAGGAACACGGACAAATGTTCTCCTTGGCTTTGCTCCGAATGCGCAGCGCGGCACAAACTCGACGCATAGGTTCCTTAGTGGTGAATCCGGGAGGCCCGGGCGCCTCTGGGGTGGAATTTGCGGCGCAGTCAGCGCTGTTTCTACCCAAGCAGCTGCAGCAACGTTTCGACATTGTGGGCTTCGACCCTCGCGGAGTGGGTGGTTCATCGCCGGTACGGTGCATCAGCGACAAACAAAAAGACAAACAAGCCGAAGAAAACTCAGATCCCGATGCCGCGGAGCTCGCAACACAGCTTGCCCAGGCGGCCGCGATTGCCCGGCAGTGCAGTAATAAATACGGCACAACTTTGCAATACATCAGCACTGAGCAAACAGCTCGGGATATGGATGCCATTCGCCGCGCGGTGGGCGACACCAAGCTCAACTACTTGGGCTACTCCTATGGCACCCTGCTCGGCGCGGTGTATGCGCGACTGTTCGGCGGCAACATTGCCACCATGGTGCTTGATGGCGCCGTGGACCCGCAGCAGGACAGTGTTACCGCATCCGAACGTCAAGCGGCGGGCTTTGAGAAAGAGTTCGACGCTTTCGCGGCAAACTGTCAGCAGCGCGGTGACCGCTGCCCGCTTGGCGTAGACGCGCGAGCCACAACAGCACGGATCATCTCCAAGGTTGCGCAGCAGCCCGTTAAGGCGCCAGGTGGCCGACACGCCACCGAAGGAGTGGCTGTTTTCGCTGCTCTTGCGGCGATGTACTCCCCAGAGAAGTGGAGTGCATTGGAAAACGCGCTGCACGACCTTGACGCAGGCAAACCCGCGGGCGTGTTTTCCCTCATCGACGAATACAACGGCCGAGGCAGTAATGGACACTATGACAACTCTGTCGAGGCAAATCTAGCGATCGGCTGCGCGGATGAACGAAACCCAGTGCCAGTTGCGGAAGTGACCGAGTTGCAAACGCAGTGGCGCTCGCGGTATCCGCTGTTCGGGAGCGCGCTGGCCGTAACGCTGCTGGGCTGCGCGTCTTGGAAGTCTCCCCGCGATGAGTACCCAGTCGGCGCGGCCACATCCGCACCACCGATCGTGGTGGTGGGCACCACTGGAGATCCCGCGACTCCGTACGAGAACACCGCGCGGCTCGCGACGCTGCTGGGCACCGGAACTGTGCTGACGTGGGAAGGCCAAGGACACACGGCGTATCCCCAGACCTCCTGCATCACCGATGCGGTGAATCGGTACCTCATCGAAAAAACGGTGCCAGACCCCGGCACCCATTGCCGGTAGCGGGCTACTTTCCGATCAGTAGTGAGATGTAGCTTATGAACGGGAGGCTCTTGCCACTTGTAGCATCGGCACCGTGGACAGTTTTCTCGGAGGGCTGGCAGCAGCCATCTCCGTTGTGACGACCCTTCCCTATATCCGGGACACGGCTAAGGGACGGACCACACCGCATGTGTTCACCTGGCTAGTGTGGACGCTCACAGGAGCGATCGCCTTTGGTGCACAGGTAGTGGGCGGTGCGGGCCCGGGCGCATGGCGAACGGGCTGTATGGCTGTGCTGATTGCCGTGATTCTTGTCATGTCAATTCGACAGGGCGAAACGCAGATCACCACGGTTGACTGGTGGAGCCTGATTGGCTGCGGAGTGGCTGGGGCACTGTGGGCTCTCACTGAAAACCCCACTCTTTCGATCATTCTCGTGTCGTTTATCGATGCGGTTGCCTACGTACCAACGTATCGGAAGTCTTGGCACAAGCCCGGACAGGAAACGCTGTCTAATTATGCATGGGGCGCAATCACACAGGGGCTCGCTTTAGCCGCGCTGTCGCACTACAACCTGGTGACAACGCTGTATCCAACAGTGCTACTGATGGCGAACGCGGGGTTGGCTGCGCTACTCATCGCCCGAAGGCGATCAACGGAAATACCGCTGCCTTTAGTGCGTTGAGCTCGCTTCTACAACATCCTCGGGCTGTCGGCTCACTCCAGGCTGAGGTAACGACGGAGGGCTTTTCTCTGTGCTGCCGAGCTTCTAGTACCAGCATCCAAGCCCACACCGGAGTACGTTGCTTGGTTATACAAATTGGCATATCACCCAGCTTACTGCCGCTATTACCTCCGGGGCTACAATTTCAAAAGCCCGGTCCGTCTCGCGAGCTTCAGCTGTCATGTTTGGCTCGGCTGGGCGCGACCCGCGGCGGTTCGCCGGGCATCTTAGGATAGTTCGGCGGATACGGCGCATCACCGAGGCCGTGGTCCCGTTCGTCTCGTTGCACCCATTCCAGCAACGGTTCCAGGCTCGCCCCTACGACGCTGTCGCGGCCGGCATGTACATCGCCGAGCCGGGCGAACCGCTCCGGCATTGTCTGCACCGTGAAATCAGTCGGGTTCGCGTCAGCTAGTTCCGACCACTTCAGCGGAGCTGAAACGGTCGCCTGGCTCACCGGGCGAATGCTGTACGCGCTCACCACTGTGCGGTCTCGCGCGTTCTGGTTGTAGTCGAAGAAAATCCGCTGACCCCGCTCCTCTTTCCACCACGCGACCGTGAGGAGCTGCGGTGCACGGCGCTCTAGCTCGCGGCCGAGCGCAAGGCCAGCCCGCCGAACCTGCACGAAGCTCCAGCTCGGTTGGATTGCCACCGCAAGATGTAGCCCGCGCCCACCTGAAGTTTTCAACCAGCTCGTCCAGCCCAGCTCGTCGAAGACTTCTTGAGCTAGCTCAGCGGCCTTTCGGGCTTGGGAGAATCCAGTCCCGGGCTGCGGATCCAAATCGATCCGCAGCTCATCTGGGCAATCAGGCTGAGCCGCAGCCACCGGCCACGGGTGAAACTCCACAGTCGACATCTGCACCGCCCATACCACCGAGGCCAGCTCGGTGACACACAGTTGATCGGCAGTTCGACCGCTGGGAAATGTCACCGTTGCGGTTTTGAGCCAATCGGGCGCGCCCTTAGGAACCCGTTTTTGATAGATTGCCTCGCCCTCGATGCCTTCGGGGAATCGATGCAATGTGCACGGTCGGCGTAACAGTGCGCGCAGCACACCGTTACCGACGCTGCAGTAATACAGCACTAAGTCAAGTTTGGTCAGGCCGAGTTCGGGAAAGTACACCCGGTCAGGGCTGCTAATCCGAACTACTCGATCACCAACAACGTGTTCCACCGCGGTCGACCCCATGTCGCCACGCTACCTTTAGTGTTGTGCTGCCGGGTTTCTGCTACTGAGCCGGTTAGGGAGGCGCCATGTTCCATCGTCTCTGGGCTCGCACACTCTGCTGTAGCTCGCTGGCCATTGGAGTAGTACTCAGCGGCTGCGCGCAATCGCCCCCGACACCGCAACATGTCCGAATTCACGACATTCAGGGCCCAGGCCACCTCTCACCGATGCGGGGACTCGCCGTAGCCGATGTACCCGGCGTGGTCACCGCTGTACACAATCAAGGCCTATGGATGCAAGATCTTGCGCCCGACAATAAGCCCGAGACCAGTGAGGGTGTGTACGTCTACCTCGCTGACCAGCCGAAGCTCGTTCCTGGCGACACCGTAAACGTTTCAGGCACAGTCGCCGAAGTCCGCACCGGTGGCGAGGACAGCGGCAACCTCACGGTGACCGAGATCGTGCGAGCAAAGGTGCGCCGTACCGGCAGCGCCGAGCTGCCAAAACCAATACGGATCGGTCGTTTAGGCGCCACAGCTCCCGGGCAGATTCGCGAGACAACGGCCAGTGGCATCGAACCAGTCGACATCGAACGTTCCCCACGGTTTGATCGCGACCACAATGCAATAGACACTTTTGAGGCACTAGAAGGAATGCGGGTCCAGATCGACGATGCTGTGGCGATCGGGCCCACCGACGGACAACTTCCAGTCTGGCCAAGCGCTCCCGTACCTGATGGCATACAGACACCTACCGGGAGTGTGCTGTCTACCGCCGCACGAGCTCAGACTGGTCGCGTGATGCTCGGCGATACGCTGGCACCACTGCCCGTCGCTAACACTGGTGACGCACTTCCCGGCACGATCACCGGAGTGTGGCATTACGCGGCCGGCAATTACACCCTGCTGCCGGACCACACGCCGAAGTTGAGGCCAACAGATCTCCAACCGCAGACCGCCTCGACGCCAGCCGAGAACCAGCTCACCATAGCCACGCTAGATGCTAGCCGCGCCGAGGCGGGAGCAGACGATCCGGTACTGCAACGTCTGGGCAGGCTAATAGCGAACAACCTCCGACAACCTGACATCATCGTAGTTACGGGTATGCCGGACGACAGCGGTAAGAAAAACGATCAGACTGTGAGCGGCGCGGCGTCCTTTGCCGCACTCACAGCCGCGGCTAGTTCAGCTGGCAAAGTTCGGTACGAGTACCGACAGCTTGATCCAAGCGACAACGCCGATTCTCCGCAGCCTGGTCTCAATCGTCGAACCGGTTTCCTGTTTCGGCCCGATACCGCGCGCTTCATAAATCGCGGACAGCCGTCAGCCACGGCGGCAACGTCGGTAGGGGTAAACAACGGACGCGCCGAGCTCAACCACTCGCCCGGTCGGATCGCTCCCGACTCTGATGCCTTCAAAGGCGCTAGCAAACAGGTAGTCGGCGAATTTGACATCAAGGGCACGCCGCTTTTCGTGATAGGGCTCGACTTAGTGAGCGCTATGAGCACTGCCGGCGCTGACCATGACAGCCCTCTCTACGGCCGTTACCAGCCACCACACACTCCATCGGAGCCCCAGCGGGAGGCACAGGCGCGTGAGGTGCACGAGTTTGTCGCACGGCTAAGCGCTGCCAGCAAAACCGCACGAGTGGTGGCGCTCGGGCAAATTCATGACGGCCCAACCTCGCAATCGGTCAGTAAGCTCGTCGCCGACGGAGTGCTTCACGCCGCCGCGGACACTCTGCCGGAAATGCAGCGCTACAGCTGCATCGTTGACGGTGTTGCTGTGCTCGACGATCAAGCATTCAGCAGTCCCAACGTAGGCGGTACGAGCTACTCGATCGTGCACACGTCAGCGGAGTTCGCTGACCGACCCACCGATCACGATCCGCAGCTACTACGGATTCGAGCTTCAGCCGGCTAGGGTCAAAGTATGACCTCACTTCCCGTGACCAAAACCGACGCACAGTGGCGGGCTGAACTCAGCCCGCAGGAGTATCAGGTACTTCGCCAAGCCGGCACCGAGCGGCCTGGCACTGGCGAGTACCTGAACACCACAACGTCAGGGGTGTATCGCTGCCGAGCTTGCAACGCCGATCTGTTCCGATCCGACGCCAAATTCGACTCGCACTGTGGCTGGCC